>NZ_JAYMFF010000043.1:0-526 GCF_035989245.1 Adlercreutzia wanghongyangiae | reverse complement strand
CTCACGCTGATGAAGGGTGATGAGCGAGTCGAGCTTGGCGAAGAGGGAGCCGATTTGGCGTTGCTCTTCAAGGTTGTTGGGTATAAGGACTTCGATATCTTCAACATCGCGTGTGTTGTAGGACGGCAACGCCCCAACTTGAACTAGTGCGGCTAGATTAATTCGTTCAAATTGCGATCGTCCGAAATCCGTGTCCCACTCACTTTTATTAAATGAGTAGCACATGGTATTGTTGTCTAGGAGAAAAGGCTTTCTGACCAGTCTCTTCCTATCAAGAAAGACGGCGGCACCGACTTTTGCAAAGATCATTGCCGGAACATCCACCACGGGCTTCCACGCTTTTCTCGCAATCTGTTCTGAGGTTACGTAGTTGTTGGACTCAATAAGCTCGGTCTCGTTGCCGGGTGTGTTCATGTCAGAAACTTTGTAAAACGGCACGCCCTCCCTGCCGCCCTGTTCCGCATCTGGAAAGCCGACGCCAGATTGGGCATGCCCCACATCCCCCAGCTTACGCTGTTCCCAAGTT
>NZ_JAYMFF010000042.1:0-1146 GCF_035989245.1 Adlercreutzia wanghongyangiae | reverse complement strand
TTACTTCCACATCTCGGGGCGCACGAGGGTGGGATCCTCGACGCGGTTCGGGAAGTAGTCCAGGCACTCGCCCTCGCGGTAGACGTCGGCGGTGGAGCAGTGCAGGCCGCCGCCGAACGGGTAGGCGTCGCGCAGGTCGCAGGGGATGACGTTCATGCCCAGCTTGTCCATCTGCTCCTGCTGGTGCACCTCGGAGGCCTCCACGATGACGGTCTTCGGGTCGAGGACCAGGCAGTTCATGGACAGCCACACCGACGAGTAGCACAGCGCCGGCGGCTCGGTGTGGGCCGGGTCGGCGGCCTCGACGATCTGCCAGTCGTTGGCCTCGAAGATGGCGCGCTGCGGCTCGGGCAGCGGGCGGTGCGGGTTGTTGATGATCAGGCCCGGGCGCAGCGGCACGAAGGTCGCGTCGATGTGGATCGGGTAGGGGTCGCCCGGGAAGTTCACGGCGTGCACGCGGAACTCGGGGTAGTAGCGCTGGAACCAGTCCATGGCGGCGCGGTTGGTGGTCAGGCCGTGCTGGATGAACAGGTCCTTGCCCATGCGCATCACGTCGGCGGCGTCCCACATGGGCTCCACCTCGGTGGTCACGAAGTCCTTCGCGGCGGTGCGCTCGAGGCGCTCCTCCAGCGAGATCTTCTCGTCGTAGTAGTTGTGCTTGTAGGAGCGGTCGGTCAGGCGCGGGCGGGGGGCCTGGGTCCACTTGAAGTCGGGGTCCTGCTCGAAGTACATCTCCATGAGGGGCCAGTAGGCCAGGTACTCGAAGTAGCGGCAGCGGAAGGAGTTGGCGGCGGCCATGATCTCGTTGCCGACGGTCAGCAGGATGTCGCGGGGCGGCATGCAGGTCATCATGGAGTCGTTGCGGAAGTCGGGCGTGCCGATGGCCTGGTTCCACTGCAGCGGGGTCGGGCGGTCGACGACGACGCCGCGGTCCTCGAGGATCTTCACGAGGTTCTCGAGGCACTCGTTGCCGCGCTCGACGGTCTCCAGCGGGCGCAGGCCCCACATGCCGCGCATCTCGGAGTCAACGGGCACCTTCTCGGAGGTGGCGGGCTCCTCCGGCGGGATGACGGAGTTGTCGCAGCGGCCGACGATGACGCGCTTCAGCGGGTCCCAGTCGTTCCAAGAGCTGACGATCTTTGCCAT
>NZ_JAYMFF010000041.1:0-1621 GCF_035989245.1 Adlercreutzia wanghongyangiae | reverse complement strand
GGTTGAATTGCAGAGCCAGCCGAACGCCTGAGCGACGGCAGGGTTTTCCCAGTTAGCCGGACGGCCCCGCAAGGGGCCGGCCGCCCTTTTTCGGGGTCGACGGCTGCCGGCGCCGCCTCCTCTCTCCGTACGGCTGGGTTTTGGCGCACGGCTCCGCCGGCCCGCGCGGGGGCGCTCTCGGACTCAGCCGGACGGGCCTTCGGAGGGGGCTGTTCGGTTGTCGGCCTGGCTAGGCCAGCGGCTCAGACCCCCTCTCGCGCCTGGCGCGGTCGATCGCCTCGACGCCCATCAGCAGCTCCCCGTAGGGAACCTCCTCCATGCCGAGCGCGTCCATGAGCGCGGCGCCGTCGTCGCCGTAGGCCGCCAGCAGCGCCCGCGCCGGCGCCATGAACGCCATCGAGGGCCTGGGCTCGGAGTTGAGCTGCGACATCGCCGCCGCCATGTCGGCCGGCTCCAGGTCGTCGAACGATATGCCGCGGCCCTTGGGCAGGAGCTTCCTGAGCTCCACGTGGTTGCGCTCGCAGCCGCCCTTCTGCTGGGACTGCCTCACGTCGCAGTAGTACACTCTGCAGCGGGCGCCCGCACCCGGCAGGCACGACCTCTCCAGCGACTCCCAGTCGGAGAACTCCGCCCCGTTGTCGGTGAGGACCAGCCCGAGCATGCGCTGGAAGGCGGCCCCGCCCACGGCCGTCTCCAGCATGTCGAGCGCGGCGGCCACCGCGCTCGACGACCTCTCGGGCAGAAGCAGCAGCACCTGGGCGCGGCAGCAGCGCAGGTAGAGCGTGAGCACGCACTGCCGGTCCGAGGACCTGCCGATCACCGTGTCCATCTCGCAGGCGGCCTCCCGCGCGGCCTCCGGCAGCGCCGAGAAGGCGGCGAAGGAGCGCTCGGGGCCGTGGGAGGTGGGCCGGGGCGCGCCCTTCCTCCTCTCCTTGTAGCCCACCTTGCGCCTCAGCTCCATGTTGGACATGCCGGCGTAGCCCCTGTCGATCCAGCGGTAGATGGTGGAGGGGGCGGCCCTGAACTCGCGGGAGCGCCCGGCCGATATCTGGGCGGGCGACAGCCCGCGGGCCAGGTCGGCCCTGATGGCGGCGGCTATCCGCTCGAACTCCCCCTCGGAGCGGTCGACGCCGCGCCTGGAATCGGACAGCGTCCCGTCGGCGAGGCCCTGGGCGCGGGCCGCGGAGTACTCGCAGCGGAACGGGCGCCCGCAGTGGTAGCGGCGCTTGTTGCAGCCGTTGCACACGTGGGGCCACCCCTTGAGCCTGGCGCAGGCGCCCTCGGGCACCGACTCGACCCGCTCGCCCTTGGCCGGGCCGCGGGACACCGTGCGGTTGCGCCTGACCTCGTCGGCGACGCTGGACTGGGAGCGCCCCAGGTCGCGCGCCATCTCCCGCGCCGACCGGTTCTTGTCCAGCCCGCGCTCGATCGCGGCCCTCTCGGCGCGATCGAGCCTCCTGTACCTTCTCTGCCTTCTCTTCCCGGACATCGGAATCTCCTTCCGCTCGCGCGGCGCCGCCTCGGCGCCGCTCCTGGGAAGGTTGTTACCGAACTCAGCCGAACGTGTCCAGCTGAGTCTTGAGAAAAGAAGGTGGTGTACGGATGAACTTAAAATTCAACG
>NZ_JAYMFF010000040.1:0-1995 GCF_035989245.1 Adlercreutzia wanghongyangiae | reverse complement strand
CTGTTCCGCATCTGGAAAGCCGACGCCAGATTGGGCATGCCCCACATCCCCCAGCTTACGCTGTTCCCAAGTTTTCTCGTTGCTTAGTACAGGCCGATTCCCGAAAGACGACCGCCGGGGAGATTCTCAAGGAGGCGGATAGCCAGCGCACGGTCTTTGCCGCTGGCATGAGCGATGATGCGCTCTTCGTCGTCGAGTTCTTGCAGGAAGGCGAAGCTCCCGCGAACGCGTTCCGACAGCTCCTCCGGTTTTGGAGTCGGGACGGCGAGTGCTCCTATGTCCTCGATATCGAACTCCTCGGCGCTCCGCTTTCGCAGCCAGCGGCCCGGATCGAAGGGCAATCCGGCGTGAGCCGGCGGCCAGCAGGTTGCTCCTGCATGCAATCCGTTCGCGTCGACCCACATCTTCAGAACGCTGAGGTGCCTGACGAGCGGCTGGTCAATCTTTCGCCAGAGAGCGCCGTTACCCGCGATCCATGCGAGATCGTACATATCTCGAGCGGTGGTCACTCGGTTGAGCCTGGCGATCTTCTCTGCAAGATTCTCCTCGAGTCTCACGGTCTTGATAGACGGCAGTGGTCCCCCGTATTGGGCATGAGCGGGCATGGGCACCCAGCTGCCCGCAACAGGGGCAAGCCAAGGGGCCGCAGAGAAATCGAGCTTTGTTTGAAGTGTCGATTCGGTCACGAAACGGCCGCTCAACGTCACGGACGGCTTACCACGCCGCTCCGTTATGCCGTATTGAAAGGGCCCTATTTCGAGCCCGTCGACGGCCAGGGAGAATTCCAGTGCTGCCTCGTCACGATCCTTCGTGATGTCAGCCACGGCGAAGTCGAGGTCGAGTGAGAAACGCCCCTCGTTGCCGGCATAGAGCTTCCGGAGCGCCGTTCCGCCTTTTATGGCGAACGAATCGAGGAGGCCCTCGTCGGACAGGTGGCGGAGCAAGAGATCCTGCGCGATGTCGATGACAGCGGCCTCGCGGCCCTGGGAACCCGCGCCCCGCGGGGTATGACGGGCGATGTGTCCTGGCTGAAGCGAGATGTCGTAGGTCACTTTACGGCCTCCAGTTCTCTGGGACCGAAGGGAAGGAGGGCGTCCGATACCATCCATCTCTGATCATAGCGAATCGGAACCTCGGACGTTCCCATCTTGGCGACTACTTGAGCCGCATGGGTGTCGGCCACAGCTGCGGCGAGATCGGGACGCATCCCCTGCAAAAGGTAGCCTGTTCGCTGGGCAACAGAGTTCGGTCTGCCTTCGAGCTCCTTGAGGAGCTCGCCTCCGTCAATCTCGAAGGCGACGTCGGGAAGCCATTCGACGGCGCTTTGCCAAGAGCGCACCGAGCTCGGCCGTTCCGCCATTTGAACCACGATGCTGGCGGGGCCGAGAGCGCTAACGCCTTTTGCGGACCTAACGGGTGTTTGAGGCGCGAAGGTGACGGGCGCCAGATCGGGAGGCATCTTCACCTTTGGTCGCTCCTCGAACGCCACGCTTATCGTCGAGGGTGCACGGTCCGCGAGCCCCAATGCCCAGGCAGCGGACTGGCCGCGGAGCGCGTTTTTGCATTCTGGATGAGCGATGCTGAAGGCCTTTAGCGCGAGAAGAGGGTCGGCACTTGAGTAGGAACCGGCGAGTTCGGCCGGAGCGAACTCCCATACTCCGCGTTGGGGCGTGGCGACCAGCCATCCCTTTTGCTTGAGCCGAGAGGCGACGACGCGCGGGTCTGTGCCGATGCGATGGTGCTCGCACATCGCCCGCAGAGCAGCTAGCGAGACCAGCTGAGGGCGATCAAGCTCCAGGTCTTCCAATATAGGGGAAAGGCTCTCGGGAATGGTTCGGGACATAGAAACTACCTTGCTTGTATCAAAATCTGATACATATAGTATATAAACTACAGCATTGAAGTCAACCAAAAAAATGAAACTCACGCTGATGAAGGGTGATGAGCGAGTCGAGCTTGGCGAAGAGGGAGCCGATTTGGCGTTGCTCTTCAAGG
>NZ_JAYMFF010000039.1:0-2621 GCF_035989245.1 Adlercreutzia wanghongyangiae | reverse complement strand
TCAGGATGGCCTGGGACAGCTGGTAGCCGATGTAGCCCTGGCTCATGGCGCCGGCCTCGGGGAAGGGCATGTCCGGGGTCTTGTCGTCGTTGGCGGCCGCGTAGGCGAACGCGTTGTTGATCATACCGACCTGGGGGCCGTTGCCGTGGGAGACGACGACGTTGGTGCCCTCCTCGATCATGTCGACGATGTGCTTGGCGGTGTTCTGCACCAGCTCGAGCTGCTCGGCGGGGGTGTTGCCGAGGGCGTTGCCGCCCAGGGCGATGACGACGGTCTTGCCGGGTCCTTTCTGATAGGGCATGGTTGTCTCACTTTCTTGTTTAGCAAATTACAACTGAAATGCCAAGGACGGCTTGGCACAATGAGCCGCCCTTGGCGTCCACTCTAGCGAACCCAGCGAAAACGAAAAGGCAAGACTCGGTTTATTTTTGCGCCGTCATCTACCTAATCCCTTTTAATCCGTTCCCAAATAGGACAAGCCTCACTGACGTATGGGCAGACTCAAGCCGGCCCTCTCAGGCGGAGCAGAGCACACGGCAAAGCTCACCACCGTAGGGGCTGATTTAGCCCGCCCTCTCAGGCGGAGCAAACGCGCGACAAAAACAGGGGCGACCGAAGTCGCCCCCCCCTACGGAAGTTGACTCTGTCGTTCAGCGCTTACTCGGCCGCATCCTCGGCCCAGGGACTGGCGTACACGGCATAGCTGGCGTAATCGAGTGCGTCGATGGCGAAGATGTCGTAATTCGCGGCCTGCCCCGGCTGCGTGTCGACAATCTTGAAGTAGCCGCCCTCGATCTTGCCGTTGCCGTCCAGCAGCACCACATCAACCCGCGACTGGGTAGCGCCGTCCAGAGCCTCCGAGGCCGTCACCGTGCCCGTGAACTCCTTCGCGCCGAAGTCGCTGTCCGCCACGCCGTTGTCCTGCACGGTATACACATCCGACAGCTTCTCGTCAGTGGCCTGCCACGACCCTTCCGGCGTGGAAATGGAGAACTCCACCGTCGCCGGCTTCACCGCTTCCTCGGCACTGCCCGCTCCGTTCGCCGTCGCGCCGGCCACGTAAGAATAGTAATAAGTGGAATCGGGCAGCACACCAGGCGTTTGAATGCTCTCATCGAAGATCACGTTACCGGCATCGTCTTTGCCCACGACCTCGATAACGGGATCGATGGATTCAACGGCGTGATTCGGGTTCTGCACTTCCACCGCGAAGTCGACCATGCCGTTATCGGCCACGAACCAGCCGGAATCGACGATCTGCAGCTCGGCGGGCGCGGCCGCCTCCTGCTCGGCCGTAGCGGCATCCACCTGCTCGTCCACGGTAGCCTGCTCGGCCGCCGGGCCCTCGTTTTCGGCCTGCTCCACCACTTGCTCCGACCCCGCCGGCGCCTGCACGGTCGCAGCCGCGCACCCGGCGAGACTGACGGCAAACAACCCCGAGAGGGCCACCCACCCTATTTGGCTCATTTTCATGGTCATCACTCTTCCCCAGAACGTCACCGATACACCAGAAGCAACGCACCCGAGAGCGGCCAGCCTGTGCCGGCGATGTCCGATGCCCGCACCGCGGCATCACGCATCCGTTGAGCCTGTATGTCAATGATGACGGGGAAACAGCGCGAATCGCGGGCGCAAAACCCCTTCGTAGCTTTGATGCGGCACTTCTGTTTCCATCGAAAGCACCACGTCAACAAGGGGAAATGTGTACTCGGAAGGTAAGGTTTAACACAAGAAAGAGTGCCTGAGCGTTACTGAGCCGCAGGGACGGGCTTCTGGCCTTCCACATCCCGTAGGGGTGGGCTTCAGCCCGCCCTCAGTTGCGGGCAACACTCCCAGCAGAAGGAGCGGCTGAAGCCGCCCCCTACGGAGAGCCCGCCCGCAGGCGAGACGGAGCGCGCGACAAAACAGGGGCGGCTGAAGCCGCCCCCTACGGAGAGCCCGCCCGAAAGGCCCCGCGCGAGGTCCCGCGCGGACGGCCGGGGGAAGCGGGCGCGCCCCCCTATCCGAAGCGGTCCTCCACGCCCATGGTGGGGCCCAGCATCTCCCACTTCCTCACGGTGGTGCCCTCGCAGGTGATGTGGCAGGTGGCGCACTCCAGGCAGCCGGCGTAGTCGAAGCTGGCGGTGCCGTCGTCGGCGATCTTGTACAGGGCCGCCGGGCACACGCGCACCAGCTTCTTGAACTCCTCCATGTCGGGTTCGTCCGCAAGCTCGATGTGCGCGTTCCCCTCGTCCACCTCGTACTTGTTCACCGCGATCAGCTCGTCGACGTTCACGGTGACGGGGGCGATCCGGCTCATAGGGCGCTCACCGCCTTCCTCACTTCGCGGGCGGTCTTGATGAGGCCGCGCTTCCTCACGATGGGCATGATGCGGCGGCGCAGCGGCTGCTGCGGCTCGCCGTCCACGCAGAACATGGCGTTCATCACCTCGGCCGCCATGGCGGGGTAGTCGTTGAACATGGAGTCCCAGCCCTCCATCACGTGCGGCCACTTGCTGAAGGTGGCCAGGTCCCTGATGACGAAGGAGTCCTCCATGCGGCGCCTGTAGCCCGCCAGGCCCGCCGCGCTCACGTCGCCGGCGTCCAGGGCCTCGCACGCCGCCTCGGCGGCCATGCGGCCCG
>NZ_JAYMFF010000038.1:0-3400 GCF_035989245.1 Adlercreutzia wanghongyangiae | reverse complement strand
GGCCATCACCTCCTGCCTTGTTGGACGAGCCAATAGATGCAGAAGGCACTGCCAGCACACGGGTCTTACACCGTTGACGAGAACAAAGTAACGTATTACAAATAGTAATGTAAGTCTTGACTTTACCGATAGCATATCTGAACTGGGAAAAGGAATTTCTATGTCGCTGCATCTGGAGAATCTTCCGCGGACGATTTACGTAGAGCGGGTGGCGGGGGAGACGCTGGCGGAACACGGGCGAGAGGCATGTGCGGATACGGCGCCGGCCGAGCGGGAGGCTCCTGTGGGCGGGCTGGCGGCCCCATCATGTGGAGGTTCGGCCTCTGCGAATTTGCTGGCTGCGCCGCGGGTGGTGATGATCGATCAGCGGCGGTTGCCTGGGGAACTCGCATGGATATCCACTGACGATTGGCGGCAGGTGGTGGATGCGGTGAAGACGTTGGCCGTGCGCGGGGCGCCGGCCATCGGAGTGGCAGGCGCGGCGGCTGTTATGCTCGCGGCCTTCGAACTGGCAGCCGGTCGTTCCCTGGCACCGGCAGGAAATTGCGACGCATCGCGACCGGCCGCAGAAGGTCGCAATACGCCCGTATCTGCGGAAGAACATGGTGGTGCGACCCAAGTGACCGCGGAAAAGTACGACGAGCTCCCATCGTCTGCGGGCACGCGCGACGACGCGGCGCATCAGGTGGCTCCCGGCGATGAAGCGTCGTCCGCCGCCTCATCCTCGCCGGCGCTCTTCGCGGCACGGCTGCGGCATGTCGCGCGGCAGGTGGCCGAGGCCCGTCCCACGGCCGTGAACCTGTCGTGGGCGGTTGGCAGAGCCCTTGAGACGGCCTTAGAGGCGCTGAAAGCGGGTGACACGCCTCAACAGGCTGCCGAGGCGCTCTACAAGCTTACAGAGGCTCTGATTGCGGAAGACGAGGCGGCCAACCGCGCTATCGGAGCCAACGGCGCGGCGTTGCTGCGCCCGCTGGCCCAGGCAAAGGGCGCATCGCTGAACATCCTTACCCACTGCAATGCCGGAAGCCTTGCCACGGCCTTCTACGGCACGGCGCTTGGCGTGGTGTACGCCGCCGCGGAGGAGGGCCTGGTGGCTCGCGTGTACGCCGACGAGACGAGACCCGTGGGCCAAGGGGCGCGCCTGACGGCATGGGAGCTGGCCCGTGCCGGCGTGCCCGTAACGCTCATCTGCGACAACATGGCCGCAAGCCTCATGGCGCAAGGTCGCATCGACGCGGTGGTGGTGGGCGCCGACCGCATCGCGGCCAACGGCGATGCCGCCAACAAGATAGGCACCCTGGGCGTGGCGGTGCTGGCCCGCCACTTCGGCGTTCCGTTCTTCGTGGCCGCGCCCGAGAGCACGCGCGACGGGTCGTGCGCCACCGGTACCGACATTCCCATCGAGCAGCGCAGCGCGACCGAGGTGCTCCCCAGCCCTATCGAGGGCGTTGAGGTGTTCAACCCCGCTTTCGACGTGACCCCAGCCGCGCTTATCGCCGCGATCGTCACCGAGAAAGGCGTGTGGAAACCGGAGCACTAGCTCGACGGCTGAAGGCGGAGCCGCGCTCCCAGGGGCTTTCGCACCTGGGCTTCCCGATTCGGAATGCATCGTTTATCCATTACACCCTATATTCCTAACAACATTATATGTTATAGTTTCCCGCAGTGATAAGGGAAGGCCGCGCCCGGGGAGGGGCGCGGCGTCATGCGAGGAAACGAGGATGCCCATGATTACTCTGGCGGCGGCGTCGCAAAAGGGCGGCGTGGCGAAGACGACCACCAACCTGGCTATCGGCGCGAAGCTGGCCCAAGACGGGGCGCGAGTGCTGTATATCGACCTGGATCCGCAGATGAACCTGTCCACGACGCTGAAGGCTGCTACCGCAGGCGTGCCCTCGTCGCTGGACGTACTGACAGGCGATGCCACTTTGGCCGATGCCGCGCAGGCTATCGACGGTTACTCCGTGGTGCCCGCGAGCCGCCTGAACGGCAAGGCCGACGACCTCATGTCCAGCGTGGGGAAGGACTATCGTCTGCGCAAGGCGCTGTCCACCGTGGCCGACGACTACGACTTCGCTATTTTGGACACGCCGCCGGCGCTGGGCACGCTGACGGTGAACGCGCTGACGGCGGCCAACTGGGTGGTCATTCCGGCCCAGGCCGACACCTATTCGCTGGATGGCGTGACCGATCTGGCTGCCACCATCGAGGCCATTCGCGAGTACACCAACCCCGACCTGCGCATCGGCGGTATTCTGCTGACGCGTTACAACCCGCGTACGTCCATGTCGCGCATCATCCACGAGGATGCCGAGGCCATGGCTGCCGAGCTGGACACCAAGGTGTTCCGCGCTTGGATTCGCGAGGCCACCGCCATCAAGGAGGCCCAGGCGGTGAAGCAGTCCATCTTCGAGTACGCACCCTCGGCCAAGGTGGCCTACGACTACCGCTTCTTCATCGACGAGCTGATGGAGGACATCAATGGCTAAGAAGAACCTGCGCGCGCAGATGGACGCCGCCCGGGCCGCCGCCGCGTTCATCGGGGCCGCCCAGGAGGCGGCACCCGTGCTGTCCGACGAGAAGGATTCGGACTTCGGCGCCCAAGACGCGAAGGGCGCGGCGAAGGGGGCGAAGGGGGAGCCGAACGTACCCGAGCGGGCGGTTGCGACTTCGGCCGACGCCGATGAGCCCGCTGCGCCCGCTAAGGGCAAGAGGGCTGCGCGCCAAGTGCGCAGTGCGGCGTCGGATGTGACCATGGCGGCGACAGTGCCCGATTTCTTCACCGATGATGCCCCGGCAGTGCTCGCCCGTGCCGAAGAGGAGCTGCTGGGGGTGCCGGTAGGGGAGGCGGCTCGCGTGGAAACGGGGGACGCGGTTGCGCCCGAGGTGCCTAGCGATGAGGCGTCCCCTGCTGTAACGCCGAGCGAGCCCGCTGCGCCGGCGAAGCCGAAGGCGGCGCGTTCGCGTAAGCCGCGCAAGAAGGCGGAGCCGGCACCGGAGGTGGTTGCGCCGGAAGGATCTAACCGCATGACGGCCCAGGTGCTAGTGCCCATGACGGCCGAGCAGCGCGAACATGCCGATCTGCTGGCCCAGGTGATGAAAGTGACCCGCGCCGAGGTGATGCGCCAGGCTCTTGATGAGTACTGGGAGAATCATCGAGGCGATCTGCAGGCGGCGGTGGCGGCCTACGAACAGCTCATTCGCAAGCTGATGAAATAGCCTTGAAGGCGGGATAGCCCGTGTGCTAGAATGGGCGCCAGCGGAGGCCCGGTGTGGTTATCGGGCAGTGCCGTTTTTGCTCAGAGGCTCGGATGTATCGGCATCCGGGCCTTCTTTACGAGCAAGCGTGCGTTTCTGCTCGGTGCTCTGGGTACAGAGTTTCACCACCGCGGTCGCCAAC
>NZ_JAYMFF010000037.1:0-3628 GCF_035989245.1 Adlercreutzia wanghongyangiae | reverse complement strand
TGCCCCCGAAACTGCCCCGATTTCCCGTTTTTCACCTCGAAGCAAGCCCAAAAAGGTGGAAATCGGGAAATCGGGGCAGTTTTTCGCACGCGGGTCTTTGCTTTGGAAGAGAGCGCCCCGCAGGGAGGGGTGCGGGGCGCAAGGGGGAGGATAGATTTTTACGGGCCGGGGCCTGGCATCCTGCGGGGAGTCGGCCCCCGGCCTTTTCTGCAAAGGACGACCCGAGATGTTAGGCGGAAATGGCCACCACGTCGGCCTCGGTAATAGGTGTGGAGGCCTCCAGCTTGCCGCCCGTGGCCGCCTGGATGCCGCAGATGCGGCCCGACATGATGCAGTGGCCCGCCGACATGCCGGCCTGGTACATGGACCAGTCGGGCGCGCCGCACAGCTGGCCGGCACCGAAACCGGTGATCCACAGGTTCGGGATGACCGTGCCGTCGGTGCGGGTGGCCTGGTAGTTCTCGTTTACCGTCGCGCCGGCGCACAGGGCGGACACGCGCACGTGCTTGTGGATGCCCCAGAACGGCGGCTGCTCCACCTTCTTCAGGTACTTGACCTCCTTGCCGAAATCGGCGTCGAAGCCCGCGTCGCACATCTGGTTGTAGCGCTCCACCGAGGCCTTCAGCGCGTCGGCCGGGATGCCCAGCTTGCCGGCCAGCTCATCCAGGGTGTCGCAGCAGTAGGTGTCGATCAGGCCCTCAATGACGGCGTTGCCGCTTTCGGGGGAGCGGTCCATCTCCACGTCGGGCATGTACTTCTGCATGTTCTCCGGCTCGGTGGCCTTGCCGCCCCACTCGGTAACCTGAGCCACGTAGTTGTTATCGAAGATCTGCGAGTACCAACCGGGCTTGGGCTGGTTGCGCAGCACGCAGTTGATCTCCTCGAACACGCAGTCCTCGTTCATGAAGCGCTCGCCGTTCTCGTTCACCGTGAGGAAAGGCTCGTCGAACATGGGGCCCGAGTCGAAGTCGTGCATCATGTGGGAATGGCCCACGGGCACGAAGCCGCCGCCGATGGCCATGGCCATCAGGATGCCGTCGCCGGTCTTGCCGCTCTGCTTGCGGTCGAAGTCCTTTACGTCGGGGCAGTAGCGCTCCACCAGGCTCTGGTTGTTCTGATAGTCGCCGGTGGACACCACCACGCCCTTGGTGGCGTTGAACTTGATGTACCCGTCGGGACCCTTGCCGATCACGCCGGTCACGGCGCCGGACTCATCGGTGATAAGCTGCACGCCGGGGGTGGAGAAGAAGAACTCCACGCCGCGCTCGGCGGCCAGGTCGGACAGGTGCTCGATCATGGTGCCGTTGTTGTAGGGCTTGGGGCCGAACATGATGGAGCGACGGGCGCACTTCGAGCCGTCCTCGTACTCGGCCACGGCCGTGGGGCGCACGGTGTAGGGCGGGAAGCCGGCCTCGGCGGTGCGCACCTGGGTCCAGCGGATGGCCTCGCCGGAATATTTGGCGTAGGTCTCGGCCAGCTTGCGGTCGGCGCGCCAGCCGCAGTCCTCCAAAAAGCCCTGGATGTAGTTCATCACGCCCTGCTCGTCGCTCTCGTCCAGCAGCACGCCGGAGCAGGTGCCGCCTTGGGAAATGGGCTTGCTCTCCTTCTGCAGCACGGCGACGGTCGCGCCTTCTTCCAGGGCGGAAAGCGCGGCGGGTACACCACCGGTGCCGGCGCCCACGACTACCACGTCGTAGGTTTTCTCGTCGGCGAAGTCGGTGATGGGGGCCAGCTCCACCGGCGACTCCTTGAAGTCGCTCTCTTGCAGGCCCGCGGGGTACTCGATGCCGCCCGTTTCGGCGGTCTGCGGATTGTCCTTGCTCGGCGCGCAGCCTGCCAGGCCGGCACCGGCGGCGCTGACGGCACCCACAGCCAGCGCACCTTTCAGAAAGTCTCGACGATTCAGTTCCACGACTCCCTCTCCTTTCATTACATGGTCGTGAGACGCGCAGCGTCCCAATATTGGCGGAGAACGCCGGTGGGTCGTGCGCGCCTTTCCCAACCTACCCTCCGCCGCGGGGGAGCGCCTACCACAAACGGTATGAAGTAGGGGAAAACAGTCACACTCATACCGTTTTTCTGATATAACGGGGCGGGAGGAACTTTACCGATGTCATCAATTCGCTCGCGCGCTCGCAATGCGCAGGGAATGCCTTTGGCCATGGTCGGCGTTGCCTGTGCGCTCATGGTGCTGGAAATTCAGCGCATGCCCGTGGCCCATGTGGTCAGCTTTTCCATGTTCGCGCCGCTGCCCTACGGGGCCGAGGCGGCTCTGATTGCCGCGTTGGGCCTGTGGGCGCTGCGGGGGCGGTCGCGTCCTCTGGGCGCGTCGGTGGCCGTGCGGGCGACGGTGGCTGTTCTGGCCGTGGCCTCGGCGTGGCTCGTGCTGGAGGGCAGCGCGTTCTCGTCGTCCGCTATGCTGGCTGTTCGCGTGGTGTACCGTATGACCACGGGGCTTCTCGTGGTGCTGTGGAGCGAGCGACTGCTGCCGCTGGGTGCCCGACGCGCGGCGGTGGTGATCGGCGGGGCGTGTGCGATTTCCGGCGCCGCTACGCTGGCTTTGGCCGCGGTGCCCTCGGTGGCGGCCTCGCCGGTGCTGGTCGCCATCGCTGTGGGCGGAAGTGCGGCTTTCGTGGCCTTCCAGCCGACACGCGTCGAAGAGGTGCCCCCGGCGCCTTGCGCGCCCCTGCCGACGTTCTCGTGCCGCACGCGTTCCGATTTAGTGGCTGCTGTGGGCCTGCTGTGCTTGCCCCTGCTGTCCCGGGCTACCACGACGTCTACGCTGCAGGCTTGGATGCCCCTGCAGCAGGCCAGCGGCGGCCTGGCCATGCAAGCGGCCATCGGCTGCGGCATTTTGCTGGGCGCCGGCGCCATCGCCCTCATCATCCGCTTCGCCTGGAACCGCGGCTTCGTGCTGGCCTTCGATCTGGTCGTAGTGCCCGTATCGTTTTTGTCGCTGTACACCGCCCAGCTGGTCAGCGACTTATGGCCCCTGCATTTCATGATCGTGGACTCAACTTACAAGGTGGTGCTGTTCTATGTGATGATGGCGCCTTTCCTGTTCCCACCGCGCCGAGAAGGCGCGGTGTCGTCGGCGCCCGCCTACGGGGTGTTCGCGTTTATGATCGGGGCGCGGGCCGTGTTCATCGGCCTTCAGGATGTGCTGCCGGCCTCGGCCTATGCGGGGCTGTGCGTGGTCATCGTGGTGGCGTCGTTCATCGGCACCGGGGTGCTGGTGTTGCTGATGGTGGCGCGCGAGGGGGAGGCGCGCTCTCGTCACGACGAGGCCCCGGGGGCGGCGGTGGCTGATACCGCCGACTTGTGCGAGGCGCTGTCCGATCGGTTCCAGCTGACGCCGCGCGAGCGGGAGGTGTTCGTGCTGCTGGCCCAGAACTACCGAGCGCCCTATATCGCCGAGAAGCTGGTGGTCAGCCAGTCTACGGTGAAGACCCACATGCGCAATCTCTACGCCAAGCTGGGCGTGCATTCCCAGGCGGAGCTGCTGTTGCTGGTAGATCGGGAGGCCGAGGGGCTGTCCATTCACGGCGACCCGCCGCGGGCGGGCTGAAGCCCGCCCCTACGACGGCATCTCTAACGATGGTATCTCTAACGACGGCGCCCCTAACGA
>NZ_JAYMFF010000036.1:0-4111 GCF_035989245.1 Adlercreutzia wanghongyangiae | reverse complement strand
GGGCGAGTGCCTGGACTACTTCCCGAACCGCGTCGAGGATCCCACCCTCGTGCGCCCCGAGATGTGGAAGTAAGCACGACGTTTACCGCTTGCTCTCAACTGCCCAAAGCAGCCTGAGGGCACCCAAATTCCGTCAGAGACGCATAAGGGCTGCGGCCTGACGGAAAGCTAAGAAGAAAGGGGAACAGGTTTCAACGCAAAGTGCGCGACCTGTTCCCCTTTTGCTGTATCTGCGATATCCCCGCGGATGTCGCATCCGGGGCGCAAGGCCTCCGGAAAATCACTTCAGATTCTCAGAGAATAGGAAAAGGAGGGAACATGGCACAGGACAAAATCGCTTCTCAAGGCGAGGGCAGCGGCTTCCAGATGAACTATGCCAAGGGTCTCATCTTCATGCTCATTTCTGCGACGGGCATGGGCTTGGTACCGCTGTTTTCGCGTTGGGCCACGCGCGTCAATATGTTTGACGGAACCGAGGGCCTGGCTGCTGGTGACTCCATCGGCGCTCTCATGGCCTGCGGTCGCATGGGCATGGGCGTGCTCTTCTTCGTTATCTTGATGTTCGCTACCGGCAAGGTGCAGACGTTCAAGAACCTGAAGCTCACCCCCGCCATCGCGCTCGGCGGCCTGATGATCGGCATGTCGCTGGCCTGCTACGTGACGTCCACGCTGCTGACCACCGTTGCCAATGCCGTTATGTTCATCTACACGGGTCCCGTGATCTGCGTGTTGTGCGCTCGTATCTTCCGCAAGGAGCCCATGAGCGGTCTGCAGTGGATTTGCCTCTGCGTGGTGTTCGTCGGTATGCTGTTCGGCGAGGGCCTGCTCGGCTTCGGCGTGGGCGGCAACGCCTTCGGCCTCGACTTCAACCTCGAGACCTCCACGCCCGAGTTCCCGCAGAAGGGCGTGGGCGACGCCTTCGGCCTGCTGTCGGGTCTGTTCTACGGCCTGTCGATGTTCTTCAATGGCTACCGTAAGGACGCCGACACCACCGCCCGCGGCGTATGGAACTTCATCTTCGCCGTGCTGGGCGCCGGTATCATCACCATCATCCTGAACTCCCTGGGCAGCCAGCCCGGCATGGAGAACTGGGCCCTGTCCGTGCACTTCACCACCTTCAACTGGATCGGTGCGGTGCTGCTGTGGATCATCTGCGGCCCCATCGCCCTGGGCACCCTGCTCGTGGCCGGCCGTAATCTGCCGGCTATGGACTACGGCACCATCGCCTACTGGGAGGTGCCCGTGGCCATCTTCATCGGCATCGTGATCTTCGCCGAGCCGATGACCATTAACAGCTGGCTGGGCGTCATCCTCATCTGCGGTGGCGGCGCCTTCCCCACGGTGAAGGCCATGCTGGCTCGCAAGGGCAAGGGCGAGGTCGACCAGAAGACGCTGGAGAGCGTCGAGGCCGAGGCCAAGGCCGAGGTGGAGACCCAGGATCTGCCGTAGCGCTCACGGGGGTGGCCTCAGGGTCGCCGAAGAAGCGTGGTAAAGCTCTCACGGCTTTTCAAAATGTGTACAAGTGCTGGCTGGCACTAAGAAGCTCCGCGTGGAGAGGTGCAGGCAGGCACAAGGAAATGGAGGTCCGCATATCTGTGAGAACAGAGGTGCGGACCTCTCTGTTTGAAAGGGGGTGGTTCCTATGAGGACCACGCAAAGCAAAAAGGGGTTTGGAAAGGACTTAGGTGATTTCCATGGCATCTAGCGACACTATGGTGGCAAGCGTCTCCACCGCCGAAGAGGAGCATGCGACCTTGCGTCGCGTGGCCGTGTCCTCGTTCCTCGGCAACTTCATCGAGTGGTTCGACTATGCGTCATATTCCTACTTCGCAACGGTTATCGCCCTCGTGTTGATGCCTCCGGGAGATCCGACGGTGGCTCTGCTGGAAACCTTCGGCGTGTTCGCCCTCTCGTTCCTCATGCGTCCGGTCGGCGCGTTCTTCTGGGGGCACATGGGCGACAAGAAGGGTCGCAAATGGGCGCTTGCCACCTCCATTTTGCTGATGAGCGCCGCCACCTTCGTGATCGGCCTGCTTCCCACTTACGAGGCCATCGGCATCCTGGCGCCTATCCTGCTGCTGTGCCTGCGCATGGTGCAGTCGTTCTCGGCTTCGGGCGAGTACGCCGGCGCCGCCACCTTCCTGGCCGAGTATGCTCCGGCCAACCATCGCGGGCTGTATTGCTCGCTCGTGCCCGCCTCCACGGCCGTGGGCCTGCTGGTGGGCTCTACGCTGGCAACGCTCATGTTCGTGAACTTTGGCCACGACTCGGCCTTCGTGACCGAGTGGGGCTGGCGCATTCCGTTCTTGCTGGCCGGTCCTTTGGGCATCATCACCCACTATATTCGTACCCGCGTGTCCGATTCGCCGGTGTACCAGGAGATGCAGGAGAAGCTGGAGGCCAAGGGCGAGTCCGACGACAAGCCCATCAAGCTGCTGCTGACCAAGCACCTGCGTCCGCTGATCATTTCGTTCGGTGCCTGCATGTTGAACGCCGTGGGCTTCTACGCCGTGCTTACCTACCTGCCGAACTACCTGCAGGACACCGTGGGCTACGACGCCGGCGCCTCGTCGCTGATCACCACTATTTGCCTGGTGGCCTACGTGGCGTTCATCTTCCTTTCGGGCCGGGTGTCCGACCGGTTCGGGCGCAAGAAGATGCTCATCATCGCCTCGGCGGGCTTCATCGTGTTCACGGTCCCCGCGTTCTATATGATGAACACCGAGAACTTCTGGATCATTCTGGTGGCCGAGCTGTTCATGTGCCTGCTTTTGACGGTGAACGACGGCACGCTGTCCAGCTATCTGTCCGAGACGTTCCCCACCGAGGTGCGCTACTCGGGCTTCGCGCTGTCGTTCAACTTCGCCAACGCCATCTTCGGCGGCTCGGCGTCGTTCATCTCCATCGCGCTGATTCAGGCCACGGGCAATCCCATTGCCCCCGCGTGGTACATGGTGGCTATTTCCGTGATCGCGCTGGTGGCCATGTGCCTGACCCACGACAACTCGAAGAAGAAGCTGACCGACATCAAATAGGAGCCGCGCCGCCGAGAACGCGCTTTTCGGCGCGGGCTTTGGTGGAGGCGGAAGGCTCCGGACGCAGTGCTGCGCGAGACGCGGCGCCAAGGACGGCTGGGCGACCGGGGAGGGGCGTCCAGCCGTCCTTTTCGTTATGCGAGTGCACAAGTTCGCCGGGCTTCGACGCAACTTCAGGTTTTTGCAAAAAATAAGCTCTATCAGGGGTTACGTGCGAAGTCAAATTCTGGTAAAGTCGCGGCAAGTAATCAATTTAGAAACGAGACTGTTATGACTAAGCCTCTGGCAAAGCCGAAGTCCCTGAAAGCCCAAATCACGCGCACCTCGTTGGTGCTGGCTGCTGCGGCTCTGCTGCGCGAGCGCGGGCCTGAGGCGGTTACGTACCGCAAGGTGGCCGAATGGGCGGGCGCGGCCTCGTCTTCGGTGGGTTACTACTTCGAATCGGTGACCGATCTTCTCTACGAGGCCGGCTGCTACAACATCGAGCTGTGGATCGCCCGCGCCGAGAAAGTAGCGCAGACGGCGGAAACGCTCACCCGCGAGGAGTGCCGCGAGCGTATCATCGATTTGTTGGTGGAGGCCTGTCTGCCCGACGACTCGGTGTCCATGGCCGCCCACTACGCCCAGCTCATCGCGGCGTCCGAGGCTCCCGTGGTGACCGAGGCCTACCGCAAGGGCCGTGCGGCGCTTGACGCCGCCGTGAACCGCATTCTCGTGCATGCCAGCGTGGCGCTGGAGCCTTCTGTGGTGGGCGCTCTGGTGGACGGGGGAGCGGTGAAGGCCATCTCCGAGGGCTACGACGTGCGCGAGGTGGTGCGCGGCCTGCTGGCCGTGGCCGTTCATTCAAGTTAAGGCCTTAGCAGGTGTTGACGCAGTGTCACAGCTTTTTTCGAGAAACTGAGAAAAAAAGTCGGTAAAAGGCTTTTGTGCAACTGCAATAAATGGTATAAATGAATCGCCCCGTTTGGGGCGATTTTCCTACAAGAGAGATAGGAGCATATTTATGGCAAAGATCGTCAGCTCTTGGAACGACTGGGACCCGCTGAAGCGCGTCATCGTCGGCCGCTGCGACAACT
>NZ_JAYMFF010000035.1:0-5257 GCF_035989245.1 Adlercreutzia wanghongyangiae | reverse complement strand
AACCGAGTAAAGTATTTCCTTGCGCCGCTCGCGAAGGGCGGCGGCGGGCAAGAGGCCCGCGGAACCTTGACAACCGGATACTGAGGATGGAACCCCGGGGGAGACCCCGGGAGTCAGACGGACATTCGAAGCGATAAGCTTTACCATTTATCCCCGTCGGGGCGCGAGCCCCGCGGAGAGTTTTAAGCAGAATCGAAACTCACACGATCTGTCGCGGCCCCGAGGGGCCGCACTTTGAACGGAGAGTTTGATCCTGGCTCAGGATGAACGCTGGCGGCGTGCTTAACACATGCAAGTCGAACGATTAAGACGGCTCCGGCCGTGTATAGAGTGGCGAACGGGTGAGTAACACGTGACCAACCTGCCCCGCGCTCCGGGACAACCGCTGGAAACGGCGGCTAATACCGGATACTCCGCCCCTCCCGCATGGGAGGGGCGGGAAAGCCCCGACGGCGCGGGATGGGGTCGCGGCCCATTAGGTAGTAGGCGGGGTAGAGGCCCACCTAGCCGACGATGGGTAGCCGGACTGAGAGGTCGACCGGCCACATTGGGACTGAGATACGGCCCAGACTCCTACGGGAGGCAGCAGTGGGGAATTTTGCGCAATGGGGGAAACCCTGACGCAGCAACGCCGCGTGCGGGACGAAGGCCCTCGGGTTGTAAACCGCTTTCAGCAGGGAAGACATCGACGGTACCTGCAGAAGAAGCTCCGGCTAACTACGTGCCAGCAGCCGCGGTAATACGTAGGGGGCGAGCGTTATCCGGATTCATTGGGCGTAAAGCGCGCGTAGGCGGCCGCCTAAGCGGAACCTCTAATCCCGGGGCTCAACCTCGGGCCGGGTTCCGGACTGGGCGGCTCGAGTGCGGTAGAGGAGAGCGGAATTCCCGGTGTAGCGGTGGAATGCGCAGATATCGGGAAGAACACCGATGGCGAAGGCAGCTCTCTGGGCCGTCACTGACGCTGAGGCGCGAAAGCTGGGGGAGCGAACAGGATTAGATACCCTGGTAGTCCCAGCCGTAAACGATGGATACTAGGTGTGGGGGGATCCTCCCTCCGTGCCGCAGCCAACGCATTAAGTATCCCGCCTGGGGAGTACGGCCGCAAGGCTAAAACTCAAAGGAATTGACGGGGGCCCGCACAAGCAGCGGAGCATGTGGCTTAATTCGAAGCAACGCGAAGAACCTTACCAGGGCTTGACATGCGAGTGAAGCCGCGGAGACGCGGTGGCCGAGAGGAGCTCGCGCAGG
Organism: Adlercreutzia wanghongyangiae; assembly: GCF_035989245.1. Lineage (NCBI taxonomy): Bacteria > Bacillati > Actinomycetota > Coriobacteriia > Eggerthellales > Eggerthellaceae > Adlercreutzia > Adlercreutzia wanghongyangiae. Next base: position 4,009 of record NZ_JAYMFF010000035.1, on the reverse strand, counting down.
TGGTGCATGGCTGTCGTCAGCTCGTGTCGTGAGATGTTGGGTTAAGTCCCGCAACGAGCGCAACCCCTGCCCCGTGTTGCCAGCATTCAGTTGGGGACTCGCGGGGGACTGCCGGCGTCAAGCCGGAGGAAGGTGGGGACGACGTCAAGTCATCATGCCCCTTATGCCCTGGGCTGCACACGTGCTACAATGGCCGGTACAGAGGGTTGCCACCCCGCGAGGGGGAGCGGATCCCGGAAAGCCGGTCCCAGTTCGGATCGCAGGCTGCAACCCGCCTGCGTGAAGTCGGAGTTGCTAGTAATCGCGGATCAGCATGCCGCGGTGAATACGTTCCCGGGCCTTGTACACACCGCCCGTCACACCACCCGAGTCGTCTGCACCCGAAGCCGCCGGCCGAACCCTCACGGGGCGGAGGCGTCGAAGGTGTGGAGGGTAAGGGGGGTGAAGTCGTAACAAGGTAGCCGTACCGGAAGGTGCGGCTGGATCACCTCCTTTCTAGGGAGAGCCTAGACCGTCTTCCATCACTCAGCATCCGGCTGCGAGGGCTCCGCGCCCCCGCGCACCTTGACAGTTGCATAGCGCGTGACATTGATAGTCACTGACATGATCAACACCAACATCAATTCCTTAAGCAAATGCTACAGGTTCGATGGGTGTTCGCATCATGGACAAGACGATTCATCACGATCGCGAACGTATGTTGTACGACGGATTTATTCTCATATATATCCAACGGACGAAACCGTGGAGGGGCCGCTACCCGGCCCCTCCCAGAAGCGACCTAAAGATGGTAGGAAGATACCAAGGGCGCACGGCGGATGCCTTGGCACAGGAAGTCGACGAAGGACGCGGCAAGCTGCGATAATCTGCGGGGAGTGGCAAACACACCTTGATCCGCAGGTCTCCGAATGGGGGAACCCAGCAGGGGTCATGCCCTGCTATCCCCGCCTGAATCAAATAGGGCGGGCGAAGGCAACCGGGGGAACTGAAACATCTAAGTACCCCGAGGAAGAGAAATCAACCGAGATTGCGCGAGTAGCGGCGAGCGAAAGCGCACCAGCCCAAACCCGGGCGCGTGTAAGCGGCAGGCGTTGCCGCCCGGGGGTTGCGGGACACTCGTCACGGAGCTGCCCTCCGTGGAGTGGTTACAAATCCACATGGTAGCGGAACGGCATGGAAGGGCCGGCCGCAGCGGGTGAGAGCCCCGTACGCGAAACCATGCGGACCACTGCAGTGTATCCCGAGTAGGGCCGGGCACGTGAAACCCGGTCCGAAGCCGGGGGGACCACCCTCCAAGGCTGAACACTCTCCTGTGACCGATAGCGAACCAGTACCGTGAGGGAAAGGTGAAAAGCACCCCGAGAGGGGAGTGAAACAGTACCTGAAACCGTGCGCCCACAAGCAGTCGGAGCAATCTTGCATTGTGACGGCGTGCCTTTTGTAGAATGAGCCAGCGAGTTGCGGTGTGCGGCGAGGTTAAGTTAGGAAACGAGCCGCAGCGAAAGCGAGCCTTTAAGATGGCGAGTGAGTCGCACGCTGCAGACGCGAAGCCGGGTGAGCTATCCATGGGCAGGCTGAAGCGGGGGTAAGACCCCGTGGAGGGCCGAACCCACTTCGGTTGAAAACGGAGGGGATGACCTGTGGATAGGGGTGAAAGGCCAATCAAACCCGGAGATATCTCGTTCTCCCCGAAATAGCTTTAGGGCTAGCCTCGGCCGTTAACCCGCGGTGGTAGAGCCACCGGATCCCTGAGGGGGCTTCACCGCCTACCGACGGGAACCGAACTCCGAATGCCGCGGGTCCAGAGGCCGGGAGTCAGAGGGCGTGGGCTAAGCTGCGCGCTCGAGAGGGAAACAGCCCAGACCGCCCGCTAAGGTCCCCAAGTCATCGCTGAGTGGCAAAGGATGTGCGTCTGCCCAGACAACCAGGATGTTGGCTTAGAAGCAGCCATGCATTTAAAGAGTGCGTAACAGCTCACTGGTCGAGTGGACATGCGCCGACAATTCACGGGGCTAAGCGATGCACCGAAGCGGCGGACTGATTTTTCAGTGGTAGGGGAGCTCTCCGTGCTGCGGGGAAGCGGAAGGGCGACCTTCCGTGGAGCGCACGGAGGTGAGAATGCTGGCATGAGTAACGAGACCAGGGCGAGAAACCCTGGCGCCGTGAGCCTAAGGGTTCCTGGGCGAGGCTAATCCCCCCAGGGTCAGTCGGGAGCTAAGGCGAGGCCGACAGGCGTAGCCGATGCGCAGCGGGCAGAGATTCCCGCACCGCCGACGGCGCGGCACCACCGATGGGGCGACGGAGAAGGGTAGCCGGGCGGGGTTCTGGACGTCCCCGTGAAAGCGCGTAGGGCGCAGGGCATGGAAATCAGCCCTGCACGGAGCCTGAGACGCGAGACGAAGCGACTGAGCGAAGCCGGTGAGCCCATGCTTCCGAGAAAAACCTCTAGGGAGTGCCGTCGGCGCCCGTACCAAAACCGACACAGGTGGGCGGGTAGAACATACCGAGGCGATCGGGAGAACCACGGTTAAGGAACTCGGCATACTGGCCCCGTAACTTCGGGAGAAGGGGCGCCGCTGCTGGTGATAGCCCTCGCGGCAGGAGCTGGCGGCGGCCGCAGCGAAACGGCCCAAGCGACTGTTTATCAAAAACACAGGACTCTGCAAAGTGGCAACACGACGTATAGGGTCTGACGCCTGCCCGGTGCCGGAAGGTTACGCGGATGTGTCAGCCGCAAGGCGAAGCACTGAAGCCAAGCCCCGGTAAACGGCGGCCGTAACTATAACGGTCCTAAGGTAGCGAAATTCCTTGTCGGGTAAGTTCCGACCTGCACGAATGGCGTAACGATTTGGGCGCTGTCTCAACCGTGGACCCGGTGAAATTGTACTGTTCGTGAAGATGCGAACTACCCGCGGAAGGACGGAAAGACCCCGTGAACCTTTACTGCAGCTTGGCATTGGCATCTGGTACGGCGTGTAGAGGATAGGCAGGAGCCCGCGAAGCGGGGGCGCAAGCCCCCGTGGAGGCGACCTTGGAATACTGCCCTCGTCGTGCCGGCTGCCTAACGCGCGGCCGTGATCCGGCGCGCGGACCGTGCCAGGCGGGTAGTTTGACTGGGGCGGTCGCCTCCCAAAACGTAACGGAGGCGCGCACAAGGTCCGCTCAGGACGGTCGGCAACCGTCCGCAGAGCGCAAGAGTGCAAGCGGGCTTGACTGCGAGACGGACAGGTCGAGCAGGGACGAAAGTCGGTTCTAGTGATCCGGCGGCTCAGAGTGGAATGGCCGTCGCTCAACGGATAAAAGGTACTCCGGGGATAACAGGCTGATCTTGCCCAAGAGTCCACATCGACGGCAAGGTTTGGCACCTCGATGTCGGCTCATCGCATCCTGGGGCTGAAGTCGGTCCCAAGGGTACGGCTGTTCGCCGTTTAAAGCGGTACGCGAGCTGGGTTCAGAACGTCGTGAGACAGTTCGGTCCCTATCCTCCGCGGGCGCAAGGGAGTTGAGGAGATCTGCCCCTAGTACGAGAGGACCGGGGTGGACGGACCTCTGGTGACGCGGTTGTCGACCAACGGCACCGCCGCCTAGCTACGTCCGGCACGGATAACCGCTGAAGGCATCTAAGTGGGAAGCCGCCTCCGAGATGAGCTCCCTCTCCGGTAAGGGCCCAGTTAGACTAACTGGTCGATAGGGCGCAGCTGCAAGCAGGGCGACCTGCTCAGGCGAGCGCTACTAATAGCCCGAGCTCTTCTTTGCACATCTTCGCACACACGTTGGCGATCTGATGGTCGGTGCCGCGCGCATGCAGCCGCCAGGGTGGCGCGGGAAGCGCCCCCTCTGGAGGGCCCCATACAGGAGCCCGCGGGAGCGCCTCCCGCGAGCGGAACCATGGAGCGGGGGATCACCCGATCCCATTCCGAACTCGGAAGTTAAGCCCCGCATCGCCGATAGTACTGCGGCGCCAGGCCGCGGGAGGACAGGTCGTTCCGCTCGCAGGGGGCGCTTTTTG
>NZ_JAYMFF010000034.1:0-613 GCF_035989245.1 Adlercreutzia wanghongyangiae | reverse complement strand
GACATGCCCTTCCCCGAGGCCGGCGCCATGAGCCAGGGCTACATCGGCTACCAGCTGTCCCAGGCCATCCTGAACCAGCTGAAGGAGCGCGGCATCCAGCGCTCCACGGCCTGCATCGTGACCCAGACCGTGGTGGACGAGGCCGACCCCGCGTTCCAGAACCCCACCAAGCCCGTGGGCGCCTTCATGGACGAGGAGACCGCCAAGGCCAAGGCCGAGGCCATGGGCATCACCGTGAAGGAGGACGCCGGCCGCGGCTGGCGCCAGGTGGTCGCGAGCCCCATCCCCAAGCGCATCGTCGAGTTCGACGCCGTGCGCGACCTGGTGGAGGACGGCTACATCGTCGTGTCCACCGGCGGCGGCGGGGTGCCGGTGTTCGAGACCGAGGGCGGCTACGTGGGCACCCCCGCGGTCATCGACAAGGACCGCTCCAGCGCGCTGATGGCCGCCGAGCTCGGCGCCGACATGCTCGTGATCCTCACCGCCGTGGAGAAGGTGTGCGTCAACTTCAACACGCCCGAGCAGGAGGCCATCTCCGAGATGGACGTGGCCCAGGCCGAGGAGTACATCAAGGAGGGCCAGTTCGCCCCCGGCTCCATGCTGCCGAAGGTGG
>NZ_JAYMFF010000033.1:0-543 GCF_035989245.1 Adlercreutzia wanghongyangiae | reverse complement strand
GTGCGTCAACTTCAACACGCCCGAGCAGGAGGCCATCTCCGAGATGGACGTGGCCCAGGCCGAGGAGTACATCAAGGAGGGCCAGTTCGCCCCCGGCTCCATGCTGCCGAAGGTGGAGGCCTGCATCGAGTACGTGGAGGCCTTCCCGGAGGGCAAGGCGCTCATCACCTCGCTCGAGTGCGCGGCCGCCGGCCTGCGCGGCGAGACGGGCACCGTCATCACTGCCTAGTTGAGGCTGCTTGCATGTGCGAGAGGCTTATTCTTTAGCACATGCACCATAGGGTCAGACATGACCTTCTATAAAACAAAAGAGACGCGCTTTCCGCGATAGGAGAGTGCGTCTCTTTCTATGTATTGACCTGGGAAAACTTCAAGGATAAAAATATCTTCCAAACAGGGAAAATTTTTCTTGCAGGTGAACAAAAACGGTGATATATTGACCTCATCGATAAAGCATGACTATTAAGCCATAGGCTTTGTCGATCATTACTATTCCTCATCGTCGCGAGTGCGGTTAAGGCGCACTCAAGAAAGGAATGCATC
>NZ_JAYMFF010000032.1:0-13012 GCF_035989245.1 Adlercreutzia wanghongyangiae | reverse complement strand
GAGGCCTGCATCGAGTACGTGGAGGCCTTCCCGGAGGGCAAGGCGCTCATCACCTCGCTCGAGTGCGCGGCCGCTGGCCTGCGCGGCGAGACGGGCACCGTCATCACTGCCTAAGGAGTGATAGCGCGCGCTTCGCGATGCTCCCTCGCTCTTCTTACATGCAGAGGACCCTCGGAATTATCCGGGGGTCCTCCATTTTGCCGGCTCTTCTGTCGCGCTTCGTGTCCGTCAAGGGCCGCTTTTCGTGGACCGTTCTCATTGTGAGATGTTTCTTGAATTTGTTGTAATGAACTTAGTATAATTACGATACAACAAAATTGAGAAGGAGATTTCCATGCCCTTTGTTGGACGAGAACGCGAGATGGCAACTCTTGAGAGGCTCTATGCGACGGACAAATTCCAGATGCCGGTCATTTACGGTCGTCGTCGCGTGGGCAAGACGTCGCTCATTGCTCATTTCGTCGAAGGAAAGCCGGCAATCTTCTTCTCCGCGCGTGAATCGACTGAGCGGGAGAACTTGATAGCGCTCAGCGAGGCCATCGCTCGCTTCGAGTCCGGCGGCGCGCTGCGGGAGTCCGACAGGCCGGCGCCCGTTTTCGAGAGCTTCGATCGCGCCTTCGCGTACATTTTCGAGCTTGCGCGTAAACAGCGCCTCATCTTCGTTATTGACGAGTATCCCTATTTGGCGCAAAGCTATCGGGCCGCCTCTTCCTTGCTCCAGCACTGTATCGACGGGGAGCATGAGGAAAGCAGGCTGTTCCTCATCCTGTGCGGCTCGTCCATGAGCTTTATGGAGCACCAGGTCATGGGCTATAAGAGCCCTCTCTACGGGAGGCGAACGGCGCAGATCAAGGTCATGCCCTTCGATATTGTTCAGGCATCGCGGCTGCTTGAAGGCGTCGGACTCGAGGAAATCGTCTCCTGGTACGGAATTGCCGGCGGCATTCCCTTGTACCTCGAGCAATTCGACAGATCTTTGAGTTTGCAAGAGAATCTCGCGCACAATGTCTTGAGGCCCGACAGCTTCCTTTACGGCGAGCCGGACTCCTTCCTTCAACAGGAAGTGCGGGAGCCGGCGCGCTACAATGCCATCATTCGCGCCATCGCCAGCGGGGAGGGGCGGCTCTCGGATATCTCTAGCGTAGCGGGGATCGATAAAGCTACGATAACAGCCTACCTCAAAGGGCTGATGGAGCTCGGTGTTGTCTGTCAAGAGCAGCCCGTTGTTGACGCTAATCGGAAGAAAATGCGTTATGTGCTTTCCGATAACCTGTTCCGTTTCTGGTACCGCTTCGTGCCCCGTTATCTCACGCCGTTGCAGGCGGGGCGTTCCGAGGAAGTGGCCAGGCTTATCGCGGACGACCACCTCTCGACGTATCTTGGGCCGGTTTTCGAAGACGTCTGTCGACAGTGGCTCGTGAGCTCGATGGGTGAGGCGGGCATCCCCTTGATAAACGACATCGGGCGCTGGTGGGGAACGGACAATGAGAGGAAAGAGCGAGCCGAGCTCGACATTGTCGCGCTGTGCGACGACGGCTCTATGATCTGCGGGGAATGCAAGTGGCAAAACAAGCTCTCGGATGTCGATGTTCTCCGAACGCTGGAGCACCGAGCTGGGCTGATCGCGGATGGTAGGGAAGTGCGCCTCTTCCTCTTCTCGAAAAGCGGATTCACCGACCAATGCCGCGAAGCGGCAGCACAATCGGGCTGCACTCTGATTGCGCTCAGCGATATGGGGCTGAGCTCGTAGAATTTCTGGCGTGCGGACCGATCCCGCAGGGGGCGACTTCAGCCGCCCCGCAATTATGCTACACGTCCTGTTCGCGCTTGGGAGGACGGACTGAGGTTCGCCCCTACGGAGAAGAGCCGTCTGCTTTCCCTCCGACTGTCGAGCGAGAATCGACTCGCAAGTACGCCCGGCGTTCTTACGCGCGCAGAAAGGCCTCGTAGCCGCGGCGGGCCTCGTAGATGTCGGCCTTGCTGGTGACCTCCCAGGGGGAGTGCATGGAAAGCACCGGCACGCCCGAGTCGATGACGTCCATGCCGTACTTGGCCGGGATGTAGGCGATGGTTCCGCCGCCGCCCGCGTCCACGCGCCCCAGCTCGGCGGTTTGGAAGCTGACGTGCGCGTCGTCCATGATGCGGCGCAGCTGGGCCACGTACTCGGCCGAGGCGTCGTTGGAGCCGCTCTTGCCGCGGGCGCCGGTGTACTTGTTGAACACGAGGCCGCGGCCCAGATAGGCGGAGTTCTTTGCCTCGAAGACGCTCGCGTAGGCCGGATCGAAGCCGGCGGACACGTCCGAGGACAGCATGCGCGAGCGGGTGAGCGCCCGGCGCAGTGCGAGGGCCCCCTCCTCGCCAGCGAGCGCCATGATCTCGGCGATGGTGTTCTCGAAGAACATAGAGGCCATCCCCGAGGCGCCCACGCTGCCGATCTCCTCCTTGTCCACCAGCACGCACACGGCGGTGCGGGCCGGGATGTCGTCGCCCAAGGCCAGCTGGGCCGCCAGCGACGTGTAGGCGCACACGCGGTCGTCCTGGCCGTAACCGATGACCATGGAGCGGTCCAGTCCCAGGTCTCGGGCGCGGCCGGCCGGCACCGCTTCCAGCTCGGCGGAGAGGAAGTCCTCCTCGGTGATGCCGTACTTGTCGGCCAGAAGGGCCAGCACGTGGGCCTTCACCGGGTCCTTGGGGGCCTTGTCATCTTCGACTTCCTTGGAGTTGGGGGAGTCGGCGGTGCTCACGAGCGGCCGGTTGCCTACGAGCAGGTCCAAATCCTCGCCTTCCACCACCTTCGAGCCCTTCTTGTCCATTTGCTGGGCGCCCAAATGCGGCAGCAGGTCGGTCACGCAGAACACGGGGTCGCCCGCATCGTCGCCGACGTTCACCTCCACCACGGTGCCGTCGGTGGTCGCCACCACACCGTGCAGGGACAAGGGCAGCGCCGTCCACTGGTAGTTCTTGATGCCGCCGTAGTAGTGGGTGTCCAAAAGCGCGAAGTCGTTCGCCTCGTACAGCGGGTTTTGCTTGATGTCGAGCCGCGGCGAGTCGATGTGAGCCCCCAAGATGTTCATGCCCTCCGACAACGGCGCGGCTCCCACGTGCACGAGGATGACCGCCTTGCCCTGGGCGCAGGCCCACACCTTGGCGCCCGGTCCCACGGGCGTGCCGGCGGCGATGAGGTCGGCCAGCGAGTCGTAGCCGGCGTCCTCGGCCGCGGCGATGGCGGCGGTGGCGCACTCGCGCTCGGTCTTGTTCTCGGAGATGAAGTCGATGTAGTCGGCCGCCAGCGTCTCAAGCTCGTCCAGCGCCGCCTCGTCGTAGTTCTTCCAGGCCACGTCGCGTTCCACGAAAAGCCCCTTTCCCTGAAGGTTCCGAATGTTCTCGCCCAGTATGCTACGAAACCGCAACGGATGGGGCCGGATGCAGGGAAAAACCAGGGACGCTGGCCCATAATGGCCCCAGGCGAATGGCCGCCGTAAGGACGTGCGCGCAGCCTGGGCGAGGCGAAATAAGGGGTTTGTGAAGCCCCTGCGGTTCCGTCGCCTTTCGGGTGTTGCGCGCACTATACTGTCTTGCGGCAAACAATTCGACTGCCGAGCAAGAAGACGAGTTAGAAGGAGCGATTCCATGAATCTGCGTGACGTTATCCCCACCGCTGAGAACTCCAGCAACTTCAACGTGGTCCCCGAGTCCATCACCGAGGTGGGCACCACCCTCGATAACCTGAAGGCCGCCGTCTGCGGCGAGACCGGCGCGTCGGCCAAGTACGCCGCCTGCGCTGTGGCCGCCAAGGAGCAGGGCTTCGACCAGATCGCTCGCCTGTTCGAGGCCACCAGCGCCGCCGAGCAGATCCACATCGGCCTGGAGGCCGGCGTGATCTGCGAGATCGAGCCGGGCTACGAGCGTCCCGCCGCCCCCGAGGCCGAGGGCATCGCCACCGACCTGAACCTCATTGCCGGCGCCCTGGGCGAGATCTACGAGACCTCCGACATGTACCCGAGCTTCATCAAGGTCGCCCAGGAGGAGGGCAACAAGAAGGCCGAGATGGTGTTCACCCGCGCCAAGCTCGCCGAGGCCGTGCACGCCGAGCTGTACATGGACGCCTACAACAACATCGACGCTCCCACCGACGAGGCCTACTACCTGTGCCCCGTCTGCGGCTACATCCACAAGGGCGACGACTTCGAGAAGTGCCCCATCTGCTTCACCCCGGCCGACAAGTTCCGCAAGTTCTAATTCAGCAGCGGAAACTTCGCATTTCGAAAGCGGCCGTCCCTCGGGGCGGCCGCTTTTTGCATGGTTGCGGTCAGCCAACCGGCGGAATATGCACGAGATCGCGATTTATGAGCCTCTGTGCGAGACGCTTTTAAGAGAAATTAACGTAAAACATGCAAATGGGGGGCAAAAAGGCACTCTGAGACGCTAATAACTCGAGATCTTGTGCAAAAACAGGGTGGTTCGTTGACGGGAGGTGGCATTTTGCGTGTAGGATGGGATCGTTGAAAGTTGTGTGCGAAGGAGGTGAGAGGATATGTCGAAGAAGCGCAAGAAGACGGTGCCGGTGCACGTGCCGAAGCCGAAGGGCGAGGTAGTGTGGCGTCAGTCGTCCGAGGAGGCGACGCTGGCGGGAAAGCCGCGCTACAACGGATTCGCCTGTGGCCATGGCGCCCACGGCTCGGCGAAGTACAGCCGAGCCCGCGCCAAGCAGGCCTGGCAGCGACAGATGCGACAGGAAGGAGCCTCTCGGGGCTCCTTTCCTTTTTGTCCCGCGCGGTAGGGAGTGGCCTCATCGGCACTCCCAAGTGGCGGGTCTTCGCCATGCATCTTCCTACGTCTTCAGGGCGACCTAAAGGCCGCCCCTACGGATCTGCCCCCAACCCCCACGAATTTTGCCGCCCCCCTGTAGGGGCGGGCTTCAGCCCGCCCGCACCCGCCCGTAAATCTTACGATGCCTAATTTCCCCCATCCCATAATGCTCCCTGCAACGAACAGTGCGGGCGCGGCCCGCCGGGAAGACAGGAGCATCCATGGCAGTTACCCCTCTTATTCTGCGCGAGACCAGCAGCGGCATCAGCTCGTACCGCATCGAGGACGAGATGCTGCGCCAGCGCGAGATCCAATGCGTCGGCCCCATCGACGATAAAGCCGCCGACGCGCTGTGCCTGCAGCTGCGCTACCTGCAGCGGGAGGACCCCGATGCGGAAATCACGCTGTACATCAACAGCCCTGGCGGCGCGGTGCAAAGCGGCCTGGCGGTGTACGACGTGATGAAGGCCGTCAGCTGTCCCATCCGCACGGTGTGCCTGGGGCTGGCCGCCAGCATGGGGGCGCTGCTGTTCGTTGCCGGCAATCAGCGTGACATGCTGCCCCATTCCCAGGTGATGATCCACGATCCCCTTACCTTGGCCCAGCCGGGCGGCAGCGCCCTGGAGCTGAAGGCCCTCAGCGACAACCTCATGCGCATCCGCGACATCACGGGCCGCGTGATTGCCGAGCACACCGGCAAGACCCTGGAAGAAGTGCTGGAAGTGACGGCCCACGACACCTACTACGAGGCCGACGAGGCCGTGGCCTTCGGCCTGGCCGACCGCGTGATCACCGCTCTGTAGCCCCACCCGTTCAAAGGAGGAAACCATGACCGACTTCACGAGCAACCCCGACGATGGCATCAACCTCTTGGCCGATGTCGACAGCGGCACCGATTGCGGCGATGCCAGCGCCGCCGAGAAGACCATAAGCTGGGCAAGCGAAGTCACGCTCTACGACGACGATCCCGATGCTCATCCCTGGGATGGCGACGAAGACGACGGACTTGGCTTCGAGGGCATTTCCTGGTGCAACGACGCCGCCGATTGCGACGATGTCGCCTATGGGGGCAGCAACCTGGCCGAGTTGGAGGCGCTTCTGGCCTCAGTGGGCTTCCCGCCCCTTCAGCACCCCCGGCGCCCCGACGGCTCCGAGTCGTGGGCCGACGAGTCCTTCCGCATCCTGGGCGAGGGCGCGTGCGTGTCCAACGACACCCGCAAGACCGGCCTCAACAACAACGACCTCATCATCGGGCCCACCGGCGCCGGCAAAACTCGCAGCTACATCAAGCCCAACCTGCTGCAGAACGCGCTGCCGCCCGAGCAGAACGCCCCCGAGAGCTTCATCATCACCGACACCAAGGGCAATCTGCTGCGCGAGGTGGGCCCGGCGCTGAGCGCGGCCGGCTACGAGGTGATGTCCATCGACTTCGCCAACGTGGCGAACAGCACCGTGGGCTACAACCCGCTCGACTTCGTGCGCACCGACGCGTACACCGGCCAGCTGCACGAGCAGGACGTGCTGCGCATCGCCCACACGCTGTGCCCGGTGGAAAAAGAAAACGACCCGTTCTGGGATTACGCGGCCTGCACGCTGGTGGAGGCCATGATTGCCTACGCCGTGGAATGGATGCCCAAGTACCAGCACAACCTGGGCAATGTGTTCAACCGCGTGATCAGCGCCGACAGCAAGCAGATGGACGAGGCCCTGAAGCAGGTGAAGGCGGAAAACCCCGAGAGTTTGTTCGTGCGCAAGTTCTCCACCACCTTAAGCTGCGCGATGGCCGAAAAAATGCTCGCCAGCATCGTGGGCGTCGCGGCCCAGCATCTCAGCCCCTTGGCCTTCTCCGCCCTGGACCATCTGTACTGCAGCGATCAGCGCATCGACTTCAGGCGCCTGGCCACCGGTCGCTGCGCGCTGTTCCTCACCGTGAGCGACACCGACCGGTCCATGGACAAGCTGGTGAACCTGCTGTACGCCCAGGCCATGAACGAGCTGTGCCGCTATGCCGACGAGTTGTGCCCAAACAGCCGCCTGCCGATGCCGGTGCGCCTGTATCTGGACGACTTCGCCGCCAGCGCCGTCATTCCCGACTTCGACAACATCACGTCGGTCATCCGCTCGCGCGGCATCGCGGTGAGCATCGTGCTGCAGAGCCTCACGCAGCTGGAGGCCCTGTACGGCACGGCGCGGGCGCGCACCATCGTGAACAACTGCGCCCACATCCTGTACCTGGGCGGCCACGACCTGACCACGGCGAACTACATCGCCGCGCTGTCGAACTGCCTGCCCGACCGCATCCTGAAGATGCCGGTGGGAGCCGCCTTCCTGTACGAGGACGGCACGGGCGGCCGTCTGCTGCCGCGCTACCGGCTGGAAGACCACCCCGCCTATGCGCAGCTGCCCGAGGCGGCCGTCGGCGACTGGCAGGTGGAGGTGTTCTAGCTGTGGGGAAGGGGGTGGGGCGCTACAATACAAGCCAACTAAGGAAGCGCCCCTCTCGCGGGGCCTGATCGAAAGGTGCCCTCATGGCCCGCAACTCCCACCTCACCGTCGAGCAGCTGGCCCTGGTCGTGCGCCGCAAGCAGAAGCTGCGCGAGCGCATGGACGAGGTGGAAGCGCTGCTCACCGGCCGCGGAACGCCCTTAAGCCAGTTGGCCCCGCCCGCGCCGGCGGGTCGCCGCGCTCTGGTGCAGCAGCTGGTGCAGGCCGATGCCCTGAACGGGGCCATCGACGCACTGAAGGACGCCGGTCAGTTCAGCCATTACCGGGGAAGCGCCCTGGATGCCGTGCCCCCGGCCCCGCCCGGCGAGCACGACGCGCTGGTGGCGTCGTTTTTCGCCTGCGCGGTGCCCCTGGCGGGCGCCACGCCGTGGTACGCGGGCGCCATGGACGACATCGTGGCCCTGGGCCGCTCGGTGCAGCGCCATCGGGGCCGCGAGCGGCTGCTGCTTCTGGAAGAACTGTACGACGGCACCGACTATCTGGCTGAGGGCGTGCCCCGCCCCGACGACTTCTTTTCCATGATGGACGACGTGTACGGGGCGCTGACGGAGGCTCCGGTGTCGGAGATCATTCCCGACCACCTGCGCGCCTGGGCGGCGGCGCTGGACCCCGAGCTGTTCTCCGACGAGGCGCGCACGGCGCAGCTGTTCCCCGTATCTCCTGCCGAGCTGGATGCGGCCGTGGCCGCCGGCGCGGTGGACGCCGAGGTGGCCGAGCGCAACCGCGCGGCGGTGCAGGCGCACTGGGACGAGCTGGTCGACCGGGCCGCTCGCATGCAGCCCTGGGAAGCGGAGGCCCAACAGGCCGCCGCTCAGGAAGACGCGCTTCGGCACCAGCGCATCCGCGAGCGTTTGGACGCATGGCGCGCCGGTTTCACCGAGGCGGAAGAGCTGTGCGAGAACTACCGGGCCTTCCGCGAGGAGCTCTTCGAAGGGCCGGGCTGCCCCGCCGATTTCGCCGACCGGGTGGAACGTGCCGCGGAAACGGTGCTGGTGCAGCAGGGCAGAAGTCTGCTGGCGCGCAAGGCCACGGCCGACGAGGCGGTGCATCTGCTGGGGCGGGTGCGCGCCCGCCTGGCCGGGGGAGGGGAGTAGCATGGCCAGCTTGCGCGAGCGCGTGCTGGAATTCCTGCGCGACGACTACCGCGCCCACCGCGCCGACCCGCTGGGCTCGCAGTTGGGCGATTACAAGTATGAAGAACATGGCCAGGCGTTTCGCGTGCGCCTGAAGCAGCTGATGGCCGCTGGCGAGGCGTTGGAGGCCCAGCGATGGCTGGTGTTTCACGGCCACTTGCGGCCGCAGCCGCTCCTGGCCCCGAACGATCTGTGTCGCCTGGCCGAGGAGGCCCTGGCCCGCACTCCCGACGGCACGGCCGCGCGCCGGCGCGGCAACCTGTGCGAGCGCATTATGGAATGCGCCCTGGACGCCGCTGCGGGAGAGGCGGCCCTGGGCAGTACGCAGGAGCGCCAGACGCGCCGCGACCTGGCCGAGGCCGACTACGCCAAGCAGCGCACGCCCGCCTGGCCGTCGTTCTGCCTGGAAGGCGAGCAGTACGAGCGCCTTATCGCCTGCCTGGTGGGAGCCGAGGCCGAAGCCTGGCTGTACGATGCGGGCTACCCCGTTGCCGAAGCCGACCGCCGCGCCCGCCAAGCGGAAAAGGATGAGGCGTCTGCGATCGTAACCGCCGCCCCTAAACCGCGTCTGAAAGACGTCCCCCTGGCCTTGGTAGAACGCTACTACGCCACCGCCGCGGGCGGCCTGAAGGCCGCCCCTACAAGCCCCGTCGACACCCCCTCCGTAGGGGCGGGCTTTAGCCCGCCCGCACCCGGGACCGCGTCCCCCGCACCCCAACCCGCCCAGGACACCCTGCACGCCCAAATCGTCCAACTGTGGCACGCCCTCGCGGCCGAGCCCGCCGCCTACTCCGACGTGCTGGTGCCCCTGGCGCTGGATGACCGCACGGGCGCGGGCCTGTACCTTCTGGGCATCGACCTGTTGGAAGGCGAACACCCCCTGAACGTGTGGTGCAGCCCGTCCACTTGGGACAAGGTGCGTCGCCTCGGCCGACCGTCGTTCCTGCTGGGCATTGTGCGCCGCAGCGATCAGCCCGACCTGGAGCTGCTGCCCTTCCCGCTGGTGCGCGAGCGCCCCGGTGCCAGCGACACGCAGCTGAACAACATGAGCCTGGAGGTTCTGCCGCCCGAGCCCTCGTTGGCCCGCACCGTGGCCAACGCCCTCATCGCCTTCCGCGACGAATGCGCCACCGAGCCGCAATTCAACACCAGCCTGGCGTTTTACCGGGCTACGAACGTGTTCGCGCCCGCTGGCTGCCCCGAGCGCTTCCGTGCGCTGTTCGGCGAGGATGATTTCTAGACACTCTTCGGCTTCCGCGCTACAATCGGCAACGCCACATCGTAATAGCCTGCCCCTCTAGGGGCTTACCTCTGCATGCATGAGCAAGAGATGCTGGGGAGCGTCTCCGTTCAGAGCTTACTTGTGTATGCAGAGGCTTTGCGATGTGGCAATCGAGGTGGACGCTCTCCTCATTGAGGGCCTTCCACCTGCACCCACACGCAAGGAGGCCCGCATGACCCAACCCACCACCCGAGAAGACCTGCAAGCAAATCTGCACCACGCCTGCCAGATACTCAACGACTTCGTGAGCTTGCAGCAGCAAGACGCCGCTTTAAGAGCGGGCATCATCCATCAGATACCCGCGCTTCCTCCAGCACAGCAGAAAAAGAAGGAATGGAGGGGCGCGGGGAGGTTTCTCTTGTGCCTTCTTATCGGTTTTGCGGCCATTATTGTCTGCGTGAAC
Source organism: Adlercreutzia wanghongyangiae (assembly GCF_035989245.1). NCBI lineage: Bacteria > Bacillati > Actinomycetota > Coriobacteriia > Eggerthellales > Eggerthellaceae > Adlercreutzia > Adlercreutzia wanghongyangiae. The sequence goes on along the minus strand of NZ_JAYMFF010000032.1, from coordinate 2,880 downwards.
CCGATGCTGACCCAGGCTTTCCAGTTCGCGGGGTGGGGAAACGATGCGGTGCGCTTGATAGGCGGCATCATTGTGATGGTCGTAACGCTTGCCGGCCCTTTCGTTATTGCGTTTGTCATTAAGAAGACGGTGAATCAATCGATTCAGAGGGACAACGAGCGGATTGATGCGGCCACCGCCGCCCAGGAGGCCGAGTTCGCGCGTCAGATGGACAACGCCGTTCGTCACAATCAGCATACGGTCGAGCGGCTGAATGACCTGGCTCAGCAAATGGAGATGGTGAGCCTGGCGTGGCGTGCCGAAGTGGAGCCCTGGTATCCGCCCAGCTATGTTTCGGTGGACGCGGCGTCGTTTTTCGCGAAAGCGGTGGACAACCAGCGGGCCGATACTCTTAAGGAAGCGATAAATCTGTACGAGGAGTACCTGCATCGCAACCACATGGAGGCTGAGGCGGCTCGTCAGACGCAGCTTGCCGCCCAGTTGGAGCAGACGGTCGACGCTCGTTTGGCGGAAAATAACCGGCTGCAAAAGCTGCAGGTTGTTGCCGGCTTCGCCAATGTGGCGGCGAACTCGGTTACAGCCGCCAACAGCGGCCATGTGGCCAACAACACGGCCTCTATCGCGAACAACATGGGACAGGTTGCTAGCAGCATGGGCCAAGTCGCCAAGAATACCGGCGATATCGCCGACAAGGTGAATCCGCACCGCAATTCCCTCTTCTAGCAGTACGCATACCGCCCGTAAATCTTACGGGCGGTATGTTCTGTCCGTCTAAGATACGGTTCGTTCCCAGCGCTTACGTTGCGGGGAGCAAAGGGTAGTGAGAGGAAGGAGATGGCTAATGGAATTCGTTCTCAAAGAGGACTTCACACTGCTCCCTGACACCATCGAGCACATCTATCAATATGGACCCTGGGACGTTGATGTATCGCACATGTCGCCGATAACGACGATAGAGGTCAAACGAAATGACGACCCATTGCAGCTTTTGGCATTTCGTGGCATCCGCAACAGCATCGACAATGATGGCTTCACATGGACTTGCGAGCCGGGCATCTTCATGGCCATGCGCATTCCGCAGGATTTTGATGTGCTTGCAAACACAGCACTGGAGGCCAAAACGGTCCTCCCAGAAGTGGAAGCCTTCGTCCTCGCACTTATAGCATCTTAAAACTCGGAAGAGAGAAGGAGTTAACCATGAAGAACGCAAAGAACACCGTAATCGCCGTGGCCATGGTCGCGGCCCTGGCCGCTGCTGGCGTTACCGCCGGCTGCGCTTCCCAGAACTATGTGCCTGACCTCGACACTCCCGGTCTCGTGACCGCTACTGCTAACGATGCCGTGAAGGCCGCAGGCGAGAAGGCCGAGGCCGACCGCCAGGCTGCCTACGCCGCAGAGCAGGCCGCTCGCGCCAGCGAGAATGCCCGCAAGGCCATCGAGGCCAAGGAGGCGGCCCTCGACGAGGCCGCGCTCGACGGCGGGGAGATCGTCGATGACGCGAACGCGCCCGAGGGCACCGTCGCCGTGAGGACCGCCTCGGGCGAGACCCGCTACGTGGCCTCCGACAAGGCCCAGGCCTCCGTGGATTCCGGCAAAACCGCCCCGAAGAAGTCCGAATCGGCTTCCAATGGCGGCTCTGGCTCGTCTAATAAGGGCGGCAACAGCTCGTCCAGCAATTCCGGCAGCTCCAGCTCCGGCTCTTCCAACAGCGGCTCCAATGGCGGCGGTTCGGCTTCTGAACCTGCACCTGCCCCTGAGCCCGCTCCTGCTCCCGAGCCTGAGCCCAGCCACGACAGCGAGATGAACGCTGGTGCAACCGCACTTGCCGATTGCCTTGACTGCGGCTGGCACGGACACAGCACTGGCGGCTCTTGCCCCTCATGTGGTGGATGGAATGTAGCCGAATACTGGGCATAAAACTTATTCACTATCTATCCACTAATTGTAAATAACCTAACGAAAACCCCGCTTCGGCGGGGTTTCTTTTTCGCCCCAATGCGTTCGAGAATGAACGCACCATTGCAAAACTGAGTTCAAAACCAACAACAGGAGGATGCCACTATGAAGAACGTAAGAACACCACCCCGAGGGCGCTCCCTGTCGTGGCTCTCTTATAAATATAGATCGTAGATCCATATTGTAAGAAGAGAGCCACGACAGGGAGCGCCCCGGGGTATTTTCTCTTTCTACACCTTTCCTTAGCCCTTAAAACGCAGGGCAACGGTTTCGCTGCTGGATCTTCTAACTTGTGATCTCTAGAGGATGGTTTGGCGCGATGCATGCCCGCGAGATCAGAGTCCGATAATGTCCTCGTAATTCTGCATCGTAGAGAATGCAATCATATTGCGATATCGAGGATGCCCGCTTCGTACTGCTTTTTTGTATTGAGCGATATAAGAAAGAAAACCTCGGTAGATGTCGTGCTCCTTGCCGCGCAAGGCATCGAACTCGTTGTCCCTGATTCGGGGCGTACGGCGGGTGTCGATGAATTCATCGCTCTCGATAACAACTGCTTTTGAATAATCAATACCGCAGTGGCTTTCCTTGCTTGTCCAAAAAGCGTACTCTGTTCACGCAGCCCCTCCTTATAGTGAGAGCGCCCTCACAGGGAGGGCGCTCTTCTCAGTGGGCTTTCTTTTGTTTTCGTTGGTCGCGCCCTACGACCAAAATCTTCCTCGTGAGCTTTCTTTATATTCCGTTGCTCGCGCTCTACGAGCAAATCTTCAGCTAGCAATTGTAAGCCCTTATCTCGAAAAAGTCAACGCGATTGCGAGGGTTCCGCAGGTGTGCTTCGAGGCAATGAGGGCCGTTGAATTTTAAGTTCATCCGTACACCACCTTCTTTTCTCAAGACTCAGCTGGACACGTTCGGCTGAGTTCG
>NZ_JAYMFF010000031.1:0-24356 GCF_035989245.1 Adlercreutzia wanghongyangiae | reverse complement strand
CTTGCGGGGCCGTCCGGCTAACTGGGAAAACCCTGCCGTCGCTCAGGCGTTCGGCTGGCTCTGCAATTCAACCTGTCGATGGAATTTCCGCATGCAGCGAATTCAGGGATAAACAGACACTTCGCCGTCTAGAAGACAATGCGGGCGAATTCGAAAGAATTGATCAAGCGTTTAGTCGCGGTGATTTTGCCGAGAAACTAGAGGGGTCTTATACCGCAAAGTTAATCAAAGACCTTAAGGACAAAAAAAGAGATGACGAGCCCTGGTACGCTGACCTTGAATACAAATCCGTAATTTCGTCAAAGAAGAGCACGGGCCACATCGAACTGAAGGAAGGCTCATTTACTGTCGATGTTCCGAGTAATCCAGACATCGTAATATCCCCAAGCCAGTGGTCGTATCGGCTGGAAGGAGATAGCTTAGCAAAGCGCAGAAGAATTCACTTTCTAGTATTTGCTCCGGATGAAGCGAAAGATGTAGCAATTCGTTATCGGCTCGACGACATACTTAGGGAGTCTCATATTGACGAGGCCAAACAGATCAGGTGTTTTACTGAAAAGGAGGGAGCGGGGCGTCGGGCTTGCACGACCGTGCCCCTTGAAACGGGAAAGACGTCAACTTTCGCCCAGGCGAAAGTTGACAGATACACGCTCAGCATCGCTGTCATAAAAACTGACATGTGTTATTTTGACAACCTTTTAAGCCGATCATTGGTTAGAGCAAAGAACAAGCCCAGCAAGTGCTGTCTTGATCTGTCGGTTGTGGACGAAAAGTTGGTGTTTAACCCTTCTGGCAAAATCTTTGTTGAGGAGAATCTTGCTCCAGAGGGGCAGTATTCGTGCCACATTGACCAATGCCTGACCATTCTCGTTGACGACGCAAAACTTGATGAGGACACTTCAAACGTGCGTTTTAGCGTGTCCTGCGGAGGATGTCCAGTTCCCTTCTCTGTCAGCAAGGATGTCAGGAAAATCCCTTCGCTAACTCCGGAGACTGTCTACAGAGAAAAGATTACCTGCAAACAAAGTTTCAGGCTTATTGACGACTCTCATCTCCAACTCGGAGCACGCGAATTCTCTCTGCAGAACAGGTCTCTGATCGACGCTCTTGCTGTTGGCAAGAAAATGGTGCAATCGGGCTGGCTTAGCATGAGTTGCAATAATGGCGAGTACGCATGCCGGAGCCTCTCTCTTCCCCAATCTCTCAGAGACTCTTATAACCGTCTTATTGAATATCTAAGGCACAATGACCTTTTACCGACACTTACTTATTTCGGCACAGAACAGCTGAAGCCCCTTGTAGAAGACTGCGCTGAGAAGTACGCAGAGGCGATTTCCTCGATTCGCGAAGGCGCTTCTTCGCAGGAATATGCCGACCTTCTTGAAATAGGCGCTATTTACTGTTCTGCTCCAACAAAGTTCGTCACCTATACCCCCTTGCATCCCTTGAATCTCGCCTATCAACTAAAGGTTATAGAGTCTGGTGAAATTGACGCAGGGGAGGATCCCAGACTCAGGGCTGCCGTTTCGAAACTTGGCCCATCGCAAATGCTGCCGATGATACGCTTTGAGGAATGCTGCTATGCTGCGTCCGACTCGCTAGGACTCCCAGAATGGTCACGCTATTATCCGCTCAACTCTGACGAAGCAAAAGGCTCCGATAGCTTTATTGCGCGATTGGTGACTGGAAAAATCGAAGATTATCTAAGCCACTTCGCCTTCTTGTTCGAAGGCTCTTCTGATCACAGGCTAAAGATTGCATGCCATGATCTTGGGAAGTGCGAAGAGGTGTTCGTGGGAATTGTCGGGTACCTCTTTAGACAACTTGACAAGAATCAAATCCCTTCCGAGAACATAATCAGGATTCATGTTGATTGCTATGGCAGCCCGGTTGAATCGACTGCTTTCGAATACCTTTTTGACCAAGACGCCCTCGAAGGCTTTCTTATCGAGAAGTCATTGATTAATGAGGAATCTGACTACCAGAAGTATGAATTCGTCCTTCTTCTTCTCGAGCATCTTAGTTTCTCATTACATGATTCCGGCGAAGCAGACAAGCAGCTTAGTTATTCGCACATCGCTTTTGTGGCTGGGTCCTCCGAAGTTAACCAAAACACGAATTTGTCGTCAGAGCTAAACACCGGAATTATGCTTTCTGGCGCAATTGGAGTAGAACCAACAACCAATTCCAACGGCTGGTTTAAAAGCGGATTTGGCACCAAATTCGCCAAAGATAATGAGTTCTTGAGGTTCGTATCGAGGCTTAACTCGCTTCAAGTTGCGGCCTATAGCTCATCTCCCTTCCAAGATGGAGTAGTGCTGACCGCCGCTGTTAACCCCGCAAGCGAGAAGCTGCTGGAACGTATCTACGACGCCTCAAACTGGGTTGTCTTGATAGATCCCAAGGTAGACCCCTCGTATTTCCATGAGAAGGAAGGAGCCGGAAACCTTTTGATCATCTACTACACGGACCAAGAGTCTTCAAACGGATATGACGCTATTACCGTTACGAAAAAGTCCGCGCAGTACGAGAGCGTTATCCGCGAGGCGCTGGCGGGGGTCGCGAACGGCGATATGGGCGACCATGTTAGAGATGTAGTCAACTTTGCCAATGCATTTAATGGGACTTGGCTGCTAAGTTTTCTTGCATCCGCGAAAAACAATTATGTGCCCCGGTCCAGAATGAGCACACTGGCAGCTGTAAAAGCTTCCGTAGCGCACTACGCCCATGATGGCATAGTGTGGGTGCCCCTTTCCCTTGAAGAAATACTCCGCGTCTCCTCCGGCTTGGGACTTTCTCCAGACGACGAGCTCTTATCGTGGAAAAATTCGGGGCGGTCTTCCAAGGGGCCGAAATCCGACGATATCTTGCTCGTGGGGGTTTTGGGCGATGGAAGCAGACTGCGTATTGTTCTCCATCCTGTTGAGGTGAAAGTTGGACACTGCAACAGTAGCGAAATCGACAAAGGCGTTGCCCAGGCTTCTGCAACTTACTCTGCTTTTATGGAAAGCTTCTGGGGGGATGAGATCAAAGGCAGACTTTCAACTCGTATAGCCAGAAATTCGTTCATGCAAAAAGTACTTATCAGTGCCTCAAAAATGAAGATGTATGAAGTCTTTCCGGCAGTTAATTGGAATTGGTTGCTGGATGACTGTCGAGAAGCTCTACAGAACGAGGATTATGAAATCATTACCGCCAATGAATGTGGGCTTCCCAAAGGAACGGTGTGTGCCTTTAAGGATGATGCGGATGTTTTAAACATTGATGAATGTGAAGGAATAAAAGTCATTACAATTCCGTCCATAACAATTCCCGATATTACAGTTGGCGGCAATCTAGAAACAAGAAAAATAGTAGGCTTCCATGAGTTTGTTGTTGACTTGCCAGCGGGAAATGTCGGCATACCAGCAGGAAATGCTGTTGCGGTCGAATCTTCACATTTGGAAATGCCTGAGAAGCCTCACGAGGGGCCGTGGCCGGACGATGATCCTTCTGATTCTGCAAGTAATCCCATGGAAAGCGATTGCCCTCCTGCATGCGGGGGCGTAGATATTTCGGTGGAACCTTCATCTGCGATCCCTTCAGGGATCAAGGTTCTCCTTGGGGAGGATCGGGATTCTAATGGTGAGGTGCTGTGGGAGCCGTGTGACACCAGCAGGCTTTTCCATACCAACACTGGTATTATTGGCACAATGGGCACCGGAAAAACCCAATTCACCAAATCACTTGTAGCTCAGATTTATGCAAACCGCTTCGAAAATCCAGGTAACAGCACGCTTGGCATTCTGATTTTCGACTACAAGGGAGATTACAACTCCCGACAGCACGATTTCATTCAGGCCACGAATGCAACCGTTTACAAGCCTTACCATCTGCCCTTTAATCCACTTTCAATAAATAGGCGCGAAAATGATTTGCCGTTGCTTCCCAAACATGTTGCGAATACCTTTAAAGACACATTGGTGAGGGCTTGCTCGTCTTCCAAGCTCGGGGCTATCCAAGAAAGCATCCTCTACAACTTCATCATGAAAGCCTACGAGCTCAAACAGATAAAACCAGATGATGAGGCAACTTGGGACAGGGTTCCACCTACATTTGAGACCGTCTACAGGCTTTACATGGACGATGAAGATACGAAGAAGAACGACTCCCTCGCAGCAATCATGGACAAGGTTCATGAGTTCGAGATATTTGAAAGCGATCCTCTAAAAACACGTTCTCTCTATGACATGCTCGATGGCGTGGTTGTGGTAGATCTATCTGGATATGACCAAGATATCCAAAACCTCGTCGTGGGGATTACGGTAGATCTTTTCTATTCACAAATGCATTCTCACGGACACAGTTCGTTCCATGGAAACCTTAGAGAGCTCACGAAAATGATCTTGGTTGACGAGGCGGACAATTTCCTTAGCCAAGGATTTCCATCATTGAAGAGAATCCTGAAAGAGGGGAGAGAATTTGGAGTGGGCACGATTTTATCCACCCAATTTCTCAAACACTTCAAATCGAAAGAAGATGACTATTCGAAGTACATTCTTACCTGGGTTGTGCACAATGTCGCTGATTTGGATCCATCTGATATCAGGTTTGTGTTTAATACGGAGGCTAAAAGTCCAGCAGAGAATTACCTGTTTAACGAGGTCAAACAGCTGGCAAAACACTGTTCGATAGTGAAAATGGGCGAAGGGGCTGCTCCAATCTCCATGCGCGACAGGGCATTCTGGGAATACTGGCGTGATAAGAATTCTCCTATGAATTAATTGCTTTCCTTCAAGACGAAATGCTACTTAAGTAGTAAACTACTTAAGTAGCATTTCGCTATCTACTGAAGGAGCGTAGATGGATTTCGCATATAGATTCCCTGCTGTGAGGGGCTTGCAGGCGGGACGCAATTACTACATTGCAATGCTTCCGCTGCGCATGCTTCCCAAGCTCTTCGTCTCAGATGATGAATACATTCAGCCCGAGTATCGGGCGCAGAGAAGGCTCAACGAGCAACGAATCCCCGAGATTTGTAATTATATCTTGGATAATCCCAACACTTATGTATTCTCTGCGCTTGCAGCATCTATTGACGGTGAGATTGAGTTTAACGAGGTAGGATCTGGGCCGTTGGGAATGCTTGAAGTCTCGATGGATGCCACCTTTTTGATAAACGACGGCCAACATCGCATCGCTGCTATTCTGGATGCCCTGTCCGAAAGAGACGATCTTGGTTCGGAAACCATTTCCGTCGTTTTTTACGAGGATCAGGGCCTAGCACGCAGTCAACAGATGTTTACAGATCTGAACAAGCATGCGGTCCGCACCTCTAACTCAATTTCAGAGCTCTACGACTCGCGCGACGAACTTGCCGTTGCTACTCGTATGGCAGTGAAAGAGGTTGATTTCATCGACAGGTACACCGACAAAGAGAAAGACAACCTCGGCAAGCTGTCTGCCTCTCTCTTCACGCTCAACATGTTCTATAAGGCCAACAAGAAAATACTAGCAGGAGACGACGTCAGTGACCTCTTCAGCCGTTTTCTCGTGCAGTACTGGTCGGCGGTGGCAAGCCATATGCAGCCCTGGATCGATCTGGACTCCCGGTCCCTGTCTAAACAAGATTTGCGGGAAAAAACCATTGCGACACAGTCGGTTTGCCTCCAGGCGCTGGGGCGCGTCGGCGCCTATTTCTTCAAAGAGGGCGATGATCTAGTCGCGCTTGAATGCCTTGAGGAGATCGACTGGAGCAGGGACGCAGACATTTGGCATCTTAGGACTATTAACAGCAAGGGGAGAATTATCACAAACGAAGCCGCCATTTATTTGACTGCCAATGCGATAAAGACCTCTTTAGGCATACCTCTCGGAGAGGAAGAGAGGGAGAGGGAGTCATCGTTTTTAGCCGGGCGCCACGAAGGGAATGGAAAATGAATCCCAACATCAGCCAGACGGTAACGAAAGACGAAATCGAAGGATTGATGGAGACAATCCGAAACCTTTATCAAGCCGACGACGTTCCTTGGGTTATAGGATACTCGGGAGGCAAGGACAGCACAGCGACTTTGCAACTCGTGTGGCTCGCTCTACAGTCGTTACCCGCCGAAAAACTAAGCAAGGCAGTTCACATTATTCATACCGATACGATGGTCGAGAGTCCGGTTGTCGAACGCTGGGCCGAGAAGTCTTTAGACAAGATGCGACAAACTGCAAATGAAAGAGGCCTGCCTTTTGCTATCCATAGGCTGACGCCAGCTCCTGACCAAACTTTTTGGGTAAATTTATTGGGTCGCGGCTACCCTTTTCCAAGAAAGAAGTATCGTTGGTGCACGGATCGAATGAAAATCAGACCTGTCAACGATTTCATTAAAGGACGAATATCTGAATACGGAGAGATAATCCTCGTTCTTGGCACCCGCAAGTCCGAGAGCAGCAGGCGTGCAAGGACCATGGCCCACTACGAAAAGAAGCGCATCAGGGAATTGCTGAGCCCGAACCCCTCTTTAATGAATGAATTGGTGTTTTCCCCCATTTCGGAATGGGGGAACGATGACGTGTGGCTCTTCTTGATGCAGTACAAGAATCCTTGGGGCTACTCCAACAACGAGCTTCTGACATTGTATCGTGGAGCAACAGCCGACAACGAATGCCCTCTCATGGTTGAGAAAGACTTGCCAAGTTGCGGCAAAAGCCGCTTCGGGTGTTGGGTGTGCACCATGGTTTCCGAAGACAAGTCGATGCAAGCGATGATTAACAACGACGTCGAAAAGCAGTGGCTGGGTCCGTTGCTCATGTTCAGAAACGAAATTGGGAACGAAGAAGCCGACCTCTCCCGAAGAAGCTTCAGGAAAATGAACGGATCTTTACAGGGAGACGAACGAAAACTCCATCATGGCCCATACAAAAAAGAAGTTCGTGAAGAGTGGCTCAAAAAACTTCTTGAGCTTCAACTGGTGGTAAGGCAACTGGCACCGGAGGAATATTCAGATCTCGAACTAATAAGTTTAAATGAACTGCAGCAAATTCGAAGGATTTGGGTATTTGAGAAGCATGAATTCGATGATGCCGTTCCCAGGATATACAGGAGCGTGACAGGGGAGGACTTCTCGGATGACACATGGATTACTCCTTCTTCGCTGGGTAACGAGGAATGGGAGTTGCTTCGAGACATCTGTACGGAAATCTCTCCCGACGAAGAGTTGTCATTTGAACTCGCCTATTCGCTTCTTGACATCGAAGCAAGATCCCAAAGTCTTAATCAGCGAAAAGACATTTTCAGGCACCTTGAAGCTGCGGTGCGGAAAAACTGCTATTCGAATGAAGAAGATGCGACAAGGTTTTATCTTGCTCGTCGAGAGAGGGCGGAGCACGCCGATCTCCAAATCGCAGAGAGGTCACTCGACGAGTTTGAGGGCGGTGAGGAATAGTGCGTCTCGTATCCCTGAAGCTTAACAACTTCGGCATCTATCGCGGCGTCAATGAGTTTCGGTTCAAATCCAATAAGCCCGTTGTCCTTATTGGAGGTATGAACGGCAGGGGCAAGACAACGCTGCTTGAGGCTGTTCTCGCAGCGTTGTACGGTGCAAACTCGGTTGCATATGCCGAAAGCGAGTATTCAACTTTCGGACAGTATCTAAGAGCAAAGACAAACATGGACGATGGCTCCACAAAAGCCAGAATTGCGCTTGCCTTTACGCATGAAAAAGATGGCCACACCGAGCTCCTGACCGTAACTCGTTCATGGGACGTGTCTGGACAGCGAGTCCGTATGGAGACCGAGGTTGATCGTAACGGAACTTACGATACGTTCCTGACTGAAAACTGGCCCGCATTCGTCGAGGGCATTCTTCCTAGGGCATTGTCAGGGTTTTTCTTTTTTGATGGAGAAAAGATAGCAGAGCTTGCTCTAGATGGATCAGAGGAGCAGCTTCGGGAATCAATCCGCGCGCTTCTCGGCGTATCCGTTGTTGACTCGCTGCAAAGAGACTTGTCGACTTTGGCGCGTCGTGTAGGCAAAAGCCAATCGGCCAGGGAAACAGTTGCTTCCGTCGAGGCACAGGTGCGAGGGATTGATTCGTTAAAGGAACTAATCTCAGATTACGATATTGAGATCAAGGAGCTTGAAAGTAGGAATTTTGCACTTGAGAAATCACTAGAGATGTTTCGGACCGATTATATGGCGGCAGGTGGAGAGGCTGTCGCGCAAAGAGCGGCTTACGAAGAGAGGCTTGCGACACTCGAACATCAGCTCTGCGACGTAAAGGAGATGGGGGTGCAACTTTCAAGCGGCGATGCACCGTTCTCCATGTTCGCATCTTCTCTTCCTGAGCTGTCTGACAACATGCGAAAGGAATATGAGCGTTCCATGATGGCTGGCGCTTTGAAGCAACTCAACGCCACGCTTGATGAGTATAGCGGTGACGGTGAAGTGATCCGGGAATTTCTTTCTTTCGCAGAGGGGCGAATAGCTTCGAACTCATCAACGCCGATATATGGCGCAACATCAGACAAAGTGGAGGCGCTCTCAATGCTTGTATGGGGACTTCCAACAATCGAAACCGAGTATCGGCTCTGGAAATCCAGAAAGGCAGAGCTGGAAGCAAAGATTGACGAGGCAAAGAACTTTTTGTCGATTCCTGTTGATGAGTCAGCAGTGAAGACAGCGCGCGCAGCCATAGACCAAACGACGAAAAAGCTGACCGATATCGGCAAGGAGCTTTCGATACTTCGCGAGAAGAGGGCTTCGACTAACGGGGAATACATCAGGAAAAATGCTGAGTATAAGCGTTCGATGAGACGCTACCTTTCCGAACTCAACGCCGCCGAGGACGACGCTCGTGCTGTGAAGTACATAAAACTCGCTGAGGAAATATTTGAAGAGTACGCCTTGAGGTTGCAGGAAAGAAAAACTGGCTTGCTGGCTCAAACCATTACAGAATGTTACGCAGCTCTCGCCAACAAGAAGACGCTGATATCTAACGTTGTAATGAATCCCCAATCGCTCGAGCTGACATTCTTCGGCACCGATGGTCGTCCTGTCGATCGCGGCTTGCTTTCGGCTGGCGAGAAGCAGCTGATGGTCATATCGATATTGTGGGCTCTGGCAAAATGCTCAGATAAGAAACTGCCGGTAATAGTCGACACCCCTTTGGCGCGTCTCGATTCCGCGCATCGAATGTCAATTGCGAAAACCTATTTCCCAAACGCATCTGATCAGACAATCATCCTGTCGACGGACTCTGAGGTGTTCGGAGACTATTACGAGGCCTTAAAACCAAATATCTCAGATGAATACACACTTGTGTATAGCGACGAAACCCGTTCTACAGCAATCGTTGAAGGCTACTTTAAAGGCGGCAGATCATGCTAATGAAACAGGTGCGCATATCCGCGCAATCAAAGGATAAGCTGTCGCGATTGAAGGGCAAAACTGGAATAAAGAACTGGAATATCCTCGCGCGCTGGGCTTTCTGCTATTCCCTAAAGGAAGGATCGATTCCGGTTGATATAGCCATTGAATACGAAGGCGGAGTTGAGATGTCTTGGCATACGTTTGCTGGCGATATGGGATGCGTTTACGAGGCGCTTCTCATTGACTGGTGCAGAAACAACTGCCTCGAAACAGATGAAATTGCTCTTGCAAAGTATTTTACTTTGCATCTTGAACGTGGAATTGGATATCTATCCGGAACAAACTTCATTCGGTCTATAGATGATCTTCTGGCACTAGGCCTCGAATAGGAGAGCGTATGCCGACATACCTAGATTACAACGCGACCACCCCTATCGACCCTCGTGTTGCGGATGTAATGCATGACGTCTATATAAATCATCTGGGCAACGCAGGGAGTAGAACTCATTTGGAGGGTGAAGACTGCCGAAAAATAGTTGAGCAGGCGCGAGCCACGGTCGCTTCTCTTGCTGATGTTGATACTTCAGAGGTTGTTTTTACGAGCGGGGCCACAGAGAGTGACAACATTGCAATTCTCGGTTTGGCGGAATATGGAAAAAGAAACGGTCGAAAGCATCTCATAACTACTGCAATCGAGCATAAAGCAGTTCTAAATGCTGCGAAGCACTTGGAGGATATGGGATTTGATGTCGAATATGTTCCGGCCGCTAAAAGTGGCACTGTGGCAGCGGACGACATTCTCGGTCGAGTCCGGGATGATACGCTTGCCGTTTCCGTAATGCACGTGAATAACGAGACTGGCATCATTCAGCCCGTTCAAGAACTGGGCGAACGCCTCTTGTCTTGTTTTCCCCATACTTTTTTCCACATTGACGCCGCTCAAAGCTTCGGCAAGCTTGTCGTTAATGTCAAAAAGCTCAAATACGATCTAATGTCAGTAACAGCCCATAAGATGTATGGACCGCAGGGAATTGGCGCGTTGATAACGAGGCGGCGTAACTATGCATTGCCTCCGATAAGTCCTCTTTTTTTTGGTGGTGGACAGGAAAGGGGTATTAGCCCCGGGACTCAGCCGGTTGCGCTTATTGCTGGCTTTGGCAAGGCGGCCGAACTTTGCTCACTTGAATGGGTTACGGATTATGAGCGAGAAGTTGAGGTTAAATCCCTTGTAATTGACATGCTCAGTAGCTCTGGTTTGCAATTCGAAATTAACGGAGACCAGACTCGCTCGGTGCCTACATGTATCAATGTCAGTTTCGAGCAGGTTTCGTCCGAAGCCCTGATGATTGCAACAAAGCAAGAGCTTTCCATCTCCAATGGATCAGCGTGCACATCAAGTAGCTACGAGCCTAGTTATGTATTAACGGCGATGGGACTTGATTTGGAGCGAGCTGAATCCGCCGTACGAATTTCATGGGGAAGAGGATCTAATCCCGAAGATGTCTCCAAGAGTATTTCAGCGCTGTTGACGGCGGCTAGGCTGTTGCAGAGATAAATCAAGGAGACCGACGGTAATGTCAAAAAGATCTCTTGGTGTCAAAAGCTATATTTTTTGTGAAATATTGCGATACCGGCATTTGCTAGACTTCAAGCGAATCGACCCGTACACGGGCGCATCGCAAGCCGCATTCCCGCCTCCGAAATGCGCGGGCACATGCCGACGAAAGGAGACCTCATGGGCATCCTCTACCAGGCAGCCGACCCCATCTACTGGGTCATTTGGCTTTTCGTCCTCTTCGCCCTGATGGCCTTCAACGAGCTGGGCCGCGCCAAGCTGTGGTGCGGACTCGCCCTGTTCGCGGTCGTGCCGATCGCACTCACCCTGTTCGTGTGGCCCGAAACTGCCGCGCCCGGCAACGAGTACGGCACGGGCACCTGGTTCAACTGGGTGAAGACCTACTCCGCGCTGGCGGGGTGCCTCGGGTTCATCGCGCTGCGCTTCGTGAAATGGCGCGGCAAGGACGGCAAAACCCACTACCTCTACGAGAAGCGCTGGGCGCTGTGCTTCCCGCCGCTCATCCTGGCAATCAATATCGCTGAGGCCGTCATTCGCGACTTCCAGGTGTTCAGCTTCGGGCTGTGGCAGGGCGGCGTCGTTGAGAACCTGTGGACCATTTCGGGCCCGTGGAACATCATGAACGGCATCGCGGGCATCCTGAACATCATCACGATCTGCGGCTGGTTCGGCATCTTCATCTCGAAGGACCCGTCGAAGGACATGATCTGGCCGGACATGATCTGGGCCTGGGTCATCGCCTACGATCTTTGGAACTTCGCCTACACCTACAACTGCATCTCGGACCACTCCGCCTACTGCGGCCTGGCACTGCTTCTGGCCTGCACCATCCCGACGTTCTTCATCAAGCGCGGCGCATGGCTGCAGCATCGGGCGCAGACGCTGGCGCTCTGGATCATGTTCGTGATGACGGTGCCCCAGTTCGCTGACGTGCTCGCCCCCATTCCGACCACGCACAACCCCACGGCGTTCTTCGTGGTGAGCCTGCTCGCGCTGGCGTCGAACGTGGTGCTGGCGGCCTATCAGTTCTATCGCATCCGCAAACTGAAGCTGAACCCGCTGAAGGACCAGATCTACGCCGACACGAAGACCTACCAGCGCATCGTGGAGGAGAACGAGTAGAGGGGCGAGGATGCCAGAGGTATCGGTTTGCCCCTAACGCGACCAGCGACTCACATATTCGAGAGCCTCGGAAAACTGCACACGCAATCGATCCTTTTTGCCGGTGGATGCCTATGAGGAACACAGGTTTCGACAGTTGATTCATATTGTCTAAAGTTACGAATTCTGTTACTTTGGGAAATATGAATCAAGCTACGCTTCAACATATGGATAGAGAAATGAGAGCATCCGGGCTTTCCACCTGGATGCTCTCCCACGGCGTAACGTCCATGCGCACCGATGAGATAGCCAACTTGCTAAGTATCCCACCCGGGCAGGTGAGAACGCGCCTGGCAGCGCAGAGAAAAGCCGGAGCCATCGTCTCGCCGACAAGGGGGCTTTGGGTGCCAGTGCCCCCGGAAAGGGCCACATGGGGAGCGCCGGAGCCGGACGCCTACATCAATGACATGATGGCTTTCCTTGGATGTAGCTATTACGTGGGCTGGTTAAGTGCCGCCTTCCTGTACGGCGCAGGACACCAGGCGCCCCAAGAGTTCCAGGTAGCATCATCGAAACATATTTCCGACAGGGAGATCGGTCGATCGAAACTGCGCTTCCTGACAAGAGGCCGCATCGACCAGATCCCAGCAACGAGAATGGTGTCAGGCTCCTCTTTCGTGCGAGTTTCTACAGTCGGCGCAACAATGCTCGACGTAGCGGCGGATCCCGACATCTCAGGCGGCCTCGACAACGCGGCAACGGTAATCGCGGAGCTCGCTTGGGAGAACGACGATTTCATGAGCGACGTTCTCACCGCCGCCCCCGCCCATTCCGCTGCCGCCGTCAGAAGACTTGGGTGGATCTTAGAGCATGTTGCAGAAATCGATGGACTGGGCGATCTGGCTAGAGCCTCCGCGGAAAAGGGCGCCTCGCCATCTTACCTGTCCCCGAACGCCCCAAGAGGCGGATCGCTTGATGTGCGCTGGAATATCTTCGTGAACAAGGAGGTCGATCCAGATATATGATTCCCGAAAGCATTGTGACTCAATGGTCCATCGATCACCCTTGGCCGAGCGCGGATCAAGTCGAGCAAGACCTCCTTCTTACGCAAGCAATCTGCGAGATCTCAAGCGATGAATTGCTTGGAAAGGAACTCGTGCTGCGCGGAGGCACTGCCTTCCATAAACTTTATCTAGCGAAACCGGCGCGCTACAGCGAAGACCTCGATTTTGTGAGGACGAGCGCCGGCGGCATCGGAGACATCATGAAGCGGCTCACCGCCATGGGAAAAGACCTCGGATTTGAAGTGAAGACCCAGATGGCGGCCCATCCCAAAGTCTTTTGGCGGTTTGTCTCCGCATCCGGCGTCAAGCGCAAGATCAAGCTGGAAATCAACACCTTCGAACGCTCCCCTATGCTTTCCCTCACCACTCTTCCCCTGCTT
The DNA here is from genome assembly GCF_035989245.1 of Adlercreutzia wanghongyangiae. Lineage (NCBI taxonomy): Bacteria > Bacillati > Actinomycetota > Coriobacteriia > Eggerthellales > Eggerthellaceae > Adlercreutzia > Adlercreutzia wanghongyangiae. The sequence continues at coordinate 10,898 of NZ_JAYMFF010000031.1, read as the reverse complement.
GTAGAGAACAGTTGGTTTTCCAGGCAGGCCGATGTTCCCGTGTTTCAAGTCGAGGAGCTTTGTGCGACAAAAGTACGTGCCTTGTACCAGCGCTCGAAAGGCCGAGATCTGTTCGATCTGTGGCTCGCTTTAACTGAGCTCAAGCTCGCACCAGAAGACATTATGGCCGCATTTGATGCCTATAGACCGCAAGGACTCACGCAGGCCCTCTTAAGGAAAAACCTCGAGACAAAGCTGGCCGACAACGACTTTTGCCACGACTGCGATTCGCTCATCATCGGAGGAGCCGCAAAATTCGGATACGACGCTCAAGAGGCAGGTAGAATCGTAATCGAGCGGATAACCTCCTTGGTCTAAAGTGCATCAAGCGTTGCCACCATCGAGGCGAGGCGCTGGTCACTTTGCAGAAGCCGCTCTCGATGATCTCTTTTCCACGAAGCCGCTCCATCCATTCCTGAGGGATGGAACCAAGGCCGTACATCGTCCTGACCAAAGCGCCGATCACGCAGGCGGTGGTGTCGGTATCGTCGCCCAAGTGTTCACGATCTCCGTCACACACTCCTCGTAGCCGTCGGCATTACAGGCACACCGCATCGAGGGCTCGGCCATCGGAAGCGTAGGCGGCTCGTTTTTACAAACATTCTGTATCGCCGTGGCAACTTGCCACAGCGGCTCTGATCAGGCAGCACGTCTCCTAAACTAAAACAGGCAGCTATCTATTATCTCCTTGCCGCGAAGCTGCTCCATCCACATCCAGGGAATGTCATCTGGACCGTACATCGACCCCGCCAGGGCTCCGGCGACGCAGGCCGTGGTGTCTGAATCGTCCCCGAGATTAACAGCTTCGAGCACGCATTCTTCATAGCTGTCAGTGTTGCAGGCGCACCAGAGCGCCGCACCCAGGGTGTCGAGGACATAGCCAGTCGACCGGATGCCGTCTCGTGACGCATTCTGTACGCCTTTGAGAAACGCGAAGCGCTCGTCGTCGGGAATGTTCCGCCCTATGGCATCCTCGATCCATTCCCCCGCGAGCAAATCCCGAAGGACGTGCACGAAGAAGACGCACGCCTCCATGGACACGGGATGCGCGTGCGTGATGGCAGAGACTGCCCGTATCTCGTCGTCGGTGGCGTCCGTGAGCGCCAAAGGCGCGATGCGCATGAGCGATCCGTTGCCGTTCGACCTCTCGCCGTCGCAGCCGAACCCCTGCCGGAGCGCCGCGGCGGTGGCATTCCCCACGTCGAAGGCGCTGCCGTCAGCGGTATACGCGCCCTCGAAGAGCCACGCCTGGAAGCGCTCCCGCATGTCCTCGATGTCGAAGCCGCCACGTTCCCTGATGCTGTCGCAGGTAGCGAGCAAAAGTGACGTGTCGTCCGAGAACGTGCCAGCGGGCATCCCGTGCGCCCCTCCGCCGACCATGCCGTCGCATTCGAAGCTGTCGCGGGCCATGAACTCATAGGGAACCCCGAGCGCATCGCCGATGGCGGCCCCGTAGACCACGCCCCTCAGGCTCTTGGACGGACGATGTTCCGCGCTCGGCCGCTCGACGGTGCCCACGAAGAGCGGGTGCCCGTCGGGCGCGGTGACCGCCACGGCGAAGGGTCTGTCGAAGACGATCTCACGCGGCTCGGGCTTGTCCTCTGGGAGTGCCCCGGCGCATACGCACATAAGTGCGTACGACGCCCCCTCTAGCCCCTCCTCGTCGATCTTGAGCCTAGTGCTCTGGATGACGTCGTCGACCATAAGATCGTCGGGACTGAGGGGGCCGAAGTCGGCCCCGGGCTCGAACAGGCGCGTCAAGCCCGCTTCCATGAGGAAGCGCTTGAGGTCCACACCGTCGGATACAAGCTCGAAGCGGGGCATGTACACCTTGCACTCGCGATAGGACTCGGTGCTCTTTCCGGCGATATTTGAGGAGATGTTCTTCCAAGCGGCACCGGTGGAAACGTAATCCTTCAGGGAGCAGCCTGCAGGAGGCAGCGACGCGTACATCCTGCATCCCGACGTGAGGTCCTTCGACAAGGTGGTCGAACCCTCCGTGTCGAGGACGTCGTAGTGGTCCCATCCCAGCATGAAGTCCGCCCTCACGGCGTTTCCTCCATCCAGTTGGAAAACGCGAGGCGCGTCCTCTTCGAATCCGTCGCTCCACGAATCCCTCAGGTGCATCGCCCCTATGAGGGCGGCCAGCGTATCCGGACTCATGTCAGGAGCCTCAGAGTAGAGGCCACCCGTGTTGCTGGAGAGCCATTCGCCCATTCGGGCTTTAGCGTCCTCGCCGCCCATCGCGACACGCTCGATGGCGCATGCGATGGGAAAGCCCTTTCTCGCCAGCTCTGGGTCGTTGGTCCTCACGTCCTTGTCCAGCCATATCGACGCCCCAGTCGAGTACTGGAAGTTCTTGCACCCGTACTTCGGCCTCTCGATCTCCGAGATGGAGGCGGCCTCTGACCTCATCTGCTTATCGCCGCCGAGGGCGTCGACGATCTGCGCCCGCGTGTCTCCGCCAGTGACCGCTGCAGCCAGCGACAATGTTTGGAAAAGGCAGGAAGGCGAAATGACCGTGTTGCCGGGTATGCCCGTAATCATCTTGAAGAGTCTTCCAGCAAGTCCGTTCAGGCCGTCAGCATGCTCGCTCTTCACGGCATCAGCATTGCACACGGTTATCCTCCTAATCGTTCCACCAATCGGGGCCACAGGCAGCCATGACCGTAAGCTGAACTTCGAGCCACCTACCTTCTTCGCTCACGCAATCCCATATGAGCGCAATAAAATCATCCTTGAACTGGTAAAACTTACTCCCACTCGATCGTCGCCGGGGGCTTGCTGGTGATGTCGTATGCCACGCGGTTCACGCCGGGGACTTCGGCTACTATGCGGCCGGAGATGCGGGCTAGGACATCGTAGGGCAAACGCGCCCAGTCGGCGGTCATGGCGTCGGAGCTTTCGACGGCGCGCAGGATGACCGGGCGGGCGTAGGTGCGCTCGTCGCCCATGACGCCTACGCTCTTGATGTCGGGCAGCACGGCGAAGTACTGCCACACACCGTGTTCGCTGTTGCGCTCGCCCGTCTCGGCGAACAGGCGCTCGTTGTAGGCGTCCAGCTCCGCCCGCACGATGGCGTCGGCGTTCTTCAGGATGTCCAGCTTCTCGGCGTCCACATCGCCGATGATGCGGATGGCCAAACCCGGCCCCGGGAAGGGCTGGCGGTGCACGATGTAGTCGGGCAGCCCGAGCGCCGTGCCCAGCGCGCGCACCTCGTCCTTGAAGAAGTGGTCCAAAGGCTCAATTAGGTCGAAATGCACGCCCTCGGGGAACGGAATCAAGTTATGATGCGACTTGATGGTGCTCGCCTTCCCGCCGGTCTTGCGCGCGCCGCTCTCGATGATGTCGGGGTAAATAGTGCCCTGGGCCAGGTACTTCACCGGGCGGCCGTCCTGGGCCAGGTCCTCCGCCACGGCGAAGAACTCCTTCCAGAACTGCGTGCCGATGATGCGGCGCTTCTCCTCCGGGTCGGTCACGCCGGCCAGAAGCTCCAGGTAGCGCTCCTCGGCATGCACGTGAATGAAGTCCACATCGAACTGCTTCGTGAACACCTCTTCCACTTCCTCGGGCTCGCCCTTGCGCAGAAGGCCGTGGTTCACGAATACGCAGGTCAGCTGCTTGCCGATGGCGCGAGCACACAGCGCCGCCACCACCGACGAGTCCACGCCGCCCGAAAGGCCTAAAATCACGCGGTCGTCCCCCACCTCGGCGCGGATGGCCTCCACCGAGTCCTCGATGATGGAGTCCATGGTCCAATCGGGCTCAAGCTCGCACACGCCGAACAGGAAATTGCGCAGCAGCGTCTGGCCGAACTCGGTGTGGCGCACCTCGGGGTGGAACTGCGTGGCGAACAGGCGCCGCTCGGGATATTCCATCGACGCCACCGGGCACACCTCGGTGCGCGACGTGATGGAGAAGCCCTCGGGCACGCGGCTCACGGCGTCGCGGTGGCTCATCCACACGGTCTGCTCGCCGGGAGTTCCGTCGAACAGCGCCGACTCGCCCGCCCGCGTGATGACCGCCGGGCCGTACTCGCCCTTCTCGGTGTGGGCCACTTCCCCGCCGAGCGCCACGGCCATGGCCTGCTGGCCGTAGCAGAAGCCCAGCACGGGAATGCCGAGCGAGAGAATCTCCGGGTCGATGGAGGGCGCGTCTTCCGCATACACGCTGGCCGGGCCGCCGGACAAGATGATGGCCGCAGGCGCCATAGCACGCACTTCCTCGGCCGTGATGTCGCACGGCACGATTTCGGAATACACGTGCAAATCGCGCACGCGGCGGGCGATGAGCTGCCCGTACTGGGCGCCGAAATCGACGACGATGACAATCTGTTCCGGGGTTGCGGACTCAGCCACGGTGCCTCCTTGGGTTGCGGAATGTTCGAGGGCGATTTTACACCTCCGCGCACGGGGGCATATTTCCAGCGTGCGAAATATCATCAAACTGCGGAATGGGCGGCGAGGGAGATCCTTCGACTTCGCGCTCCGCGCTGCGCTCAGAATGACACGGGAGGTTGGGGTCGCCGCGAGAGTGGAGCAGATAATGCGCGGAAAGACGCCAATAGGGATCCTTCCCGAGCGGGCGACCTGAAGGCCGCCCCTACGGTGGGCCGCTGTTCGGGAATGACTGCGAGTTAGTGCAAATACTTCGCGCGCAGGGCCGCCTGCTTCTCGGGGCCGAAGTCCAGCGCCTCGGCAAGGTAGGCGTCGAAGGTACCGAAAGCGTCGCCCACAGCGTCCATGGCGGCGTCGTAGTAGTCGGCGTAGGCGTAGAAGAACGAGTCGATATCGGCATCCAGCCCGCGCAGAGCCGGCAGCTTCGCGGCCAGAGCATCCAGAATGCCCTCAGCGCGCGTGCGAGCGAACAAGTTGGTGGCCAGGTAGTCGGCGCGCACATCGGGCTCAGGCACGCCGAGCGCGCGCTCCACCACCACGGCACCCAAGCCGGCGCGGTCCTTGCCCTCGGAGCAATGCCACAGCACCGCCCCGCCGTCCGATTCCAGAAGCACGTTCAGAAGCGAGCGGTACGCCACCCGTCCTGCATCGCCCAGCAGAATCCGCGGATACATCTTCTTCACCATCTCATGGGGCTGGGCGCTTACGGCCTCCAGCGCCTTCATGTCCTTCGCGAGCCCCGCTCCGTGGGTGATGCCCATGGTCTCGCCAGCAAGCGCCGGGAGGTCGTAGAACACCACGCCCTCCATGAGCTCGCGAGGGTCGGGTTCCTTGTCGCGCTCCAGCTCGGTGCGGAAATCGACCACACCTTCCAGATGATAGTCGGCCAGGAGCCGCGCGAGGTCTTCCTCGGTCGCCTTGTGCAGCGCGCCCGACCGCAGCAGCAGTGCCGGCTTGATGCGGCGTCCATCGGCCGCGGGCAGACCGCCCAAATCGCGCGTGTTGTGCAGCCCCTCGAAGGGAATGTGCCCGAATTCGGGAAAACCGGGAATAGCCTCGGGTGTCGTCAGAGTGCCGACCATCGGAAACCGCCTCTCACCATTGCCGTAATGCGCCTCCAATGGTAGGCGACCGCAACCGCAAGCGCGCCAAACATCCCGCAGCTGTCACGAGTTCGTAGGGCGGAAGGGGGGGAAGAAGGCCAAGAAAATGCTGGGGAGCCAGCGGGGAGCCCCGTAGGGGCGGCCTTCAGGCCGCCCGCGGGAAGAGCGGGAAATGCAAGTCGGAAGGCTTCGCGGCCTTTCGGGCGGGCTGAAGCCCGCCCCTGCGGGAGCTTCCCTACGGGAGCCTCCCTACGGGCACCCCCCTACGGGCGCTTCCCTTGCGCTGCGCCGATCTCCGTGTCGGCCTCCGCGGCAGTTGCGGCGGCCTCAGTCCCCGCCATGCTGGTGGCGCCTTCCCCAGCCGGCTTCTCGCGACCTGCGCCCGCGCCCTCGGCAATCTCACCATCGAAGAACGTCTCCTGGGCCGGGCTCATGGCGTCAGCCACCTCGTGGCGGTTCGCGTAACCCGAAAGGATCAGCGTGAGCGCGCCGTCGCCGGTCACGTTGCAGGCGGTGCCGAAGCTGTCCTGCAGCGCGAACACCGTGAGCACGAGCGCCGTGCCGGCTCCATCGAACCCGAGCAGCCCCGTGACCAGGCCGAGCGACGCCATCACCGTGCCGCCCGGCACCCCGGGAGCGCCAATGGCGAACACGCCCAGCAGCACGCAGAACAGCAGCATGGTGGGCAAGCCGGGCAGCGCGCCGTACAGAATCTGCGACACCACCATGCAGAAGAACACCTCGGTCAGCACCGACCCGCACAGATGGATGTTCGCGAACAGCGGAATGCCGAAACTCACCATGTCGCGCCGCAGCGTCTTCGCCTGACCGGCGCATTCCAGCGCTACCCCCAGCGTGGCCGCCGACGACATGGTGCCCACCGCCGTAAGGTAGGCCGACCCGTAGTGGCGCAGCACCTCCCAGGGGTTCGTGCGCGAATAGACGCCGGCCGCCCCGTACAGCACCGCGAGCCACACGAAATGCCCCACGAGCACAATGGCGATGACCACCAGGAACACCGGCAACTGGCTCGTGAGCGCGCCTTCCCAGGACAGCCCCGCGAAGGTGCACACAATGAAGACGGGCAGAATGGGAATAACGATCTTCACCACGATGGCGAGCACCATGCGCTGGAATTCCACGAGCAGGGCCGTGAACCGCGCGGCCTTCACCCACACGGCCGCCAGCCCTAGCATAAGCGCCAGGGCCAGCGCGCTCGTGACGGGCATAATGGCGGGAATATCCAGCGGAAACTCCAGGTTGGGAATCTCGCGCAGGGCCTCGGCGCCGTCGGCCAAGGTGAGATGCGGAATGATGCCGAAGCCGGCCGCCATGGAGAGCAGGGCCGCACCCAGGGTGGACGCGTAGGCTATCAGCAGCGCCACGCCCAGAATGCGCGACACGTTCTCGCCCAGCTTCGCGATGGAAGGCGCAATGAACCCGATGATGATCAGCGGCACGCAGAACACGATGATCTGCCGCAGCACATCACCCACCGTGGCCACCACGGCGATGACATCGGCCGAGGCCAGCTGCCCGAGCACCAGGCCCACCACCACCGCCACCAGCAAGATGAACGGCAGGCTTGTCACCACATGGCGCACTACCGCCGCAACACCACCCTTGCCCAGCACGGCAGCGGCGCGGCCTGCCTTATCGGCAGCCGCGCCGTCCGCATTCGTCGCATGCCCTTTCGTCTCCATAACCCTCGCTTCCCCCTATGAAGCCCGCGCGAACGCTCGGTCGGTGCGTTCCACAGGCCGCGCCGGATCGCTCGTCCAGTCGTTCATGCTGCCCGCATACAGGTACAGCTGGCTATAGCCGGCCTGCACCAGGTAATCACAGGCGATCTTCGCATGGATGCCCGACTGACAGTACACGATCACGCCATCTTCGGGAAAAATGCCGTTATCCTGGAACATTTCCGCCAGCGATTCGGACGGATCAGCCGCCGCGGCCGCCACGTCAAGCCGAATGTTCACCGCCGTGGGAATATGCCCTGTGTTGTAGTACAGCGGCGGCCGCACGTCTACCAGGGGCACGCGCCCGATCTCTCGCTTCACATAGTCGGCATCCACGATCTTGTACGCTCTCATTGCATCACCTTTCATTCGAGCCTTCGATGCGCAGGATAGGTCGAAAAAGGGCGGCTCACCGCGCCGCCATTCCGAGCCTCGCAGGGCCCGGGCCACGCGCATCGCGTCTTTTATGGTAGCTCTACGCGCACCGCCGGCGACAACGAGGCCCTTACGCTTTGTTTGCCGTTGGGCGCAAAGAAAACTTTCTCGCTTCCCTCCCCTTGACAGAACCGTGACGCTCCCTATACTTATGAATAGTTGTTCATATGTTGTTATATCGATAAGAAGGGATCAGTCGAACGGCCGAATCCTCTGACCTAAAGCGAAAGGAGCAGCCCATGGCCACTGCCATCGAGCGGGAAGCGGAGGCCGTCGTAAGCGCCGCGCAGGCATCGCTCGCCGATTGCGCCTGCGGTTGCAACCGCCCCGATACCGAGCCGCTGTTCGCGGAAATGCCCGACGAAGAACTGCTCTTCGATGTGGCCGACCTGTTCAAGGCCTTCTCGGACACCACCCGCATCAAGATTCTGTTCGCGCTGATGGGCGGTGACCTGTCGGTCGGCGAAATCACCGAAGTGGTGGGCTGCACCCAGAGCGCCGTCAGCCACCAGCTGCGGAACCTGAAGCAGGCTCGCCTCGTGCGCGCCACCCGCGACGGCAAGAACGTCATTTACGCCCTGTCCGATAACCACGTGTACACCATCCTCGCCCAGGGCATCACCCACATCTGCGAGTAATCCCCGCCGCGCCATCCCAAACCCCCAGCCACCATTAAGTGGGAACGAGAAAGGAACCACCATGCGAAAGGCATTCAAACTGGAGAACCTGGATTGCGCCAACTGCGCCGCGAAGATGGAAGCCGGCATCAGCCAGCTGTCCGGCGTAAACAAGGCCACCATCAGCTTCATGACGAGCAAGCTCGTGATCGACGCCGAGGCAGACGACGCCGAGGCCTTCGCCGCCATCATCGACGCCGCCCAACAGGTATGCACCAGCTATGAGAAAGACTGCCTCATCAAGCGCTAGCAGCCCCCTCAAGCCCGTAAGAGCAGCTTCTGAGCAGGGGGGCGCTCGACGCGCAGTTCAATGCGCCCGACACCAGCCCCCTCAAGCCCGTAAGAGTAGTCGGCAGGCGCGGGGCGTGCCTCCGCGCGCAGTTCCGCAGCGCCCCCAGCCTACTGTTCTCTCAACCCCGTAAGAGCAGCTTCCGATCAGGGGGCGATGCTCGACACGCAGTTCCGCAGCGAACGAAACAGCCCAGTGGGCTGTTTCGCCGAGCGAGGACTGTCTGAGCATCGAGTATTGCCCCCTGATCGGAAGCGGACCCAGAAGGACCCCATCATGAGCCCCAAACAAAAGCGACTCCTCACCCGCATTATCGTCGCCCTCGTCATCTTCTTCGCCATCATCGTCGTGGAAAACATGGGCATCCTGCGCGACGCCTTCGGCACCCCCGGCGACGTGTACGCTGAGTTCGTGCTCTTCCTCATCCCCTATCTTATCGCCGGCTACGACGTCATCGCCGGCGCCTTTAGGGGACTCGCGCGCGGACACGCGCTCGACGAGGACTTCCTCATGACCGTGGCCACCTTCGGCGCGTTCGCGTTGGTGCTGTTCCCGCATACCGAGCCGCACATGGCCGAAGGCGCTGCCGTGATGCTGTTCTTCCAGGTGGGCGAGCTGTTTCAGAGCTATGCCGTGGACAAGTCGCGCAAGTCCATCGCCGACATGATGGATATTGCGCCCGAGTTCGCCAACGTGATGGAAGAGGGGAAGCTGAAGCAGGTGGATCCCTTCGAGCTGGCCCCCGACGACGAGTTCATCGTCATGCCCGGCGAGCGCATTCCGCTGGACGGCGTTATCGTGTCGGGCGACAGCCAGGTGGACACCGCAGCGCTCACCGGCGAGTCGGTGCCCCGCACGGCGCGCCCGGGCGACGAGGTCATCTCAGGCTGCGTGAACCTCACGGGCAAAATCGTCGTGCGCGCCACCAAGCCCTTCGAGGACTCCACCGTCAGCCGCATCCTGGAGCTGGTGGAGAATGCCGCCGAGAAGAAGGCTCGCACCGAGAACTTCATCACGCGCTTCGCCCGCGTGTACACCCCCATCGTCGTGGGCGTGGCAGCACTTCTGGCCGTGGTGCCCCCGCTGCTGCTCGGCGGCGACTGGGCCGACTGGGTGCTGCGCGGCCTCACCTTCCTCGTGGTGTCGTGCCCCTGCGCGCTCGTCATCTCGGTGCCGCTGTCGTTCTTCGGCGGCATCGGCGGCGCCTCGCGCCTGGGCATCTTAGTGAAGGGATCGAACTACCTGGAGGCTTTGGGCTCCACCGAGGTCGTGGTGTTCGATAAGACCGGCACGCTGACCGACGGCACCTTCGCCGTAACCGAGATTGCCCCGGCCGCCGGCTTCACCGAGGGCGAGCTCATCGCCACCGCGGCGCTGGCCGAGTCCTTCTCGACCCACCCCATCGCGGCATCGGTGCGCGAGGCTTACGGCAGCCCCCTGGACGCCGCCCGCGTGAGCGACGTGGAGGAGATCAGCGGCCAGGGCGTGGCGGCACTCGTGGACGGCAAGTCCGTGCTCGTGGGCAACGGGAAGCTCATGGGCACCCGCAACGTGACCTTCGAGGCGACCGATGCCGCCGGCACGGTGCTGTATGTGGCCATAGACGGCCGCTTCGCCGGGCACGTGGTCATCGCCGACACGGTGAAGCCCCAGGCCAAGCGCGCCATCGCCGATTTGCACGCGGCCGGCGTGAAGCGCACGGTCATGCTCACCGGCGACCGCGCGGCCGTGGCCCAAGCCGTGGCAGCCGACCTCGGCATCGACGAGGTGCACGCCGAACTGCTGCCCCAGGACAAGGTGTCCCAGGTAGAAGCGCTGCTGGCCGCCACCGAGACGACCACCCACGGCAAGGGCAAGCTCGCCTTCGTGGGCGACGGCATCAACGACGCGCCGGTGCTCACCCGCGCCGACATCGGCATCGCCATGGGCGCCATGGGGTCCGACGCCGCCATCGAGGCCGCCGACATCGTGCTCATGAACGACAACCCCGACGACATCGCGAAAGCCATCGACCTGGCTCGCCACACCATGCGCATCGTCTGGCAGAACATCGTGTTCGCGCTCGGCATCAAGTTCGCCGTGCTCATCCTGGCGGCCTTCGGCATCGCGAACATGTGGATGGCCGTGTTCGCCGACGTGGGCGTGGCCGTCATCGCCATCCTGAACGCCATGCGCGCCATGAACGTGAAGCGCTACGAGAGCAGGTAGCCCCGAAG
>NZ_JAYMFF010000030.1:0-8356 GCF_035989245.1 Adlercreutzia wanghongyangiae | reverse complement strand
CAAGTTCGCCGTGCTCATCCTGGCGGCCTTCGGCATCGCGAACATGTGGATGGCCGTGTTCGCCGACGTGGGCGTGGCCGTCATCGCCATCCTGAACGCCATGCGCGCCATGAACGTGAAGCGCTACGAGAGCAGGTAGCCCCGAAGCGTAAAGCCCCGCATCTCTTCCATTCGCAGGGGCGGGCTTTAGCCCGCCCTCTTGTCCTCTGGGCGGGCTAAAGCCCGCCCCTACGGCCCATCGCCCCTACGCCTCCCCTACGGCCCCAGCCCCGTCCCCTTCCATTCCCGAAGTTCGCAAATCAGCATTTCGGCAACCAGAAGTTCACAGACTTACCCATAGCCCTCCGAATCATTCTCGGGGGGCTATGCTCTTTTTACGCGCCGACGAGCTTTACCGAGCACGGCCTTCTGCAAGGCGGCCCCGCGGGCCCTGGCGACGCGTCGCAACACCGCACCCGACCACTATGGAGGTTTCGCCATGAAAGACGAGAAGGAGACACAGCGCAAGACCCACGAGAGCATTCACGTGATGGAGAGCTTCGACCCCTCAATTCTCTCCAACGTGCCTGCGCCGGTCGTGTCGCTGTATATTCCCGTGCATCATACCGAGCGCGAGGAGCGCCGCGACATCTGGGACCGCGACATGTTCAAGGACCTGATGAAGGACGCCGAGCGCACCCTGGCCGAAAGCTACGACAAGAATGCCTATGCGGGCATCGTGAAGCGCGCCGACTACCTGCTGGAACATCCCGACATGCCGCTGTGGCTGCACGCTGGCGAAGGTCTGGGCTTCCTCATGAGCAACGACGGCGTGTACGTGTACAACCTGTTCTTCGCCCCCGATCCCATGGTAGCCGCCGGCGACACCTACTTCGTGAAGCCGCTGCTGCGCAACTTCCAGTACGGCACCGAGTACTACGTGCTGGAGCTTTCCAACGACCGTTTCAGCTGGGTGAAGGGCGACCGCACCCACGTGGAGCGTCAGCAGCTGCCGCAGGAGGTGCACGACTTCTTCAGCGAGCTGTTCGCCAACAGCGACGACACCGCCGCCGACATGAAGAAGGACGAGCTGGGCGCGCTGGACTACATCACGCTCGAGGGCCACATGGGCCAGTACCACGACCATCAGTCGCGCAACGACGTGAAGAAGGAAGACGCCGCCCAGTGGTTCCGCTATGTGAACAAGGCCGTGAACGACTACCTGGTGCGCGACGACACCACGCCCATCATCCTGTGCTGCGATCCGGAGTACGTGAACGACTTCCGCAAGATCTGCACCCTGCGCCATCTGCTGCCCGTCGGCATCAAGAAGGACCCGGCCGGTCTTGACGGCAAGGCGCTCTTGGAAGAGTCGCTGGCCGTGATGGACGGTATCCGCGATGCGAACATCAAGGAGACGGCCGAGAAGTTCGGCGCCGACGCGGCCCACGGCAAGGCGTCGGACGACTTCGACGCCATCGGCATGGCGCTCGCCGAGCGTCGCGTGGGGGCGCTGTTCATGGTGAAGGGCAAGATCCTGCCCGGCGGCTTCGACATCAACACCGGCACCGTCACCTTCGATCCGAACCCGAATCCTACCGACGACGGCTACATCGACCCGGCCGCGCCCGACATCACCGACGCCTTCGCCCAGGCGGCGCTGGTGCAGGACGCCCACATCTACATCGTGGAACAGGACCAGATGCCCACCGACAAGTCCGTCGCCGCCCTCTTCCGCTACGCGGAATAGTCGGCCCGGCCCGCTAGGGCAAACCGCTATACTGAAAGGGAGCTCACTTCAGGGCTCCCTTTTTTCATGGAGAGAAAGCCGCCGTCATGCCCGATATGTCCCCCACCGCTCCCTGCGCCGACCGCGCTGCCATGGCCATCAACCAGCCCGATGTGGCGCTTATCTTCGAAGGCGGCGGGATGCGCAACAGCTACACGGCCCCCATGGTGGTGGAGCTGCTCGCACGGAACGTGAACTTCGGACGCGTCTACGGCATCTCAGCCGGGTCCAGCCATACGGTGAACTACCTGGTGCGCGACCCCAAGCGCGCGCGAGCCAGCTTCGTGGAGCTGGTGCAGTACCCGCGCTTCGGCGGCTGGGGCAGCTTCCTTGCCGGGCACGGCTACTTCAACGGACCCTATCTGTACGAGGAGCTCATCGAGACCGCACCCGAGGGCGACCCCATGGCCTTCGATTGGGATACCTTCCGCGCGAACCCCGCCGAGGTGCACATCGAGGCCCTGGACTGGGATACCGGCGAGACGGTGGCCTTCACCAAGGCCGACATGAAAACCGCCCGTGACGTGGGCCTTATGGTGCGCGCATCGTCTACCATGCCCATCTTCATGCCGCCCACCACCATCGGCGAGCGCACCTACGTGGACGGCGGCATGGGAGACAGCTGGGGCATTCTGCTGAATGCCGCCCGCGCCGACGGCTTCGAGCGCTTCTGCATCATCCGCACCCAGCCCCGCGGCTACCGCAAGCGCCCCATGGGGCGCGGCGCCCAAGCCCTCTTCCGCGCGGCCTTTCGGTCGCACCCCGTGGTGGCCGAGCGCACCATCGCCCGCTGGCAGCCCTACAACGCGCTCTGCGACGAAATTGAGGCGCTGGAGAAGTCGGGGGCGGCCTGGGCGTTCTACCCCGACGTTATGGAGATCACCAACAAGACCACCGACTACGACGCCCTCGTCCGCTCCTACGAGACCGGCAGCTCCCAAGCCCGCCGCGACATCGCCTCCCTGCTGGAGTGGCTCGGCTAGATTCCCGGGGTCGCTCTTTTGCTTTCAAAACGACGGGTAGCGTAGTCTTGTGAGCGGATCACGCAAGTTCGCATAGGAGTTTTCCCAGGTCGCGATTTCCACGACCGCGTTTCTTCGCCCCGAAAACTACGCTACCCGTCGTTTTGAAAGCAATCCGCGACGACTCGCCCCCCCCCGCAAAAAAAGAACCCCGCTCGTAAGCGGGGTTCTTGGCAGTCCCTTGAGGGGAGAAGTGTTCGCGAAAGCGAATTTACTTCAGGGTCACAGCGGCGCCGGCTTCCTCCAGCTTGCCCTTGATCTCCTCGGCCTTGTCCTTGGCAACGCCCTCGGCCACCGGCTTCGGAGCGCCCTCGACGACCTCCTTGGCCTCCTTCAGGCCCAGGCCGGTGATCTCGCGGACAACCTTGATGACGGCGATCTTGTTGTCGCCGAAGCCCTCGAGGATGACGTCGAAGTCGGACTTCTCCTCGGCAGCGCCACCCTCAGCCGGGGCAGCACCAGCGGCGGCCACGGCCACCGGAGCAGCGGCGGACACGCCGAAGGTCTCCTCGATGTCCTTCACGAGCTCGGAAGCCTCGAGCAGGGACATCTCCTTCAGAGCCTCAAGAATCTCTTCACGAGTAACAGCCATGTTAGTTTCCTTTCAAAGGGGGCCGGCGCCTCTTCGTGCCGGCCAGGTTTTCTTTGTCGTTACGCGGCCCGTCTCAGGCCGCACGAGCTGTTAGGCAGCTTCCTTCTGATCGGCCACGGCCTTGACGACCTGGGCCATACCGCGCGGCACACCGTTGATAGTGGTGGCCAGACCACGAGCGACACCGGAGATGGCACCGGCGATCTGAGCCATGAGCTGCTCGCGAGAGGGCAGAGAAGCGATAGCCTCCACCTCGGCTGCAGACACAGCAGCGCCTTCCATCAGGCCGCCCTTGATCTCAAGGTTCTCGTTGGCCTTGGCGAAGGTCTTCAGGGCCTTCGCGGAAGCGGCCACGTCGTTGCCGGAGAACACGAACGCGCTGGGGCCGGCGAGCATGTCGTCGAGCGTCGGCAGCTCGGCCTCGGACAGCGCCAGGTGAACCAGCGTGTTCTTGTAGACCTTCAGCACCGAGCCAGTCTCGCGAATGTCGCGACGCAGCTGCTGCATCTCCTTCACGGTCAGGCCGCGGTAGTCCACGACCCACATGGCGGAAACGCCGTCGAGATCCTCCTTGATGCTGGTGAGCATCTCCTTGTTCTGAGCGTTGGGCATGTTGTACGTACACCTCCTTCTCAAGCTTTCCGGGTTCCGCACCTGGTGGGTGGGCCGCAAGCCTGAGAAGCGAAAGCGGCCCCCGCCCATAAGACGGAGGCCGCACGAATTCACGGATGCGAATGAGTCGACCACCTCGGCGGGCCGCTTGCGCGATTAAACGGTTGCCCTGCGGGCCCCGTACCTGCTGTCTTAAGTAGCGGAACATTTCTGTTCGTTGCACTGCCCATTCCTGAGCAGCTTGTCTATTTTAGAGCGAATCCCGCCCGTGTCAACGGGTTTTCTTCCCCTCTCCAAAAAACCCGCGTGATCGGCGGGTCTCCCGAAATGCTCGCCCCCTGTCGTCCTGGGCGAGCGAAGCGAGTCGAAGGATCTCGCGAGATCCTTCGACTGTGCGCTTCGTGCTCCGCTCAAGATGGCACCGGTTCCAGCGCCCAGTGCTCCGTTCAAGATGACGCGAAGCCACCGAGGAGCGCTGCGCTACGCCACCTGCTTGGTGTCGTCGCCCGCCGCCACCTCTTCGGGGGTCTGGGCGGCACCGTCTTGCTGCACCACATCGTCTTCGGGCTCGCCGGAGGCATTCTCGTCGCCCGCTGCAGAGCCCGCGCCATCGCCCGCTGCGGCAACCGGCTGGGCCCCCTCGGCATCCTCCGTCGACGCCTTGCCATCGGCACCGAGAATCTCATAGGCCGGGCTCACGTTCGAACCGGAAGCTTCCACGTAGGTGAAGTTGATGGTATCACCCACCTTGTAGCCCACGATATCCAGCAGGCCGGGCAGCGCGAAGTCGAAGATGGAGCCGTCCTCTCCCTCCACCGTCAGGTAGAAGTGGGTGTTGCCCTCGATAACCGCCTGGTTCATCGAGCGGATGATGCCCTTTACCGTGACCACATCGGTGGTGCCGCTGGCGTCCTCGGCCACCACGCCATTGGTGGCCAGCAGCGCCTCGTAGGCCTTCTGGGTGTCGGCCACCGTGTCACCCACAGCCACGTTCTGATAGCGCTGGATGTCGATCATGGCGAACTTCTTCACCAGGCCCGCACCGTCCTTCAACGCCATGAAGTAGGTGGGCTGGTTCCCCACGTTAATAAGCAGCGGGAACGTGGACGTGTAGCGCAAGTTCTGCACCTGGCCCTCGGCCGACTGCATGGCCGAGTCCTCGGTGGCGCCGGCCACGGAATAGAAATGCGACTCCTGGGTGCGCTGGTTCACCAGCACAAAGCCGATGATGGAATTGTCGGCTGTAGCGGAGGTGACGCCGGTGTACACCCACACGTCGTCGTCCTTCGCGATGTAGTTGTAGCCCAGCGTGCCGTCGGTGCCGGGAGTCGTGCGCACCACGCCCTCCTGGCCGAGGAACGAGTTCAGCCAGCCGTTGTTGTACATGCCCCACCAGTTGTACTGCTGAATGAGCAGCTCGGCCGGGAACACGCGGTCGACCCACTCGGGGCACTCCTCCAGCGACAGGTCCTGGGTCTCGCCCGTGGTGGCGTCGCACAGCACCACGCGGCTGATGGTCTCGCCGCCGAACAGCCCGATGGTGAAGTCGCGCACGGGGCAGATCCACCAGGGATGACCGTCTTCATCGATCTCGAACGACTTCTCGCCGAACATGTAGAACGGGTAGCTCAGCTGCACGTGGCGGTCGATGTTGCGCACCAAAGGCTCGCTCTGGGAATAGTGGATCGGCGAATCGCCCAGGCGCACGATCTCGGCGTCCTGGGTGGTCATATTCACCAGCGCGTAAGCCGGAATGCCCGCCTCGCGGTTGGTGAACCACTTGAACAGGTCGGCGTAGCCCAAGGGGCTCACACGCACCGGCGTGCCCTGGTAGTTGATCTGCGAGTACAGGTTCGACACCTCGAACTGGCTCACGTACTCGGGGATGGAGCCCATCTCGCGGTTACCCAGCAGAATGGCCGAGTCGCGGTCGATCACGGGAATCTCGTTGTAGTTCACTTCCTTGATGTCCTGGGCGAACTCCAACGTGTCGGTCTTCAGCACGTTGGAGTACTTCTCGGCGTTGCCCGGGAAGATGGCCATGGACATCACAGCACCGATGGCCACCAGCGCCACCACGGCCACGGGAATGAACGAGAGGGCGCGGAAGGTCTTCGCCTTGCCCTCGTTCTTCGTCACTTCCTTGGTGCCCGTTTTGTACTGCTTGGAACGTGTCCAGAACACCAGGAAAATGGGCAGCAGAATGACGATGAACACAAATCCCCAGAAGTCGGTGGAGTGAATGTTGATGGCCGGGTGGAACCACCAGTAGGCGCCCGCGATGACAAGCAGCGCCACCACAATGAGGATGGCCAGCCATTTCTTCGAGGGCAGGTGGAAGTCGTTCGCCAGGAACTCGAAGTTCACCGGGCCGTCGCCGTTGCCGCCCGCGCCCGAGGCGCCGTGGCCGCCCGAGCCGCCGCCGTTACCGGTGCCGCCGAAACCACCGAAACCGCCGAACGGAAAGCCGCCGAAACCGCCCACGCCGCCGCGCGAGCCCGAGGTGCCCCCATTGCCTGCGCCCGCCGAGCCGGAACCCGGCGTCTGCGGGCCCGAAGCCCCGGCGCTGCCCGCGCCCGAGCCAACGCCGTCGGTGTTCATGCCCGACTGGCGCAGCGCCTCCAGCAAAGAATCCAAACCAGATTGTGCCACGAATCTCATCCTCTCTGAGTGGGGCACCACTCGTCCGCGACCTTCTGCCGCAACGCGCCGGCGCCTCGTCTTTCCCCGGGGCCTTCCCTGCCCCGTCAAAGGTTTCGTGCCACTATACAGGAACGGCCCCCGCACAAGCGGAGGCCGTTAAATACCCGAAAGAAAACCGCAAGCCGAAAGATCGAGGCGGCACAGCCCGGCCGACGCGTCCCCTCCGGCGAGAGCCGCAATGCCCGTGATTAGCGGCCGTCGGAATAGTCGTCGCGGCGGGTGCAGCGCGCGTGCAGCATCCAGGCCCAGAACAGCACCACCAGCACGGTGGCACAGGCCCACAGCCAGTCGAGGGCGCACAGGCCGAAGACGGCCAGGCACACAGCACCAAGGATGAACAGGGCATACAGCAGTTTATCGGACAGCTTCACGACGGAACTCCTCCCACTTGGCGTCGCGGCGGCGGCGCTCGTCACGCTCGGCGGCCTCTTGGCGCAGGCGCATTAAGGTGTAGGCGCTGACCAGCACCATGATGAGCACGAACAAAATATGCAGCGGGCAGGGGCCCAAAATGCCGCCGGTCTGGGGCAGCTGATGGATCATCGACGACCAGCGGCTGCCCGAACCCGCGCCCGATCCATCGTCCCGTGAGCCGGCACCCGTGCTGCCATCCGACCCGTTCCCGCTGCCGTCGTCGGCGCCGCTGCTACCGCCGTCCCCATCGCCGTTGCCGCCTACGGTGCCGCCGATGGAGCCCTCGCGCACCAGATACGCCAACCGAATGGTCGTAGTATTCCCCGCTGAATCGGTAATCACCTGCTCGGCGCGCCAGTCGCCCGGCTTCGCGCGGTCGATCTGCGACACCTCCTGTCCTGCGGCGTCGTACAGATGCACGGCCCCGTAGGACAGCTTGCCATCAGCCAGAGCCGACTGCACGTTGTAGCGCAGCAGCATGAGATCAGCCATGGCGTCGGCCGTCAGGGGGCTGGGATTCGTGACCACGGTCACGCTGTCATTGATGGTCGCATGGGTAAGCCCCGTGTCGGGGTCCACCGTCACCTGGGAAGGCGGCAGCGGATCGCGGCCGCTGGAACCGCCGGGATTGCCCCCGGGCGCGCCGCCATCGCCGCCGCCTTCGCCGTCGCCCCCGTCGCCTTCACCGGGCTTGGGCGTCACCGTGGGTGCGTCGGCCACCACCATATAGCGCAGGCGCACCGTAGTGGTGTTACCACTGGCATCGGCTACTTTATATATGATGCGGAACACGCCGGGACGAGAACGATCAATGGCATCCGCCGATGCCCCCTGCGCTGTTTCCATGACCAACGACACCTCGGTCAGGGCGCTTGCGCCTTCGGCCGTGAACGAATAGCGGTGCTGCATGAGCGCCTGCACATCGGCGCGCGTCATTAACACGCCCTCCTCCACGGGCACGCGCATCGCGTCGTCCACCACCGCGTGATGCGTGCCGTCGGGCGCCACCGCAGGCGGCTCCACCGGATCAAGCGGCCGCGGCTTGGGGTTCAGCGGGTCGTCACCTGGCTGAGGGTTCGGGTCGGTGCCCGGATCGGGTGTCACCACCACGCCCGGCGCTCGCGAGGCGACCAGATGGTAGGTCAGCTTCACCGTCGTGGTATTGCCGGCCGCATCCCGCGCCACATAGGTAATCAGATAATCGGCCGCCTTAGAAAGGTCGATGGCATTGACAGACCCCCCCCC
>NZ_JAYMFF010000029.1:0-37059 GCF_035989245.1 Adlercreutzia wanghongyangiae | reverse complement strand
CTTGCGGGGCCGTCCGGCTAACTGGGAAAACCCTGCCGTCGCTCAGGCGTTCGGCTGGCTCTGCAATTCAACCGAACGATGCTCTGGAATGTTCTCATAATATCTTTCATTGTCTATGAACAAATAATAAACGCTATTATTGCTCTTCGGTAATGAATAGGGCGGACTGAAGGGGCCGCCGGAAGCGATGCTATCATCGAAGCGCCCCCGGCAGAGGAAAGCCGCCATCGCGAAGGCTGGCGTCCCGGGCGTGACACCTGACGACTTTCCGCAGCGCAGACGTGCGCTCTCCCGTTCGGGACCGTAAACCCTCGAAGAGCAGCCCTCTTCCCCGAATAAAGGAGTCCATCATGCACAACCACCTCGGCCTGCACGGTCTTATGCCCGTGCGCCTCCGCCTGTTCCTGGAAGAACACCGCCGGAAAACCGACGCCCAAATGAAAGCGGGCCGCTGGCTCGGGTCCATCGGCCTCACGCCACGCGAGCGCATGATCGCCCAGCTTATCCTGGATCACCACAGCTACAAGGACATCGGCCGCCGCTGCAGGGTATCGCCGCGCACCGTGCAGTTCCACGCCACAAACATCTTCCGGAAGGCCCGCGTGGCGCATCGGCGCGACTTCGAGCGCACCGCCGCCCTGGGCGGTCCGGCACCGCTCGGGCGCAGTGCCGATCAGGCGGCCGGGAAAGGCGCTCTCCCGGTTGCCGCCGGTCGGCAGGGCGCCTCCAACTTGAAAGGCGAGGCGCCCCTCGGCGTGGGCAACCTGCCCGCCCTCCCCCGCGCCGCCGATGTGCGCTCCGCGCAGCGACAAAGGTAATGGTTGGGAAAACAACGCCGCGCCCGGCACCACCGCGAAAGCCGCCCATGCTACCGTAGCGTCGATGAGACTATGACGAGCGCGCCCAACATATCCCCCGTCACCGGAGCCGTTAGCGAAATGCACGGCCACGGCAGCGACCACCCGCGCGACACCTGGGTGCTGAACCTGGAGGCGACCGCCGCCCTGCTCATCGCCCTGGGAAGCCTGCTCACCTTCGCGGCGGCCGCGGGGCTCATCGCCAACGAAGGACTGGCCCGCTGGGCCCAGGAATGCCTGTTCCCCCTGCAGTTCCCCGTGTTCTACTTCTGCAGCGGGTACCTGTACCAGCGCTATCGCGCCGTGCGCACGCGCCGGGCCTGGGCGCTGAACCTGCGTCGCGAGGCCGTGGTGCTGCTGGTGCCCTTCGCCGTGTTCACGGTGCTGGGCCTGGCCGTAGGATCGCTGTGCGGCAGTGAGCGAGCCCTCGCGCTGCCCGAGCTGGCGAACGCGCTGTTCGTGCAGCCCATCGCGCCTCTGGGCTACTTCTACACCTGCCTGCTGCTGTACGCCATCACCCCCACGCCCATCAGCCGCCGCAACACCTACGGGCTGGTGCTGGCGGCGCTGGCGTGCAAGGTGGGCATCGTAGTGGCGCTGTCGCTGCCGGCTACGGCTGCGGCGGCCAATGCGCTTCCGTACGCCATCACCTCGGTGGCCGAGAACTGGATATGGTTCGCCGGCGGCATGGCCATCGCGCTGGTGCGAGCGCTGCCGCTGCTGCGCAGCCGCGAGAAGGCCTGGGCTCTGGGGGCGCTGTGGATCGCCACCAGCATCATCACCTTCACGGCCGGCTGGATCGGCGAGACATCTCACGCCATTTTGGACGCGGTGGGCATCCTGTGGGTAACGTCGCTGTTCTCCACCGTGTTCCGACCGGCCCGCCAAAACGCCTTCTACCGCTTCGCTACCCGCTACACCATGGCCTTCTGGCTGATAGCTCCGCTAGCCTTACGGCTACTGTTCTTCGTGCTGGTATGCCTGGGCGCCCCGGCTGCGGCACCGTGGGCGTGCCTCGTGCTGGGGGCAATCGTGTGCTTCGGCGCGCCGGTGGCAGTGATGGCCGGGCTGTCGCGCGTCGGCAAGCTGGGTTTCATCGTGTATCCTAGTCGGTACCTGGCACCCGCCCCGGCGGCCATCACGAAGAACCCGAAGCTGTAGGAGCCCCATGGAACTGCCCCCGAACGCCCCGTGCGATACCGAACGCGCGCGGGCCCATCTCGCGCCCTTCTCCACCATGACCGACGGCGAGCTGCGCGACGCCAAGCAACTGGTGGGCCTGGCCCGGGCCTGCGACCCGGATGCCGACCCCGATCGCCTGGCCGCGGGGCTGTTCGTGGCGGAATCGGTGAACGTCATCGACCGCGCGCTGACCGCCGGCTGCGTGCCCTTCGCCGTGCTCACCGACGCGCGGTGGGAGCGGGCCGCCGCCCCGCTGCTCCAGCGCATCCGCGCCGTCGCCCCCGACGCGCCCGTGGTGGTGGCGCCCGCCGACGAGGTGCGGGCTATTACGGGTTACCGGGAAACCCGCGGGCCCCTGGCCGCCTTCCACCGCCCGGCCGAGCCCAGCTTGGACACCCTGCTGGCCGAAGCCCATCGCGTGGCGGTACTGGAGGACGTGACCAACTACACCAACATCGGCGCTATCTTCCGCAGCGCCGCGGCCCTGAACGTAGACGCCGTTCTGCTGACGCCGCGCTGCCACGACCCCCTGTTCCGCCGCGCCTCCCGCGTGTCCATGGGCACCGTGTTCCAAGTGCCCTGGGCCCGCATCGGCACCGGAGACGACTGGACGCGCGACGGCCTGCCGCTGCTGCACGATGCCGGCTTCACCACGGTGGCGCTGGCCCTGTCCGACGACTCCGTCTCCATCGCCGACCCGCGCCTGAAAGCCGCCGACAAACTGGCGCTGGTGCTGGGCACCGAGGGCGACGGCCTCGGCAACGGCACCATCGCCGCCTGCGACCTCACCGCGCGCATCCCCATGGCCCACGGCGTGGACTCCCTGAATGTGGCCGCCGCCAGCGCCGTGGCCTTCTGGGAAACCCGCTGGGAAGGCTGAGGCGCCAACGCCGGCCGCAAGGCCCCGACGCAAATGGGATCCCTCTTCGAGGGGTTCCACCAGGGAGGGGCACGTAGTTTTACCGGCCGGTAAGCCAGCGGTAATCCGCTTCGACGAAGTCCGCCGGCGGCTCGGTACGAGCGCCTCACCTCCAACGTCGGCCGCTGGAACAGCACGCGCATGCAGCAGGCATCCACACATACGGGGTTCATACCGGCGTCGCGATAGGATGCGTTCAATATTCGTATAGCCCTTTAGGCAAATCTCCTGAAAGGGGCTGGGCTCCCCCGTCGGCAACTTAAGACCGGGCTTGGTGATATTCGTTACTTTGCCATCCCGGACATGGTCTAAAACCCCATCGCTTTCAATCGCTCCAGCGCGGGGACGGCATGTCGCTTTCCGGCTTCGGGATACAGTTCGGAGGCAATCGCAATGCCGCGTCGAATATCCCCCATCGCCTTACCAAGAACTTCGTTCACAACACGAGCAGGCAAGCCCCATGAGCGTGCCTCGGCTTCAACATTTTCTCGCTCGATTCGGTCGATGCGGATGCGCCCATCGATGCGCAAGCCCATGAACAGTACATTCGGGGTAACTTCAAGAGCCGGGACAACGTCATAGAGCGGCGCGAGGCGAATCGTATCGCCCTCGTGGAGCAGCGCGTAATTCTTGGCATGGGCATCGGTGTTCCCCAAGACCGTGTTTACGAAGAGATGACGCAGAAGTCGCTTCCGCTCTTCGAGTGAATCAACGGCGTAGCGGACTAGCAACTCCGCAATACCCTTATACGTCGGATCGCTTTTCGTCGGCGTCGCCGTTGCCGCGTACTTGCGTCCCGGTTCTATGCCGAGAGCTTGCGCGCAGTCTTCCTGGTGCAGCCGCACGAGCCCTTCCTCGGTTTCCATACGATCGAAGCGCTCCACGAGCAACGTAGGCGGCGCGTCGGGCAAATCAAGAAGAGCCGAGCCGGCCGTCTCGGTCGCATGACGCGCAACCTCCATGCCCCACGCCTCCGCTTCCACCAATCCCGCAAGCCGCCCCTGCGGTTGAGGCTTCAGGATATGCGTCGACGGGGCCCCGTCCAGCGGAAGCGCCACGGAGCTTAGGGCGCTGTGACCCGGTTCGGCCGCTACCCAATCTTCCGCTCCTGCAATCACACACAGCTTTTCTTGAAAGCCGCCAAGCGACACGCGAAGAGACGATGCGTCGTCAAAGGGATGCGACGGCAGCGCCGCCAAACGCGCCGCCAGCTCTTCGGGGGTCAGTCTCTTCTCGCTCAATCGTTCTTGACTGGCTTGCACCAACGTCCAATCTTCCGGAGGCACAACTTCAACAGCACCCGCGCATTCCCAACCTATCTGAGCGAGCAATCCGAAATAATCGCCCTCGGCTACACCGTAGAAGCGCTGCAGCTCATCGAGCCTCGCGTCTTCAGGCAGCAATCCCGAAAACCAGGAGAACGTCTTCAAGGCATCGAAGGGCTCTTCCCGCACACAGAGTGCCGTTGAGAGCATGGGGGAAAGGGGGAACGCCGAAACCACGCTTTCCGAAAACGCAAAGCGGGCGCCGTTCTTCGCGCGAGTCAGGTCGCCGATCTTTTCGCCCCTGAGGCGAACTTCAAGAGCTTCAGCCATCACGCCTCGCCTCCCTCTTCACGTGAGCTCGGAAACACCGCCGCAGGAACGGAATCCTCGTGCACTTCGGCCCGCGATCCTTTGGGGAGCACTACGAGTTTCAGCCCTAAATCGCTCACAGCGCGCATGAGCGTTTGGGAGCTAACGCTTTTGCCGTTCTCAAGGGCCGAGAGCGTGGCATGGGAGGTGCCGATGATTTCTGCGAATTCGTCTTGCGTGTACCCTTTTTCCTTGCGGGTCCGCTGGAGGAACGAACCCAGCTGATCAAGGCCGTACACATTGGTCCAGTTCATCGCGCACCTCCGAGGTAGTATCAATTTTTCTTGATATTACCTGATATTCAGAGAATGTCAAATCTATTTGATAATTTCGGAAATGTTACGATTATCAAGTTTTCTTGACGTCTATCCCTTGAGCAGGTCGCCGGACGGAGGCCCCTTGCCGCCAAGCCATCAAACCCTAGGAGAGCATCTCCCCCAAGTACACCACGATCATGAAGAGAAAGAACCCTACGACCACTGCGGCCGACACCACCGCCTGGCGCCCAAATTCCGCAACGCGACGCCGCCGGTCTCGAACATAAGTCAAATTGCACCCACAATGAGGGCAGCGGTACGAACTCCTCGAAACTTGACTCCCGCAGTCAGGACACGCTTCAAGACCCGAGTCTTTACCGTACAACTTGTCGTGGATAGCGCTTTTAGCCATTTCTTTCGCGAAGTCGCCCATCGAGTTTCCCATAGCTCTTCCAACCTCCTCTAACCCATTGAAGCGAACGAAGGTCCGTTAATATCAGATGAAGCCGAATACCGCACCCAAAACCCAGGCGATGACGTAATAGGGAATGCTCACGATTTCGACCATGAGCGGGTAGAGAAAGACGATGATAAGGGCCTTCCCCGCACATCCCGACGTACTGAATATTCCCCATTTCTTCAAGATGACAATGGGAATAGACAAAGGCCCCGTCAAAGCGATAAGGATGCCAAAAAGCACTTTTTTGGAAGTCGACATCTCCGAAGAGATCGGCAACGCGCCCTCATCAGAACGGTTTTGCGAGGAAGACGCCTCGGGCGCAGAGGGGTGTCCGGGCTGTCGCGGTGCAGTCTCGTAAGCTCCCGTGGCTTCGCGTGACGCCCGGGAGGGCTTCGGGGCAGGACGATAGGTATGCGGTTGCGGTGGCACGGGGGCCGTACGGCTTTCGGGGCGCGCCTCTTGCGGTGCGGACGCCGCCGAACCGCCGCGAGAGGACCCCTCCCTCGAGGGGCTCGAGGACGACACGTCAGCGCTCGGCTGATTGCCCAAGGCCTCCATGAAATCGCCCAAGGTCGCATCTGTGCTTAGACCGGCAGCAAGCAGGCAACCATAAAAGAGATAAGGCGCGTCATCGCCACTGCCTCCGAGAGCCTTGGCTAAATCACGCACTCGAGGAACTGCGACCCCTTTTTTCACGATTTTCGATGCCCCCGCGAGAGCCGTGAGGTTCTTGGCGGACTCGTTGACCGCACATCGTTTCTCATACCTTACGAAGTCTTGCAGCATACCCGGGTTGCCGTAAATCTGGAGAAGCGATTTGACAATATTTTTGCGCGCAACGTCCGGCCCCGACGCTGACACGCCAATCGACCCGTCGAGTTCGTTCAAGAATTGCACGGGGGTAAGGTTTCCGACCGCACGTCCCTCGGAAGCGGCTTTCAGGGTCTCCTTCGCCATAAACTCCCGCGCAGTAGCGCAATCGAGGTTGCGTAAGTCCTTGGACATGTTTCGAAAGAATAGTTCGTTCTCTTTCCCTATATTGCAACAGGCGCTATAGGCCTCCACCGACCTTTCCTCGAAGTCTTTCGAGCTCACATATCCCATCGCAGCCAGCAGCTTGATCGCCTCAGACGCGTCAAGCTTGTAAAGAGCGAACTCCTGAAGCTCGGCGCGGACGCTTTTGATGAACAGGGCCACAGCCTCGTCATCGAAATCTCTGCTCTCCTGCTGCGCTGCCACTTCTGCGGCAGCCCTGCCGGTCCTTTGCGTCAGGATCTCCACAGCCTCCTTCCTCCCCGCTGCGGAAAGCGCATGACGCCTAACGATCTCTTCATTGCCGTTGAGCGCCTCAAAAAGGCGTTCAAGGCGCGCATCCTCTTTGGACTTGCCTTTTGCTGCCTTCGTTTTAAGGTCGTTGACCGCCTTGCGCGCCTCGTCCTCCGTTACCGAATCTGCGAAAGGGCTTAAACCCAGCTGAAGGCGCCAGCATGTTACCCCCAAAACCGTCGCATCGCTCATTTTCGTATCGTCATCCTCTGTGTCCTCCTGCCATCTCATAAAATAGCAGCTACTCTACTTTGACCTTCATAGCCGTCGACTTAACCTTTTGCAGCTCGTCTGAAGACATCCCAGCGCTAGCCTCTACCTGAAACTCGCACACATTGCCCGTCGCAACTTCCGTCGCCACCACCGACAGCAGTCCTTGTTCATTTAGGTTGAACTGCACTTGAATAGGGTATCCCTCGGGTGCACAGGTGTTGCCCAAGGTGAACTCCTGTGTTCGGATGGGCTCACCCTCTAAAGGCACTGTGTCGTCGACGCCATCGTTCTCGAAGATGCGAACCTCCACAGCACTCTGACCCGAATACGCAGTTCCATACACCTGGGCTACAGTTACCTCGTGCGTGTCAACGGGAATAGGCTGGTTCTTCTTGATAAGATTGCTTATCACCGAGATGCCGTCCTGCATGACCTCGACACCGTAGCTCTTCGAGGTTGCGTAGCTTATCTTGTTTCTGACGCCCGGAAGAGAGAGATTCCTGACAAGATTGTCCTCGGAAATAGCGCACGGGGACTCTGCCTCGCCGCCATGTTGCTCTTCGGATTCCACCATCACCACCGCATCGTCGAGCGCGCAAAGCGCCGCGCCCTTCGCCACCGCCTCATCGGGATCATTGATTTCGACGAGAAGCTCAGGAAACGCCTCCGAAAGCGCCTCCTCAACTTGCACCATACGCGTCGATCCTCCAACAAGCAGAATGCGATCCACCTTTACTCCGCGCTGACTCGCGGCCTTTTCCATGCAGTCTTTGGTGAGGTCAATGGTTCGCTGAAGAAGCACCTGGGTAATAGCATTGAACGTATCCCGGGATACTTCCACCTTTACTTTTTCTCCTTCGATGTTCAAAGACACCTTGGTGGCAGTTTTGGACGAAAGCTGTCGCTTCGCCTCCTCAGCTTTAGCCTGAAACTCCTCTTCTGCCTCATCATCGAAAACGCCGATGCCCGTCTGGGCCTCGAACTCGTCCTTCAGGTACTGAACGAGAGCGGCATCCCAATCCTTGCCGCCAAGCGTTTTATCTCCGTCAGTCCATACAACTTCGATAGAGTTGCCGTCGGCCTGCTTTTTCACACTGATGACGTTCACATCGAAGGTTCCGCCGCCCAAGTCGTAAACAAGCGCGTTGGTGTCCCCGTCGCACTTCATGCAGCCGTAATAGACGGCAGCAGCAACAGGCTCCTGAATGATGCGCAAAACGTTAAGCCCCGCAATCTCGCCGGCATTGCGCGTCGCCGTTCGGGGAGGATCGCCGAAATATGCAGGTACCGTGATGACGACATCTTTGATATCCATTCCCGCAGTTCGCTCGGCGTCACCCACCACCTTGCGGAGAATATAGCTGGAGATCTCCTCGGGAGACTTGTCCTGCCCATCGATAGAGGCCGCGAAGTTCGTTTCTCCCATCAGCCGTTTCACAAAGGCCACGGCACGATCGGGAGAGAACACCAAATCATCTTTTGCGCTCTGCCCCACTACTACCGAGCCATCGTCCTGGAAACAAACCACCGAAGGAGTGGTGTTCGACCCCTCACTGTTCTTGGCTACCACCGGGTTTCCCGTTTCGTCGATGTATGCCAAGCACGAGTAGGTCGTCCCCAGATCGATACCACAGACCGAAGAACCCATTTCTCGTTTCCTTTCCCTTTACTCGGAAGCAACTCGCATCTCTTCCGCTTCGGTACCCTGCGCTTCGTTGTCGAACCGATAGACACGAACCTTTGCCGGCATGAGAATCTTTCCACCCATGGCGTAGCCTGAAGTCCGCACCTCCATGATGGTCCGATCCAATGCGGGGTCGCTCGTCGGCACTGGCGAGCCGACAATTCTGCAACGACCGCTTTCAAACAGATCTCCTGCAAGCGGCCGATCGACCTCCACCCCATACTCGGCCAGAACATCTCCGATGTCATCAACGTGCATCTCGAACACGCGAAGCGGCACACTCTCCCTCTCGGCCTCGTAATGACGGAAAGTCTTCTCGGCGTCCGCATGCAGCGATGCGAGGGCGCTTACCAGCGGAGCGGTGAGCTGCCGGAAGAGATCATCTCTACCTCGCTCGACCTCTTCGCTCATTTTTTTAGAGACATGCAGCTCATACTCGCTTCGCTCTATCTTTGCTCGGAACAGCTGCGCCAACTCGTCCAGCTTTGCAGCAACGTCGTCGAGAGTGATTGCCTCAATGCTTTCGGACGGCTCACCAGTCCATGCGCCATCGGACCCGGCAACAGGAAAGCCAGCCCGAGAATCTTGAACACAAGACTCGCTATCCACCGGCTCGATAAGGGAATCCGTCGCGCCGCGTGCGCCAGCAGAATCACTCTCCTGCGTTTCCCTCTCGCAGCAGGCAGAGTCAAGGCAGCCGATATCGCCCATAGTCGTTCTCCAATCGGCGCTTCGCTTACAACATGGTCGCAATAAGGACAATAATCGCGATTATGACCACGATGGCCGCAACCACACCGCCGATGACCATTTTGCCTTTCTTGGCCGAATTAGCGAGATCCGCCTCTTCGGCTTCGAGGCGTCCGATCAGAGCCTGCTGGTCCTCCAGCTTCTTCTTCATCTCGGCAATTTGACAAGCAAGGTCCTCGATGATCTCGGGGTGGGCATGGATGTCGTTGGCGTCGTCCAAAATCGACTGAGCTTTCTCGGCCACGCTCTCGTTTTGCGACTTTGCCTCAATCCACTCACTGAGCTCGTTGCGCAAGGGCTCGATAATAGCGAGAAGAGGGGCGCGCTCCGCCTGCTGCTGCTCGATGACGCGGTTGAGTTCACTCTGCTCGCCGTCGCGCTTGCTCTCTGCCAGACGCACGTTGCCTTCCTCGCGGTTAACATCACCTTGCGCCTGCATGACCGCGTTCATTTGGTTGCCCAACTGCGTGCGCGCCGAGCTCTCGTTCATGTTCTCGGTTTGAATCCTGCTGTTCAAATCATTCACAGCTGTCATATAAGTGGTCTCATCCAGACCGTTTTCGCTGTTCCGCATTCGCTGTGCCTGCTGATCGAGATCGAGCATCTGACTGCGCAGTGCCTTTATATTGCGCTGAGCCTGCTCGAGATTCTTCTCGAACGTCTTCTGCATTTCTTGAGCAGCCTTCAGCCTATCTATGGTTGAGCTCAGTTGCATATTGGCATTGTCGACCTCCATCTGAGCCTGACGAACTTTGCGCTCAAACGGTTCACGATCAGCCTCAAAGCGAGCGTTCATGGCGCGCAGCTCGGCTTCGTGCGGCTCCAACTTGTCGTTGAGCGTCTGGATGTACTCCACACACTCTGCGATATTCTTATTCGACTCATTTAGCACACCAGTCTGCTCAGCGACGATAGCGTCAAAATTGGTTTCGACGTCCGTGCGTCGGCCATGATCGGCAGTCAGCTCATCGTGATGCGATTGCATAGAGACCAGCTCGGCATTGGCCTGCTCGAGCTCCGCCCGCTTCTCTTTGTGGGCCTTGATGGAAGAAATGTTCGATTTAGCGCCGGCCATTCCTTGCTTGAACTTATCGGACGTTCCCTGTCCATCACCCGCATTGCCCTCGGGTGCCGTTTCCGAAGGAGTCGCCGCAGCTACATCCTGGACTTTCTCTCCCTGAGTAGATTCGCCCTCGACCTGCTTTTCTTCGGTCTCTATCTTGGCCTCTTTTGACATTGTAGTTACCTTTCCCGATCGATGGCATTGATAGCACTTTTATGGTACCCCCCCCTGCTCCGATTCGTCAATTCCAAATCGCGTGAATTAATGACAACTGGTCAGCTTAATCCGAGAAAGAACGTCTGCCGTCAGAGCAGCGCGCATCATATCGAAGCAGCCTGAGTACAAGAGACTGCCATATGCTTATATTTGCAACAAATTACTTACTTTAATCAATTGATCATAAGGCTCGGATTATCGAACAGGCGCGGGCAAATGAGCTCTTCCCGGTTTAGCTCGTGGGCGGCGCGACCCAAAGCATTCTCGTAGAACGCGATGAGGAAAGACTCGTCGGGGAAAATTCCCGCATCGGGGTTACGGTACATAGCGCGCACCAGAGCGTCGCGGAAATAGCGCGCATGGCTCTCAAACGGCTCGTTGGACACCGTGAACCCAAGATAGTTCAGGTAGAGCATCGAGAACACTGCGGCCGTGCGCGTGTTGCCCTCGTAGAACGGATGGATCTGCCAGAGAAAGGCGATCGCGTGGCAGAAGGAGGCCAACTCGTCACCCTCCAGCGTTCCGTAGAACGCGGCCTGCTCCGTGGCGAAAGCCCCCGCCAGGGCCATGTCGTAGGCCAGCGGATCGGCGTAGAGCACGCTGTCGCCGTTGAGGATGTCCTCCTGCTTCACCATGCGCTCGACCTTGAACGCACCGGGATGATAGACGGCGGCATCGAGGTCCTGGAACAGATAGCGGTGAATCTCCGCGAGCATAGCCGGCGCCAGAAAGAACGACGAACGGGCAAGCAGCTCGGCGATGCGCTGGCTCACCAGATCGGCCTCCAGGGCGGCCGGATCGGCGCCTGCGGCGTGATGGGCGCGCATCCCCATGGCCCACGGCGTGGATTCCCTGAACGTGGCCGCCGCCAGCGCCGTGGCCTTCTGGGGGGACCCGCTGGGAAGGCTGAGGCGCCAACGCCGGCCGTAAAGTCCAACGCAAATGGGACCCCTCGAAGAGGGGTCCCATCAGGGAGGGGCATGTAGTTTTACCGGCCGGCAAGCCAGCGGTAATCCGCTTCGATGAAATCCGCCGCCGCCCGGGCGGCATGGGCGTAGAAGCCCGCATCCGCTTCCTGGGCCAAGGCCGCCGCGTAATCGCCCAGCCAGCATCTCAAATGCTCGTCCAGAAACTTCTCGCTCTCCGCCAAAGCCGCCTCTTGGGCCTCTTCGTCCTTCTGCTCGGCCCCTTCGAAGGCCCGCCCGGCCAAAAGCGCCATGAATCCCAACTCGAGCGACAGGTGGTCGTCGGCGACGTGATGCCCTTCCACGGGCGCGAAACCGGCGGCCCGGTACGAGCGCCTCACCTCCAACGTCGGCCGCTGGAACAGCACGCGCTCGTTGCCGACGATGGCCGATTCCCATGGCAGCACGGGAATCTTGCCGGGTCCCACGAAGTGGCGCAGATATGCCCGCTGCAACGTCTCGGCATCTAGCTCTTCCAAGGCCGTCAGCATCGCATCCGCATCGACCCCCGCCACGGCGGCCGCCTCCCGCGTTACCGGCGCCCGCCACAGCGCTATCGCCTCTGCGGAGGGCTCGCCGCCGAACACGCTTTGGAACAGCGCGTACAGGTAGCGCCGTGCCGCCAACGCGTCCGGGCTCAGGGCGGACATTAGATGATCACGTCCCTGAAGTCGTCGGAAAGCACCGCCTCTTTGGTCTTGATCAGCAGCGAGGGGTTGGTCTCGGACACCGGCAGCGCGGGTATCTCGTTTACCAGGTCGTCGCCGTACTTGGCGCGCAGTTCGTCCAGATCGCCGAAGTCCAGCACGCGCATGCAGCAGGCATCCACACATACGGGGTTCATGCCGGCGTCGCGATAGGCCTTGCAGCTGTCGCACTTGCGGCTGATGTTCTGCTCCTCGTCGTACTGGGGAATCTCGTAGGGACAGCTGTTCACGCAGGTCTGGCAGCCAATGCATTCCGCATCGTTGTGCTGCACCGTGCCGTCGTCGGCCTGGCACATGGCGCCCGTCGGGCAGTTCGCCACACAGGCCGGGCTGGCGCAGTGGTTGCAGGTACGCGAATAGCTGTACATCTTCGCTGCGGGATAGGCCCCAGTCTGATAAGTGTTCACGCGGCGGAACAGCATGCCCACCGGCAAATCGTTACGATCCTTGCACGCAGCCTGGCAGGCACGGCACCCGCTGCAGGAACTTGCGTCGAAATAAAAACCGAGTTGGCTCATAGCTCCCCCTCTTACTCGATGCCCGGCATGATCACGGGACGCTCAGCGTCGGGCAAAATGTCCTGGTTCTCGTACTTCTCGATTTGGCAGAGCACGGTGTTGTAGCCCTGCTGGGCACCGGCGCTCACACTTGAGTCGTTCAAAAGGTTGGGGCCTCCGTTCACGGAGATGTCGCCCTCGCTCCACTCCGGCCACGAGCCGTGAGGCACGTCCACGCAACCAGGCATCATCGTATCCACCACCGAAGCCTGACGCACGAACTCGCCGGACTCGTTGAACACGCGCACCCAGTCGCCGTTCTCGATGCCGCGCTCGGCGGCGTCGGCCGCGTTCATGAACACCGGGCTCTTGAACGCCTCGCGCAGCCATACATTGGTATCGAACGCGCTATGGGCGCGACGCAGGTAGTGGCTGTTGAACACCTGCAGGGGGTAGGCACCCTTCTTCTTCGACGCCCAATCCTCGAAGGAATCCTCGTAACCGTGCAGCGGGCGCAGGTAGGTGGCATAGGGCGGAATGCTCTCGCCGGCAAAGCCCAAGCGGTCGAGCATGTCGGTCTTCGCCTGGCAGAACAGCTCGATCTTCCCGCTGGCGCTGGCACGGGGGTTGCCCTCCGGGTCGCGTCGGAAATCCTCGTAGGCGATCCAGCCCAGGTTGTCGCCCTTCTTGCGGGCCACATGGTAGATGCCGTTGGCCACGATCTCGTCCCACGAGATCTTGCCCTTCTGGGGCACCAGGCCCTTCACGCCGAGGCGGTCGATGTCCTCCTGGGTGATGGTCACCAGCGGGCCGAAGGTCTCGCCGTCCTCCTGCACCACCGTGGCGTTCGCGATGCGGTAGGCATGCATCTCCTCGGTCGTGTAGGGGAACAGGGCCGCCGTATCAAGCCCGAGCTTGCCCGCGAGCGTCTCCACGATCTCGCGGTCGCTCTTGGCCTCGAACTGCGGGGCCACGGCCCAGCGGCTGATGTAGAGGGTCTCGCGATTGTGCGTGTTGAAGCACGAGGCCTGATCCTCGTAGCCCGGGCCTTCCCAGGGCGTGGTGGCCGGCAGCACGATATCGGAGTACTGGGCGGTCGGCGTGAACACGTAGTCCAGGGTCAGCACGAAGTCAACCTTGCGGAAGGCCTTGATGCCCTCGTTGGTGTTCCCGCGCGTGGTAAGCGAGTTGCCATAGTCGGTCCAGATCATGCGGATGTCGATGTCGCGCTCCTCGGCCTTCTGGATGAGCGAGGTGCCGTCAGTGTAATCGACCACCGTACCGAACCAGGTGTAATGTCCCTCGTTCACGGCCTGCCACAGGTAGTTCGAGAGAATGGCATCGTCAACCAGGTTGGGAGTCAGGTCGATGGGCGCCGCCACCCCACTGCCCTCGGCGGGCTCGGGGTTGCCGATCTCCACCAAAGCCGGACCATCGTTGGTCGCCCAGAAGTGGTACACCGGGCCGCACGCATGACCTTCCTTGCCGTGATGGCCGCCCATGCAGGCAACCGTCTCCATGATCTGCGGCAAATTCTCGGCACCGTTGCAACGCGAGGGAGCATAGCCGAACAGCATCGTGCACTTGTTGTTCTTCTGCACCGTCTCGGCATACCACTTGATGTCCTCAACCGACGATCCGCAGATCTCGCTCGCCCACTCGGGCGTCTTCGGCACGTTGTCGTAGGCACCCAGAATGTAGTCCTTGATGTTCTCGTTCACCGAAGCGCCCTCGGGCATATGGTCGGCGTCGAACCCGATCGTGCAGCGGTCCAGGAAATCCCAGTCGATGATATCGCCGCGCTCCTCCTCCAGGCGCAGCATCTCGTAGGCCGCCGCCAGCAGGAACGCCGTATCGGTGCCGGGACGCAGCGGAATCCACTTCGCGTCCAGGGTGGTGGCGGTCAGGTTGCACTCAGGCCCGATATAGACGAACTGCGCGCCAGCTTCCTTGGCCCGCCACAGATGGAACATGGGAGCCCCGCCCGAGGCCCAAGCGGGATTGCCGCCCTGCATGATGATGTAGTCGGTCTTCAGCAGATCGAGACGGTCGTTCGTGGACCAGCCGCCCGGCTCGCCGTGGTTGAAATAGCCGCCCAGATTGCCCGTGTACATGAAATTCGTGCCGTAGGAATCGCAGAACTCGAACGGCACGAAGCCGCCCAGCGGACCAAGCAGCTTGCTGCCGGCGATGCCACGGCCGAAATTAGCGCGAATGACCGAGCGACCACCGTAGGTGTCGTAAATGCGACGCATTTCCTCGGCAATGTAGTCGAACGCCTCGTCCCAGCTGATGCGCTCCCATTCGTCACGACCACGCAAATCGCCGTTGACATTCTCGCCGCCACCCGGCATCCAGCCCTTGCGTTTCATGGGGTACTTCAGCCGATCGGCACCGAAAATGTGCTTACGCTGGGAGCGGCCACGCGGGCAGCCGCGGTTCTGGAACGTCTCCAGCGTGTCCTCGTACACGTCGTCGGTTTTCACGCGGGTCACGATGCCGTCCACCACGTGGGCCTTCAGCAGGCATTTGCCGCCGCAGGACATCCAGCAGGGAACCGGAACCCACTCCCCGTCCACGCTTTCGTCCAAATCGGCCGGCAACGCGGCCACGTCGGATGAGCCCTCGCCGGTTTCCGACAGCTGGCTGGCCGGCGCGCACCCAGCAGCCAGCAGCATGGCCGCCGCCGATGCCGACCCCACGAATGCTCGACGTGTTACCACGCTGTCGGCGACTTTCTTCACCATCGTCATAGAGCAACCTCTTCTCTTCGCCATGTAGGTTTCCCTCGGCGGCACGCCCGAGACGGCCGCGCCAGCCGGAAACCCCCTGCGATCAGTTTCCAGGGCGTCCGGGCACGCGGGAAGAGGCCAAAGAGTAATCGCGGCACTAACCGTCTGTTAGCACCAAACGATGTTTAAAAGGAGTAAACTCATCATTGTTGCCCGGAACAAGCTTGAAGGAGGGGCGAGCTTGATCACCAGCAAGTTGAAAGCATTCGTGAAAACAGCCGAATTGGGCAGTTTTCGCAAGGCCGGCGAAGCGCTGTGGCTCTCGTCCATCGCCGTAAAGAAGCAAGTTGACGGCCTTGAAGCCGACTTGGGCGTGCGACTGTTCGACCGAACGAACCGCGGAGTCACGCTCACCGAATCGGGCGTGGTGCTCTTGGAGGGGGCGCGCAGTCTGGAGGCCCTCTCCAATGCCATCGTCGCCGATGCCCGCCGCGCGGCGACGGACTCGGACAACGTCATTCGCATCGGCATGTCCTATCTGCGCCCCGGCCAGCCGATTGTCGATTTATGGACGAACGCGCCCGCCCATTCCGCACCCTGCACCTTCTCCTTCGTGCCTTTTGGCGACAGCCCCCAGGATCTTACCGACGCCCTTGGTCGCATCGGAACCGATATCGACTGCATCCTGGCCCACTGCGACTCAGATGCTTGGCACAAGTCGCATAATATCCTGGTCACCGCCTTGGAACCTCTCCGCATCGCCATCCCGACCACCCATCCCCTTGCGGCAAAAGAGACAATCACTTGGGACGACCTGGACGGCGAATCCCTCATCATCCCCATCACGGAAGACTTCCCCACCGTCACGCGGCTCTACCACGACATCACCGCCCACCATCCGCTCATCCGCATCAAAGAAGCCCCGAGCAACTATGACGTGGACGTGTTCAACCGCTGTCTGGCCGAAGGGTCGTGCCTGCTTGCCTACGATCTCTGGGAGGGCATTCACCCCTCCTTGGTGGTAAAGCCCGTCGAGTGGGACTACCTCGTACCCTACGGCATCGTATACGCAAAAGACCCCTCCCCCGCTGTCGCGCAGTTCATCGCCGACATCGCAGCCGGCCTCATCCTCTGAGAGATCGCCGACTCGCACACCGATCGCATGCTACGTCGGCAGGCCCATGCCTTGCGCTACGAGCATCGAAACGCCCACGGACAGCACGCCGATTATCACGAGAGCCGCCCCCGCCACGCGAAGCCTCAAACCATGGAGCAGCCAGTTTTCCGGAACCGCCCGTCGCACAACGCGCACGTCGGCCAGAACGAAGAACAAGCCGGTGAAAAAGGGGTAGCCGAACGCCCAGTAGAGCACCATGCGCAACCACAGAGGCCACGCGCAGTATTGGTCGTCGGGCGAGAAGGGCAACGTCGCGAGAATCAGGGCGAAAAACAGCCAGAGGGCCAGGACAACAGCATCCCAAACAAGCCCCACCGTCTCCGCAGAGCTCATCGAGGAGAAAGCGGTGCGCACCCGCGAGGCAAAACGGCCCGTGGGAACACGCGGCAAGGCAGGCGCGGCTGGACCAGCCCCAGACGAAAACGCATCAGAACAGGAGGCGACCGCCGCGGCAGTGGTCGTCGAAGCGGCGACGCCCGACACCGGCCCCGCGCCGACCAAACCGGGGGTCGTTACCGCGGGCGCAACTGCCGGCGCCGCTTCAGCCCCGATTGTCGCTGTCTCGCACGGCAGCGGCTCGACCGCCACCAGAAAAGCCGCCTTCAGCTCACGCACACTCTGGAAGCGGGCGGCGGGGTCGAAGGTGCAGGCGCGCTGCAGCACTGGCCGCAACACCCCGGGAACGTCGGGATCGGAAAAGCCCCCGACGGCCACTTGGGGGTCAGGGTCGCGCTCGGTCAGCAGGTAGTACAGCAGCATCCCTAAGGCGTACACGTCGCTGCGCACATCGGTCTGGCCGTAGCCGAACTGCTCGGGCGGCGCATAGGAGCGCGTGCCGAAATGCGCCGTGTCGCGCACGGCCTCCGCACGGAAGGCCCGCGTGATGCCGAAATCGATAATGGTGACGTTATCCCCATTCACCAGCACATTTCCCGGCTTGAGGTCGCGATGGATGAGCGGCGGTGCAAACCCCTCGTGCAACTCGGACACGCCGTCGCAAATCGCGGGGAACAGCCGACGGGCCAACGGAAGCGACGCATCGCGCTCGTACACCTCGTCGCGCAAGGTGCGGCCGACCACGTATTCCATCACCACGATCAGGTCGCCGTCGCGCTCGTGAACATCGTAGATGCGGGGCAAATGGCGGTAGCGGCGACCCTCCCGCTGCGCCTGCCACAAAAGCCCGTAGGCGCTTCCCAAACGCGCCTCGCCGCTGATGCGCTTGCGCACGAAGGGGCCGAGCGCTGCCGTGTTCGCGCCCACGAAGAAGACCACCTCGGTGGTCTCGCAGGTTCCCTCCTTCAGCACCCGTTCCACGCGATAGCAATCGTCGCGCGCCAGGGCATCGAGGTATGTCGACAGCGGGTCGTTTTCCATAGCGTCCATGGTACCAAACGAATGCTCCACACGCCGCCACGCCGCATTGGAAGCGTGGCGGTCCCACCCCGCAAATCGTCTAGCTAATCGTCGGCTCGCCGAAGCGGTACAGCTCCTCCTCCGTCTTTTGAAGGGAATAGCCATGGGAAATCGAGAAGATGATGATGGCGTCGCGGCGATTCTTGCAATACAGCTCGTTGGCTCCGCCGGCCTTCAGCAGGCGGTTCGCCTCGCGCAGGGAAAGCCCCAGCGCGAAGACGATCTTCAGCAGGTTGTCGCGGGAGGCCTTGCGGGCGCCGGTGAATATCTGGTAGCCGAATGTCTCGTTGATGCCGGCCGCGCGCACCACCGCCGCGCGCTTCAAACCCCGCTCTTCCAGCAGCTGATTCAAATAGCCCGACAAATTGCGCTCGCCCACCTCGGCTTTCCGGATGAACCGCGCCGGATCGGGCGCTTCCAGAAGCTCGGCCAGCATATCTTCGGTCAGCGGCTCCTCCACCCGTCTCTTCCTTCTTCGTCGCACCATTACCGTAGCCGTATTCTAGCGGTGCCCCGCTCCGGACGGACGCGGGGCACCGAAAACTTCGCCCTCTGCGGCACTTAGGCCACCGAGAACGTGGCCTCGGCAAGGATCGTGTCGTCGAAGCTGATAAGCTCGGTCACTTCCACGGTCAGGTCGCTCTCATCGTCCAAGGTGTAGCCGATCTCCACCGTCGAGGAAGATCCGGGCTTGACGTCTTTCAGGTACTTCTCCGAATCCCAATCGGAGCCGATGGCGGTGTTCAACTCGACGCCGTTTTGGAACACCTGGGGACGCAGGGCCACCATGAAGCTGGTCGCATCGTCGGAATTGTTCGTGAAAGTGTAGGTGACCACAGCCACCGGCTCACCTGCGTAGTCCTCGGTCACGCGGCACCCGTCGATGGTCACAGCGTAATCGGACGAGGCTTCCGCCTGGTCGGCAGGCTGGGCCTGCTGCTCGGTCGCATTGCCCGTGCCGTCCGTCGTCGCCTCCGACGAATCGGCCACGCTCGCCGCGCTGCCGTACATCACCACCGTCACCAGCAGCGCCAGCACGCCGAGCACCAGACCGGCAACGGCGATGCCCTTCCCGCCCTTCGTGCCCTTCACCGTTTGCCACAGGCCGATGGCGCCGAAGATGATGGCCAGCAGCACAAAGGGGAACGACAGCAAATTCAGCAGCGGAACGAACGAGCTGATGAGCGCGATAATTCCCGTAACGAGGGACGTGACAGCCATCCCCGAAGTCGGCTTCTTCTCCATGATGATTCTTCCCTTCTTTTCCTCTGATCGAGTTCGCATTTCCCAATCGGACAAGAAGTGAGGGTATCCGTTCTCCGCAGGTGTTTCATTAGCTGACAGCTAAGGCTGAGCATAAAAAATCCCAAGCGTCGCGCAAACGCTCGGGATTGGAACCGCGTGTCGACGTCCCGCGCAGGAAGAGCCGCTGGCAGCGACAGGACGGGAACCGGCCGCCCCTAGTTCAAATCCACTTTGGTGCGCACCAGGTGGGTGGTCAGGGCCACGCCGCCGACGGCGACGGCCACGTTCGCCAGCAGCTGCACCACCGACACCATGGCCATCACGCCGCTCCACGACCCGGTATCGGCCGACATCGCCAGCACGCCCACGGTGGAGAACACCAGCGACAGCAGCCAGCCCGCGCCCAGGTAGATGCCCACCGCCGCGGCCACCTTGTGGCGGCGCGCCCACCAGGCCCCCAGCGTCAGCGACGCAAAGGCGAGACCCAGGGCGTACGCGCAGGTGATCAGCGTGTTCAGGAAGCCCGCCAACATGGACACCGCATCGCCCTCCGCCGCGAAGGCAAACCAGCCGCCCATCATGGTCGGCACGGCGCTCATCGCCTGCACATCGCCGCCACTGATCACGGCCACGGTCACCATGTACATCAGCATAGCCGCGAAGGCGAACACGGCCAGGAACAGATATGCCGCCCAGAACTTCGCCATCACCAGGGTGCCCGTGCGCACCGGCAGCGTCAGCGTCAGGTAGCCTTCATCAGTGAACATGGTGCGGTAGAAGCGCATGACGATGAACACGTACAGCGCCACCACGGATGCCCACACCAGAAAGCCGCAGAACAGCGCGGTCATAACCAGCGCCACCGTGGCGTTGGCCGACAGCGCTTGCATGGTGAGGAAGCCGCTGCCGTAATCCGCAGCGTCGGCGACACTCATGGCCCCGTTCACGCAGGCGGCGCCGGCCAGGCCGGCGACCACCATGACCGCCAGCATAATGGCGGCCGGCTTCCACAGGGCGCGCAACTCGTAGGAGAACAGTTTGCCTAGCATCGGAACTCCTCTCGGAAAAACGCGTCCA
Source organism: Adlercreutzia wanghongyangiae (assembly GCF_035989245.1). Lineage (NCBI taxonomy): Bacteria > Bacillati > Actinomycetota > Coriobacteriia > Eggerthellales > Eggerthellaceae > Adlercreutzia > Adlercreutzia wanghongyangiae. Next base: position 16,682 of record NZ_JAYMFF010000029.1, on the reverse strand, counting down.
GGTTGGTGCCCTTCTCCTGCGTCACGTAGGCCACGGGCGCATGCAGCATCATGGTGCCGTAGCGCAGCAAAATGAAGTCGTCCAGCACCGCCTCCACGTCACGCACCAGATGCGTGGAGAGGATGACGGTGGACGTAGGCCGGTAGCCGCGAATGATGGTAGACAGAATGTAGTCCCGCGCCGCCGGGTCCACCCCGCCGATGGGCTCATCCAGAAGGTACAAAGCCGCATGACGGGCCATCACCAGCGTCAGCTGCACCTTTTCCACCGTGCCCTTGGAAAGCGACGAGCACGCGGCGTTCGCATCCACCCCCAAATGGGCCAGCATGTCGTGGGCCATGGCGCCATCGAAATCGGCGTAGAAGTCGTTGAAGTAGGCAATCATCTCGCGCACGCGCATGGAACGCGAGAAGTAGGGCCGCTCGGGCAGATAGGACACCAGCGCCTTGCTTTCGGCGCTCACGGGCAGGCCGCACACGCGCACCTCGCCCGCCGTGGGATGGCTCACGCCGGCGATCATCTTCAACAGTGTGGTCTTGCCTGAGCCGTTGGGGCCGAGCAGGCCCACGATGCGCCCCGCGGGCACCGCGATGTTAAAGCGATCGAGCGCCGGGGCGGCGCCGTAGGTTTTGGTGAGATTCTGGCACCACAGCACTGGCGGCGCAGGCGGAACCGTCTGGAACGGCATTGCGGAAGGTGGGTTCACGACGGCCTCCTTTCCCTGGGGAATACGTAAGGCCATTCTAGCGCACCAGAAATCCTGAGCACCGAACCCATGAAATGAGCAAGTTCCGCCCGCGCCCGTGCGACGCCCTCCTTAGGCGCGCTCGAAGGCCCAGAGGTTGCGACACTGGCCCAGCACGCGGTCGACATCCCACGTTTGGGCGCTGTTGGCCGGGCTGTTGGGATCGTGCACCACCAGGCGCCCGTCGTCATCCACGCCAGCCAGCACGATGAAGTGCCCCTTCTCGGTGAAATCGCCCGGGCCCACCGAGCAGATGACCGGACGGCCTTCCTGCAGCTCGGACACAAGGCGGCTGGCGTCAGCCGGAACCTCGTGGGAGGTCAGGCCCAAGCTGGCGGCGCCCTCGGACATCAGGCGCCAGGCCGTCAGGCCGCCTTCCACATAGCCGTTTTCCTCGCTGAAGGCCGCCATCGACGCCGGATCGTAATCGGTGTTGCCCGTAAGAGCGATGTACACCATGGTCAGACTGGTAGGCCCGCAGCCGGCCGATTCCACGTCGGCTCCCGCGTAAGGCGCCGCCGACCACGAGGGATCAATCTGGTACAGGAAGGGAAGCTCGCCGGCGCGCCATTGGCTACGCGGGGTGCTGGCCGCCTCGGATCCGTCGCCCTCCCGCGCCGATACCGCCGGCGTGGTGGCGGCGGGAGCAGGCACAGGAGCGGCCGTCAGCCCCTTCTCGGCGGCAGAGGCGTCGCCGCTGTAAATGGCCGCCAGCTGGAACACGGCTAAAAGCAGGAACACGGCGAATCCCACCGCGGCCACCAAGGGCACCACGCGCAGACCGGCGAGCGCGTGAGCCGGAGCCGCGTGGAAGCTCGGCGGAGCCGTCGGGGCCGTCCGGCGCACCGGTTGCGATGCGGTCGCGTCGCCATCGTGCGGACCGGCATCGCGCGAGCCGCCCTCCCATGCTTCACGCCGGTAGGGATTGGCACCCCACGCATCTTCCACGCCGCCCCCGCAGGTAATCTCGCCTTCCATGACATCCGCTCCTTCCGCTCGATCTCGCTTGCTTGTCCCCACCTTACCGAGCGCGCCGCTTACACGTCCCATAGCAAATGCTGACGTTTTCGGAAGGGCCCTTAACTTTTCCTTAAAGCCCCCGCCGCCGCGGCTGCCGTGGCAGACGGCAGCGGCGAAGTCGCGTACAATGCATCCCATGGAGAAGAAGGCGCACATACTGGTGGTAGACGATGAGCGGGCCATTGCCGATCTGGTGGTGAACCTGCTGGTGGCCGAGGGCATGGACGCGCTCGCCTGCTACAGCGGGCAGGCGGCCCTGGACATGCTGGCGCGCAGCCCCTTCGACCTGGCCATCGTGGACATCATGATGCCGGGCATCGACGGCTTCGAGCTGTGCGTGCGCGCCCGCCAGATGATGGATATCCCCGTCATCTTCCTGTCGGCCAAAGACGAGGAGGCCGACCAGGTGGTGGGCTTCACCCTGGGCGCCGAGGACTACGTGACCAAGCCCTTCCGCCCCCGCGAGCTGGTGGCCCGCGTGAAGGCGCGCCTGCGCCGTCGGGCGGCCGCGGCGCCGCCGGCCTCGTCCACGCTGCTGACCGCCGGCGCCATCGAGGTGGACCTACGCACGCACTTGGCCACGCTGCACGGCGAACCGCTGCAGCTCACCCCCAAGGAGTTCGCCATCTTGGCACTGCTGGCCCAATCGCCGGGCTCGCCGGTGTCGGCGGCCGACCTGTTCGAGGGCGCCTGGCACGAGCGCTTCGACGACGCGGCGGCCAACACCGTGATGGTGCACATCCGCCGCCTGCGCAAGAAGCTGGCCGCCATCGACGCATCCACCCCCTTCATCGAAACCGCCTGGGGCGTAGGCTACAAGCTGCGCGGCGGTCCGGGAGCGGGCCTGGGCCATGGCGCTTAAAAGCGACCAGGCCAACGTGCTGCGCCGCCGCGTGCTGGGCACGATGGCGCGCAACCTCGCGCTGTTCTCCCTCGCCTTCTTGCTGTGCTGCGCCGCGTTCCAAGCCTTCGCGGTGCCGCCCCTGGCCGCCTACGTGGCCGACAGCACCTCGTCGTGGCGCACGCTGAACTCGTCAAGCTATTTGGAAGAGGCGCTCACGGAATCGGGCCTGTGGGGCGGCAGCCCGGTCGACGACACCATGAAGGCCTTCCAGGACGAGGGCTACAGCGACGCCGCCGGCTCCATCACCGCCGTGGTCGACGAGCTGAACGCCCTCACCGACGCCATCGAGGCCTACGCCGAGGGTACCGTGGATACCGCCGAGATGAGCGCCGCCGAAGATGCCATCACGTCCCTGGAGCAGCAGGCAGCCGGCGCGAACGACAAGGACGGCTCCCAGAGCATCGTAGACGCCGAAGCCGCCGGAAACGTAATCGTCAGCAGTGACGGGACCTACCAGGTGGTAACCGACGAGAACGGGTCTGCCGGAACCGACAACGCAGATGCGGTCGACAGCGATGCCGGCGAGGCCGGCATCGCCGATGAGCCCGCCGGCGCGCCCGTGCCCTTCATCAGCTACGAGGACATCCTGGCCGCATCGGGCACCATGCCCACCGATGCCAGCGCCGCCCAGGGCCTGGCGGCCGTTTCCCTGTCGGCCATCATCCAGGAACGGAGGCTCACGCTGACGGTGCCCGCCGGCGCGCCCGACGTGAGCAATGTGGCGGTGCTCGCCCACGCCGCAGCCGCCGGCTACGACGAGGAAACGCTGAGGACCACGTTCGCCGAGGCCTACAAGCAGTCGCAGGACGCAGCTCACGAGACATGGTGCGATCTTTCCCCCGAGCAGCAGGCCCAGCAGCTGGGCGTGAACGACAGCAGCCCCGTGTGGCAAGTGGAACAGGCCTCCGACGGCACCTTCCAAATGCGCGACATCGCCCTGTACACCTTCGTGAAGTCCTTCAAGATGCCCCTGGCCATCCTGGTGTTCGTGGTGGGATGGCTGCTCATCGTGCTGCGCGCCCTGAACCAGTCACTGCGCTACTTTGACGAGCTGTCGGGCGCCGTGGGCCGCATGCTGGCCGACAAGAACGCCCCCATCGAGCTGCCGCCCGACCTGTCCATCGCCCGCAACGAGCTGGCGGTCATTCGCTCGCAGTCGCTGGCCGACGAACGCGCGGCGAAGGCGGCCGAGCAGCGCAAGAACGAGCTGGTGGCCTACTTGGCCCACGACATCCGCACGCCGCTCACCTCGGTTTTGGGATACCTGGATTTGCTGCGCGAGGCCACCGACCTGCCGCGCGACACCCTGCGCAAGTACGCCGACGTGGCCTACACTAAGGCCGAGCGGCTGGAATCCCTCATCAACGAGTTCTTCGAGATCACCCGCTACAACCTGTCGGCCATTCCCATTGAACGCGAAACGGTGGGCGTGCGCCTGTTCTGCCAGCAGGTGGCCGAGGCGTTCTTCCCCGAGGCCTCGGCGCGCAACATTCGCATCTCGGTGGACGTGCCGGCAGGCGACACCTTCTTCGTGGACCCCGACAAGATGGCCCGCGCCCTGGGCAACGTGCTGCGCAACGCCGTGGCCTACGCCGACGCAAGTTCCACCATCGCCCTAGCCGCCCGCCAAGACGAGCAGTTCACCACCATTACGGTGGCCAACCGCGGGCGCGAGATATCCGAGGCGCATCTGGAATCTATCTTCGAGAAGTTCTACCGGGAAGACGGCGCCCGCACCACCCGCAGCGGCGGGGCGGGACTGGGCCTGGCCATCGCCAAAGAGATCGTCGTGGCACATCAGGGCGACATCGAGGCGGCCAGCCAGCGCGGCGTTACCGTGTTCAGTCTGCGCCTGCCCACCCGCGGCGCCACCCGAGCCGTTCCGTTAAAACCTCGTTACACCCACGCGCCCACGCCGAGCGCGCCACCCCGTATGCACGATAATAGGCCCCGTTCCAGAAGCAAACACGCAAGGAGGAAACCTTGAATCCCATTCGCATCGCCATTCTCGGCTACGGAAACCTCGGCCGCGGCGTTGAGCTGGCCTGCGCCGCCAACCCCGACATCCAGCTGGTGGGCGTGTTCACCCGCCGCGATCCGTCCAGCGTGCACCCCTACGGCCAGGACGTGGCCGTGTGGAGCGCCGACGAGCTGGCCGCCCACACCGATGAGGTAGACGTGCTGGTGCTGGCCGGCGGCAGCGCCACCGACCTGCCCGAGCAGACCCCGGCCGCCGCGCGCCTGTACAACGTGGTGGACTCCTTCGACACCCACGCGAACATCCCCGAGCACTTCGCTGCCGTGGATGCCGCCGCCCGTGAGGCCGGGCACGTGGCCGTCATCTCGGTGGGCTGGGATCCGGGCATGTTCTCGGTGTCGCGCGTGTACGCGGGCGCCATCATGCCCAACGGTGCCGACTACACCTTCTGGGGCCGCGGCGTGTCCCAGGGCCATTCCGACGCCATCCGCCGCATCCCCGGCGTGGTTGACGCTCGCCAGTACACCGTGCCCGTACCTGCCGCGCTGGAGGCCGTGCGCTCCGGCGCGAACCCCGAGCTGACCACCCGTCAGAAGCACACCCGCGAGTGTTTCGTGGTGGCCGAGGAAGGCGCCGATACGGCGGCCATCGAAGAGGCCATCGTGACCATGCCGAACTACTTCGCCGACTACGACACCACGGTCACCTTCATCAGCCAGGAAGAGCTGGATCGCGACCATGCCGGCATCCCCCACGGCGGCTCGGTCATTCGCACCGGCACTACGGGCAAGGACGGCGAGAACACCCACGTGATCGAGTACTCGTTGAAGTTGGATTCCAACCCCGAGTTCACCGGCAGCGTGCTGGTGGCCTGCGCCCGCGCCTGCGCCCGCATGGCCGCCGCCGGCGAGGCGGGCTGCCGCACCATCTTCGACATCGCCCCGGCGCTGCTGTCGCCCCTGACCGGCGAACAGCTGCGCGCCACCATGCTGTAGACCCGCGAGCCACAGACGCCAAAACAAGGGGAGCACCCACGAAGGGCGCTCCCCTTTTCTTTTTCCAACAGCACACCGCCGCCCCTGTTTACCGAGCCCCACTCGCAAGGGCGGGCTGAAGCCCGCCCCTACGGTGGTGGAAGTCGCGATCCGGTTAGAGCGAACGGGTCTCAAGCCTAGAACTGCGCGAAGCGCTCCTGGCGCTGGCGCACCAGCTCTTCGCCGCTCAGGCCGGAAAGCTCCTTGTAGGCCTCGCGCACGTAGTCGCGCACGGCCTCCACGGCGGCCTCGGGGTTCTCGTGGGCCGGCCCCTCCCCCTCCGACAGCACGGCGTCGATGATGCCGCCCTCGAACACGGCACGGGCATTCATCTGCATCACCTCGGCGGCCTCGGGCGCGCGGGTGCGGTCCTTCCACAGAATGGAGGCAAAACCCTCGGGCGACAGCACCGAGTACACCGCGTGCTCCTGCATAGCCACGCGATTGCTCACCGCCAGCGCCAGCGCGCCGCCGGAACCGCCCTCGCCCAGAAGCACGCTCACCACCGGCACCTTAAGGCCAGCCATGGCCACCAGGTTGTCGGCGATGGCATTGCCCTGGCCGCGTTCCTCGGCCTCGGTGCCGCAGAAGGCGCCCTGGGTGTCCACCAAACACAGGATGGGACGACCGAACTTCTCGGCCTGGCGCATGAGGCGCAACGACTTGCGATAACCCTCGGGCTGCGGACAGCCGAAGTTGCGGGCCACGCGATCGGCCAGGTTCACGCCCTTCTCCTGGGCAATCACCGTGACAGGATGCCCCGAGATCCAGCCCAGACCAGCCAGAATGGCACCGTCATCGGCGAACGCGCGATCACCGTGCAGCTCGATGAAGCCCTCCACGATGCCGTCGATGTAGCGGCTCGCCGTGGGCCGGTGCACGTTGCGCGCGATCTGCACGCTCTCCCAGGCACTGCCGGCTGCGGGCTCCCCTTCAATGCCCGCCCGACGAGCCTCGCGCCGTGCGTGGCGGTCAAGCTCGCGGCGCTGGGCCTCCTCGACAGCCTCGGGGTCGTCGCCCGCACCGCGCAGCAGGCCGCCGACCACCGGCACCGATCCGGCCAGGTTGCGGAAGAAGCCGCTCGCGGCCTCTTCGGCGCGCAGGCGCTCGCCCACAAAGCGGGCCTCCGGCGCCACCGACACGGTACCGTAGGCGCCGGCACCCACCTGAAGCGCGTCCATCACGCTGTGGTAGGTAACGATGCGCTCGGGGCCGTTCGGTGCATGTAAGGCCAGCAACTGCGCCAGCACGCTACGCATCTGCGAGCGCTCCACAATGGCATCGATCAGCCCGTGCTCCAGCGCGAATTCAGCCGTTTGGAAGCCCTCGGGCAGCTCCTGCTTGATGGTATCGCGAATGACGCGCTGCCCCGCGAAGCCGATAAGCGCCCGGGGCTCGGCCAGAATGATGTCGCCCTGCATGGCAAACGACGCGGTCACACCGCCGGTGGTGGGATCGGTCAGCACCGTGATGAACGGCAGCCCCGCCTTCCCCAAACGCTCCACGGCGCACGACACCTTCGCCATCTGCATCAGCGAGTGCAGGCCCTCCTGCATGCGCGCTCCGCCCGAGGCGCAGAACACCACCACGGGCAGTTCCTCCTCGATGGCGCGGTCGATCATCTGCGCCACCTTCTCGCCCACCACATGTCCCATGGAGCCCATGAAGAAGCCCGACTCCATGATGCCGATGGCCAAGGGCAGCCCGGCGATGGTGGCGCGACCCGTGCGCACGGCCTCTTCCAGGCCGCTGCTGGCGCGCTGGTCGGAAATCTTCTCGGGATAGCCGGGGAAATCGAGCGGGTTGTGCTCGGGCATGGTGGCGTTCCACTCTTGGAAGGACCCGGCGTCCACGGTGATGGCCAGGCGCTCGTCGGAGCGCAGGCGCTGCAGGGTGCCGCACGCCGGGCATGCGTAGCCCTCGGCGATGATCTCCTCTTTGTCGAAGAACAGCTTGCACGCATGGCAGCGGCGCCAATGGGTGGGACCCTCGTCATCGTCGTCCAGATCGATGGAAAACGACGTCTCCCAGGGGGCCTCGCTGGGCTCGGCAGCCAACGGGCCGGCTGCGTCGGGCGAGGGCAGAAGCTCCATCCAGCCCATCAGCAACGTGCCCTCGGCCGCCGGCGCGAACACGCGCAGACCGCGCTTGCGGGCGTGGCGCAGGAAGTACTCGTCGCGGGCCAGCGGCGCATCGGCGGCATCCAGGAAGATGAGCGACGCCTCGCAGGCCATGGCCGCGGAAAGCACCGTGTAGATGTTGGCAGCCAGCGTGTCGGCATCCACCTGCGACGTGGAGTGTCCCAGGTTGTAGGTGGGCAGCTGGCGACGGGCGAAGCCGTCCAGCGAGCGGTTGTCCACCGTGGCGAACACCACATCCAGGCCCGCCTGCTCCATGGGGCCCACAAAGGCGCGGGCGTTCTTGCCCGAGGCGATCACCAGCGCCCGCGGACGCGCGGACGCGCTGCCAGCGGACGGAGCCGCCACGGCGAAATCGTCGCCGATGGTGGAGCGCACGTCGCAGGCCACGGTAACGGTGGCCTCCTCCGGGTCGGCCGGCGCAGCGTCGGCGCGGGAGGCAATCAGCGCGGCAGCGGTGTCGGGCAGCGCGTTGGCCGCCTCTACAATGCTGTCCAGCGCGTAGGCCACCGCGGCCTTCAGCGATGCCGCGTCCGCCTCGGCGGGAGCCTCGGAGGTAGCCGGGGCCGTCGGACCCGCTACCAGCTGGCCTTCGCTATCGAAGCTGATGTACTTGGATGCCGCTTTTGCCATGGTTACTCCTTCGGCGCCAGAACGTACTTCTGCGTGGCCGTGGCGCACACTTCCCCATCCACCGAGGCCTCCACCTCGGCCACCACCAGCCGCCGCGACGACTTCACGATGGTCGCCCGCAAGGTCACCGTGTCGCCGGGCACCACCTGTCGGCGGAACTTCGCCTTGTCGATACCGGTGAGGAAGCCGATGCAGCCGCGCAGATCGGGAGCCTGCAGCACCGCGATGGAAGCGCACTGGGCCAGGGCCTCCATGATGATCACCCCGGGCAGCACCGGATGGTCGGGGAAGTGCCCGCGGAAGATGTCCAGGTCGGCGGACACGTCCAGCTCGCCTTCGATGGACTCACCCGGTTGGATGGCCGTGATGCGGCTCACCCACACAAACGGGTCGCGGTGGGGCAGAATCCCCTCGATCACCTCGCGCCCCCAGGGAAGCGGCACCATAGCGTTTTCCTCAGTCATATCGTTCTCCTTGTAACAATCTTTCGATCTCCAGCTTCCCTCTACCACGGGCGGCCCCCGCCTTCCGCAGGGGCGGCCTTCAGCCCGCTTCTGCAGGGGCGGGCTTCAGCCCCCTTCTCCGTAGGGGCGGGCTTTAGCCCGCCCGCAAGCCACGAGACCCAACGCCTCGCAACAACTCCGCCCGATCCCACCTGCGGGCCGCGGGCCGGCTGAAGCCGGCCCCTACCGAGTCCAATCTACGGGCCGGCTGAAGTCGGCCCTGCGCAGCGAATTGGCCTAGCCGCGATACGGCGAGAAGGCCAGGGCGGCGTTGTGGCCACCGAAGCCGAGCGACGTGGACAGCGCCACCTTCTGGGGGTAGTCGGTGCGGGCCTCGGTGACCACCGCCACCGGGCAGTCCTCGGCTGCCTCGGCGAAGCCGGCCGTGGGCGGCACGGCGTCGCGCGCCACGGAAAGGGCGCACACGATGGCCTCCACCGCGCCGGCGGCACCCAACATGTGGCCCGTGGTGCCCTTGATGGAGGTGACGGGCACGCTCGCGGCCGCCTCCTCGCCGCCCATGAGGGCCGCCAGCGCCTTGGACTCGGTGGCGTCGTTGGCCGGGGTGCCGGTGCCGTGGGCATTCAGGTGCCCCAGGTCGGCTGGGGTGAAGCCGCCCTCGGCAAGCGCCGCGGCCATGGCGGCCGTGATGGCCGAGGCCTCCGGATCGGGGGCGGTCATGTGGTAGGCATCTCCCGTGGAACCGAAGCCGGTGATCTCGGCGATGGGCTCGGCTCCGCGGGCCAGGGCGCTCTCCAGCGACTCGATGACGAGTGCACCGGCGCCCTCGCCGGCCACAAATCCGCCGCGGCGGGCGTCGAAGGGCAACGAGGCCTGCTTCGGATCCTCGGCGCGCGTGAGAGCCGACAGATTGGTGAAGCCGGCGATGCAGATGGGGCTCACCGATTCCTCGGTGCCGCCCACCAGCGCCGCGTCAATGTAGCCGTGGCGGATGTCGCGCAGGGCCGTGCCGATGCAGTGGGCGCCGGTGGCGCACGCGGTCACCACGTTCAGGCACTCGCCGCGCATACCGTAGCGGATGGCCAAATTACCCGCGGCGATGTTCCCGATCATCGTGGGGATGAACAGCGGGTTCACGCGTTTGGGGCCCTTCTCCTCCAGGGTGGCGAAGCTCTTCTGCAGCTCGTCGATGCCGCCGATGCCGGTGCCGAACACCACGGCGATGCGATCGCGGTTCTCGTCGGTCACGGCGAGGCCCGATTGTGCCAGCGCCTCGTCAGCGGCCACGATGGCGTACTGCACGAAGCGCTCGAAGCGGCGCGCCTCCTTCTTGGAAAGGCCGTGCTCGACTCCGTCGAAATCGCGCACCTCGGCGGCGATGTGCACCTCGTAGTCGCTTGTATCGAAGCGCTCGATGGGCGCGATGCAGCAGCCGCGCTCCATGAGCGTGCTCCACAGGGCATCGACGCCCACGCCGGCGGGGGTCACCGCGCCCACGCCGGTGATGACCACGCGATGAGTGCCGTCGGGACGGCGGGTGCTCGCGTTCTCGTTCGTCATAGGGACATACCTCCGTCCACGCAGATAACCTGACCGGTAATGTAGGATGCCTCGTCCGAGGCGAGGAAGCGCACCAGATGCGCGATGTCGGCCGGCTCGCCCAGGCGTCCCGACCCGATGCGGCCCACGATGGCCTCCTTCTGGCTGTCGGAAAGCGCGTCGGTCATATCGGTGGCAATAAAGCCCGGGGCCACGGCGTTGGCCGTGATGTTGCGGCGCGCGAGCTCCTTGGCGAGCGTCTTGGTCATGCCGATGACGCCAGCCTTGGAAGCGGCGTAGTTCACCTGGCCCGCGTTGCCGTAGACGCCCACCACGCTGGACAGGTTGATGATGCGGCCCCAGCGCTGCTTCATCATCGCCTTGGCGGCGGCGCGGCAGCAGTGGAAGGTGCCCTTCAGGTTGATGTCGATAACGGCGTCGAAATCGGCATCGCTCATGCGGGCGGCCAGGCCGTCGCGGGTGATGCCGGCGTTGTTCACCAGCACGTCCACGCTGCCGAAGGCCTCGATCGCGGCGGCAATGAGCGCATTGGCCTCGTCTTCCACGGCCACGTTGGCAGCCACGGCCACAGCACCCACGCCGAACTCCTCGGCGATCTCGGCGGCCACGGCCTCGGCAGCGGGAAGGCTGCGCTCGCTGGAGCTGTTCACCACCACGTTCATGCCGGCAGCCGCAAGCTCGCGGACCACCGCGCGGCCGATGCCGCGGGTGGAGCCGGTCACCACGGCGCAGCGGCGGTTCTCGGTATCAGTCACGTCTATTCCTTTCCGAATTCCTCGACAAGAGCGTCGAAGGAGGGACGGTCTTGCACGGCCGCACGCGGAGCCGACCGATCGATGCGCTTCACCAGGTTGGCCAGCACGCCGCCGAAGCCCACCTCGGCGAACATACGCGCGCCGGCGGCCTGCAGCTTGGCCACGCTGGCCTCGAACTGCACGGGCGACACCAGATGCGCCACCAGCTCATCGCGGGCGCTGGCCGCCGTCAGCGGGGCAGCGTGCACATTGCCGATGACGGGCACCGCCGACTCGCGGAACTCCACGCCGGCCAGATAGGCGCCGAAGGCCTCCTGGGCGGCCGCCATCAGCGGGCTGTGGAACGCGCCCGACGTGGCCAGGCGCGAGAAGCGGCCCTTCTGCGCGGCCCAGGCCTCCTCGGCGCGGGCCACGGCCGCGGGCGTGCCGGCGATGACGATCTGGCCGCCGCCGTTCAGGTTCGCGGGCACCAGCACCTCGCCCTCGGCGGCTTCGGCGCACAGGGCCTCGGCCTCGGGCAGCGTGATCTTCAAAAGCGCGCTCATCACGCCGGGGTTGGCGTCGGCCGCCTCGCCCATAAGACGGCTGCGCTCGGCGATGAGCGCGAAGGCCGCCTCCTCGGCGAGCATGTCGCCCAGCACCATGGCCGAGATCTGGCCGAGCGAAAAGCCGAGCAGCGCATCGGGCACCACGCCGCGGGCCATGAGCGCCCAACCGGTGCCGATGGACAGCGCCGCGATGGCGATCTGCGCGTTGCGGGTGTCGTTCAGCTCCTCGGCCGAGGCCTCGCGCACCAGCGCGGCCACATCGCGGCCGAGCACGTCCGAGGCGCACTCGAAGGTGCGCGCCACCTCGGGAATGTCCAGCAAATCGGCGCCCATGCCAGGCTTCTGGGATCCCTGGCCCGAGGCCATGAACACCAGGCCCGCGCCACCCAGCGGCGCCAGAGGTTCGTTCAACTTATCATCCATACCTTGTCCTTCTTCTCTCAGGCACTCCCGTAGGATCGCCCTGTTGCGCGGGCGGGCTGAAGCCCGCCCCTACAGCGCCATCCGCGGACCATCCGCGGGGCGCCCGCCAATCGCGACCGCCTCGCAACCCCGACCCTCCGTAGGGGCGGCCTTCAGGCCGCCCGGAACCGAGGACCGCCCGCGGACCGCGGACCGCCCAAAACCGCCCCTACGCCCGCTCGCGACCGGCGTTCATGGCGGCCACCTCGTCCAGCGAGCGGCCGGCGAGCGCCTCGGCCTCGCGCACCATCTCGGCAATAACGTCGGCAGCGCATCCGCGCTCGGTCACCAGCGCCGCCACCTGACCGGCCATGACCGATCCGTTCTCCACATCGCCCGCCACGGCGCGCGCGAGCGAGCCGGCGTACATGCCCTCCAGCTCCTCGCCCGACTGCGCCGCCATTTCCATCTTGCGGCACTCGCGGGCGAACTTGTTCTTCAGGCCGCGCACGGGATGCCCCGTGCCGCGCCCGGTAACGATGGTGTCGGAGTCCTTCGCCTTCAGCACCTTCTCCTTCCAGGCCTCGTGCACGCCGCACTCCTCCACGGTGAGGAAGCGCGTGCCGCACTGCACGCCCTCGGCGCCCAGCGCAAAGGCCGCCAGCATGCCCCGGCCGTCCACGATGCCGCCGGCGCCGATAACGGGGATGGACACCGCCGCCGTCACCGCCGGAATGAGCGCCATGGTGGTCAGCTCGCCGATGTGGCCGCCAGCTTCGGTGCCCTCGGCCACCACCGCGTCGGCGCCGAGGCGCTCCATGCGGGCCGCCAGCGCCGAGGAGGCCACCACGGGCACCACTTTCACGCCGGCTTCCTTCCACATGCCCATGTAGTTGGCGGGGCTGCCCGCGCCGGTGGTGACCACCTCCACGCCCAGCTCGCACACCAGCTCGGCCACTTCGGCCGCCCGCGGATCCATGAGCATGACGTTGATGCCGATGGGATTACCAGTGAGCTCGCGGGCACGGGCCACCTGCTCGCGAATCCACTCGGGGCTCGCGCCGCCACAGGCAATGATGCCCAGGCCTCCCGCCGCGCTCACGGCACCGGCCAGGTTGCCGTCGGCGATGCGGGCCATGGCCCCCTGCACTACGGGGTACTGAATTCCCAACAGCTCGGTTATGCGGGTTCTCATGGAGCGTGCTCTCCTTCTCTCGCGGCACCTCGCGCGCCGCCTCTGCTAAACTATCTGAGAAATCTTAAGGAATTTGCTCAAAAAACTGACTGCGCGTCTAAAATCTTCACCAAACATCTTATCGATGATGGAGAAGCTTGCCTTTTCCTGCGGGCAACATCATAGCGCAGGCGCGGGCATTCACCGGGAAAGGAACGGCTGTGGGCAGCGTAATTATCGGTTCGGGGAAGTCTTTGCCGGCACGGGTCGTCACCAACGACGAGCTCGGCCAGATCGTGGACACCACCGACGAGTGGATCGTGCCCCGCACGGGCATCCACACCCGTCATATCGCCGTCCACGAGACGGGCACCGACCTGGGCGCCGAGGCGGCCCTGCGCGCGCTCGGGCAGGCCGAAGGCGGCTGGCTGCGCGACGGCGCGGCCATCGATCCCGCCTCCATCGACCTGATCATCTGCCCCACGCTCACGCCCGACGCGGCCTTCCCGTCGCAGGCGGCGCTCATCCGCGAGCGCATCGGAGCCGTGAACGCCGTGTGCTACGACATGTCGTGCGCCTGCTCGGGCTGCGTGTACGGCACCTCCACCGCCGACATGCTGCTGTACGCCTCGGCCGCCGACCGCGCCGCCGCCGAAGCTGCGAACCGGCCGCCGCGCCGCAATCCGCTGCGCCGCATCCTGGTAGTAGCCAGCGAGCGCCTCAGCCGTCTGGTGGACTGGACCCAGCGCGAGACGTGCATCCTGTTCGGCGACGGTGCCGGTGCCGTGGTGATGGAATGGCAGGACGGCAGCGAGGGCATGCTTTCCAGCTACATGGAGAACACCGACGACACCGACCGCACCCTGCTGTGCGAGAGCATGTTCTGCGACCGCCCGCTGCCCTTCGATGCCGCAAACGACGAAGCTGCCGCCATCGCCGCCCAGCTCACCTGCGATCCCTACATGCGCATGGCCGGCCAGGCGGTGTTCAAGTTCGCCACCTCGGCCATGATGCGCTGCATCGACACAGCCCTGGAGCGCGCGGGGCTTTCCTATGACGACGTCGCACTGTTCACGCCGCACCAGGCCAACGAGCGCATCATCCGCTACGCCGCAAAGAAGATGGGGCTGCCCATGGAGCGCTTCCAGGTGTCCATCGACCATACGGGCAACATCTCGGGCGCCAGCGCCCTTATCGCCCTGAACGAGGCCCTGGTGGAAGGAAAGCTGCAGCGCGGCGACATCGCCTGCATGGCCGGCTTCGGCGGCGGCCTCACCGCCGGCGCCTGCGTCTTCCGCATTTAGACTCGCAGGCCGCCGGGCCGCCGGATCAGCCGTTAGCTCAAAGGGCATCGGGGCCGTCAAATGACCAGGTCGCAGACATTCCGATTCGAAAGTGGCAGAATTTCCAGATTTCCACCGGTGCAAAAAAACCGCCTCGATTTCCAGATTTCCACCTCCGTTACGCAACAAAGAGCTCATAGAGATTTCACCCAACGCTCTGACCTGGCATTTTGTTCAGCTTCTCGCACAGGTGACTCCGCCGACACGCTCAAAACCGTGAAAAACTGGAAATCGAGGCGTAAAATGAAACGCCGCCTCACGAGGAGCGCAGCGCCGCACTCCGAAAACCACCCACTCCACGCGACTTGCCCTGCGCTTGGCCGGCATTTCACCCACAGGCCGCCCCCCCCCGGACGATCTCTTCCGCGCAACTCCCGCCGCCCCACCCTCTCTTCGCGACCCTTTCCGCTCGCAATCCGCTGCTGACCTAGTGCGCTTCGGACAGCACCCCCCGTTACCCAATGTGCTTCCATTGCCCCGCCTGGGATGCCTCGGCCCCAACGCTTCGGCGCCGTAAGGCCATCGCCGCAAGGTCATCGCCGCGCAACCGCTGCACGACACCCTCAGCTTCCCCGCTTCCGCACGCAGCTCCATACTCGGCGAGATGACGGGAAAATGCGACAAAAATACGGCAAAAATGCGGCTTGAACTGGTGTTGAACTGCGACAGCCCTTTGAGGTATATTCCCAGGCAATCTTCGCGACGAGCATCAGAGGGAACGAGAGGGGGCGCCATGCGTCTTGTGCTTTTCGGAGAAAGCGGCGCGGCATACTGGCTTTGCTCCGATCTAACGGAAGCGAAACCGCGCAGGGACAGCAGCACCGTCCTCGGAGACGATGTGCCCAACAAAATGAGCTGTGCGTATCTAATCCAGCGATTTCCCTGGCTTGCGCGCCCCGTTCACTGCCTGTCCACGAGAAGGACACGCGGAGGCGGCGCGCTCTGGAAAACGCACTTTACGAGTTACGCCTATCCTCCGAACTCGTTTTGGCACATTGGAAGCGGCCTGTACGTACCGTGCCCCGAACTATGCTTTGCACAAGCATGCACGACAACCACCGACCATCAGGCGTTGAAAATCGGCGCTGCGCTTTGTGGCACTTTCCGCGTTCAACCCCAAGCGTCATCGGGGCTTGCGCAGCGACGCCCCCTCACCACGCCAGTCCGAATGCAAAAGTATCTCGACCGCGTGCCCCATCTGCATGGAGCAAAGAAGGCGGCGCGGCTCGTCCCCCATCTTCCCCAGAGCGCGGCGTCGCCGCCAGAGGCCTTTCTGTTTTTCGCGCTCACGCTGCCGGGGTGCTGGGGCGGCTGCCACCTGCCCCCTCCCCTGCTGAATCGGCGCCTCAAATCGGGGCGGAAGACGAAGGCCATCGCCCAACGGGAATCGCTTGTCCCCGACCTTTACTGGCCTACAGCCAAGATGGCCTTGGAATTCGACTCGGACGCCGTGCATCTGACCAGCGCGCAAGCGACACGCGATGCTACGAAGCGGCTCGCGCTTGAGAGCTCCGGGCATCGCACGGTTACCGTTACCACTAATCAGCTGGCAAACCGCGATCGCATGAATCACATAGCACGGCGACTAGGCCAGGAACTGGGATGCGACTCGCGCCATCGAGCCCGGGACTTTCCTCGTCAGCAAAACGCGCTGTTTACCGAAGGGTGGTCGATCAACTGGCTTTTCGACCCCGATTGGATAGCGGGACGCACCCCGCGAGAACACTGAGCGAACGGGGAACTCGAGCGAGCGAGGAGCCTTCTCCGCGGCCCGACCCCGATACGCGCCGCACGGGAGCGGAGTCGCGGCAGACAAGGCCACAGTGCACGAGATCGCAGCAACGAGATCGTGCGCGAAAGTCACGATGTGCGAAATCGCGGCCCATGAGGCGGCGCACGAGATCGCAGCGCACGAGGTCACGAAGTCCGAGAACGCGATGCCCGAGGGCGCGGCCGTGAGAGCGCGATACCCGAGGGCGCGAGC
>NZ_JAYMFF010000028.1:0-5752 GCF_035989245.1 Adlercreutzia wanghongyangiae | reverse complement strand
AGATCGTGCGCGAAAGTCACGATGTGCGAAATCGCGGCCCATGAGGCGGCGCACGAGATCGCAGCGCACGAGGTCACGAAGTCCGAGAACGCGATGCCCGAGGGCGCGGCCGTGAGAGCGCGATACCCGAGGGCGCGAGCAAAAATGCGGAAAGGGTCAGCTCGAATGCGACGCGATTTCCAGATTTCCACGGATCAGAGCCAGTGCGGAAAAACCGCCTCGATTTCCAGTTTTTCACGCTGAACGCAGGCCGTTCTGTTCGAGTGTTTTTTTCGCAAGCTCGTGACCTGGTGTTTCTTTGCGCGTTTTGAGATGCCGACACCGCAACCGTGCCCGCAAGCGTGGAAAACTGGAAATCGAGGCGGAAAATGGGCAGAACGGGCTCATCGGGAGCCGGTGGGGGCCGGGTAGATGGGCTTCACGTCGGCGTTCACCGTGCCGGAGGCCTCGTTGCCGGCGGCATCCACCAGGTGCACCTCGTAGGAACCGCTGGGAACCTCGAACCACCACACGCTCAGAGCGGTCTGCGCCGCCTCGACGACATCACTCGGTTGCACGTCAGCGGCGGCAGTGGCATCAGCGCCAGCGGCGCCTGCCGTCGTGGCATCGGTGGTGGTCGCGACAACATCGGCAGCATCGGCGTCGGTCGCGACAGCGGCTCCGGCAGTACTCGCAGCCTCGGCGGCGGCAGCGGCGGCGGCATCGGCGTCGGTCGCGGCAACATCGGCGGCGCGCCCCACCGTCACGGCGTCATAGCGGGTGCCGTCCTCGGCCACGCACCAGACCGCCTCCATTCCCCCGTCGTCGCGAACCGTCAACGCCAGCAGACCGTTCTCCACGTCGGCCGACACCAGCTGCGGGGCCTCCGCGTCAGCGGGCGTCGGCTTGGGCTCGGGTTCCATCAGCGGCACCGGCTCGTCCATCACCGGCTCGGTCGGCTGCCATGCGGCGGCGAAACCCAGTACGCCCACGGCAGCCGCCACAGTAGCGGCCGCCACCGCCCGCGTGCCCCACTGCAACCCCGCCGAACGGGGACGCGGGCGCGGGTGCACGCCCGGCGCCAGGGGACGCTCCACCGCCTCGGACAGAGCCGCCGACAAACCGGCACCCATAGGCAGCACGCCCACCTTGCGCCGCAAGGTGGGCAAGGCGCTGTTGATGAGATTGCGCACCGTGTTGCGCGACACTTCCATCTGCTCGGCGATGGCGCCCACCTTCATGCCCAGGTAATAGCGCATCAGCACGGCATCGCGCTCGCGATCGGTCAGGTCGTGGCGCAACGCGTGGGCCAGGCGTGCACGTCGCTCGGCCGCATCGTAGGTGCCCGCGGGATCGGCCGCATCGCTCTCGGCACCCGAGGCCACCAGCTCGCCGGCGGCCCCGCCCTCGGCACCCTCGTCCACCACCGGCGCATCGGCCATGCGCGCCCTCTGCTGGAAGTGCTGTAGGCACAGGTTGCGCGCCGTGGCGCTCAGATAGCCCAGCACAGCTTGGGGACGAATCTTCGCGCGGTTCTTCCACGCCACCAGATACACCTCTTGCAGAATGTCGGCCGCCGGCTGCTCGCCCACGCGGCCCACAATGGTGAAGTACTGCGCCTGGGCCGTGCGACGATACAGCTCCTCGAAGGCGCCGCGATCGTCTGCCTGGGCACGCACCACCAGGTCAGCCAGCTTTTCCTTCGCGTGTTCGTCGTACCCGAAGCCGCCCGTGCGGCCGTCGCCTGTCGCCATGTCTCGCCTCTCGCTCATCTCCGCATCGGCCCGGATCACCAAACGGCAGGCACGGCCCCATCGCCCGCATCGCCCGCCGTCGCGTTACGCCGAAGCAGTATACACGACCCCGCAACCCCCTCCCCCTCGCACGCCCAGCGAGCCTGCTGCCCGGGCCGTCCTCACGAGCTCTCTTGAGCCGCCCCCAACCCCAGCGTCGTGCCCCCTTGAAGGCAATGCCGCCGCACCGTTTCCTATGCAAAAACGTGGTAAGCGATCCGTTTTTCCTATACAAAAACGTGGTGAATCACGAGATTTACCTATACAAAAACGTGGTGAGCGTTGCGGCATGGCTCGCAAAATTTCGCTTTTTCGTAGCCTAACCATTCGCTTTTTCGTACGGAGAAATTCGTTTTTTGGTATCAAAAACATTCGCTTTTTTGTAAAATCGCAGGAAAACGACGGTAAGCGAGGTGAACTATGGATGAGAATTCCGGCATTGCGCCAGTCTCTTATCGACCGAGAATCGTGGATGCGCAAATCGCGCAGTACCTCGGCCTGTTCGGGGCCGTGGAAATATCGGGAACGAAGTGGTGCGGCAAGACCTGGGCGGCGCTGGCCCACGGCGAGAGCGTCACCTACGTCGACCGCGGTGCCAACCTGCAGATAACGCGCGCCGACCCAGCCTACGCGCTCGCTGGGGAGAAGCCGCACGTCATCGACGAGTGGCAGCGCGTGCCGGCCATTTGGGACAACGTGCGCCATGCAGTGGACGACGCCGGCGGCCAGAAGGGCCTGTGGATCCTCACTGGTTCGTCCACCCCCCTCGCCCCCGAAGAGAAGAGTCACAGCGGGGCCGGTCGCATCGGCCGCATCCGCATGCACACCATGACGCTCCAGGAATCGGGCGATTCCTGCGGCCGCACGAGCCTGCGAGATCTCTTCGAGGGCACGTTCGCGCCCGCCCCATGCGAAAACGGCATAACGGAGCTGGCGGAACTCGCATGCCGCGGAGGCTGGCCCGAGGCGGCGGGAAAGCCGTCGGAGGAAGTCCAGATCATCGTCCGCGAGTACCTGAGCCTCATCTTCGAGGAGAGCGTCCCCCGCTTCAAGGGCGACGCAGCCATCGCGCGGCGGGTAGCGCTCTCGCTGGCACGGAACCTGGGGCAGGCGCCCACGGCGAAAACCATCGCCAAGGATGCTTTCTCGCTGCTGCCCGACGAGAATCCTGCCGAGTCCCAACTCAAGACCGCAGCTGACCACCTCTCCATACTGAAGCACCTCTACATGATCGACGAGGTGCCAGGGTGGGTGCCCGCCGCACGGTCCCCCCAGCGCATGCGCACGAAACCCAAGCTCTACTTCGCCGACCCTTCCATGGTGCCCGCGCTGCTGGGCCTGGGCGCCGAGGCGCTCCTGAACGACTGGCAGACCCTGGGGCTCGTTTTCGAGAACATGGTCATGCGCGATTTGGACGTGTACGCACGTGCCCTCCCCTCCATAGGGCCGGCGCCGCTGCGCTACTATCGCGACGACGCGGGCCTGGAGGTGGACGCCGTCATCGAGAGAGCTGATGGAAGCTGGGCGGCCCTGGAGGTCAAGCTCAGCCAGGAAAAGGTGGACGATGCCGCAGCGAACCTCCTGCGCCTTAAGAAAAAGCTACTCAAAAACGAGCGCGGACGAACTCCGGAGCCGGTGTTCCTCGCGGTGGCCACCGGCATGGGGGAAGCGTCGTACCGCCGGCCTGACGGAGTGTATGTCATCCCCATTCGGTGTCTCGGCGCTTAAAAACCGGGCCGGGAGAATTCATTTTGTGCAAAATGATGATACCGGCGATTCTCTTTCGGATATCTATACACTTGGGGCGTTCCGCGACGGCGGGGCGCCCTCTTTGTTCGAAGGGGACACCATGAGAGAGGATTGGAAGAAGTGTCGGCTGCGGGCTGACGACACGTCGGCAATAGGAGCCAGCGCAGCGGAAACCCCTACCGCATCGAAGAGCACTCCCCGATTTGATTCGCCTCCCTCTTTCAGGAGTATCCTGGGCCGCATCTTGAAGGGAACCCTAGCCGTCCTGCTAGCCGCCACCTGCCTGCCGCTCGTCCCCGTGGCGCAGGTGGAAGAGGCCGAAGCGTTGGAAGGAACGACAAATTATAAAGTGTTCTTCAGGCCAATGAACTACTCGGGAGAACCAGCAAGCGTCACTGGTAATACGCTAAGAGTTGGTGCCGCCCACACCTTTGGCCCCATGCCCGGAGCACCATTAGGGTATCAAAGTTGCGCAGTATTTATCAGCGATCAGCCGGTATCGCTATTGAACAGCTGGGAAGTACGGTTCTGGGCGGAGAGTTCCTTTCTGAATAAGCGCGGCGAATTGGATCAGATAACCATTGGGTATCATCCAGGCCTCACAAAAACGAGCGATGCCACAAGTGGCACTTGGGTATGGGATTATTCCTCCAGATGGAAACGTAGCACAGGAACCCAGGAGGCGTTCACCCAACTCAGAAACGTCGACACGGGGGGCACCTTCAACCACTCGACTGCACCTTGGAACTCTAATGCTCAGATTACATTTCGATACGATGCAAAGACTGATGTGGCTTCATGCATATCACCCGGCGGAACACTTTCTACGCCGAATGTAAGAAACGCCCTAGGCAATAAACCTTACCTTGTTATAGGCGGTTTTCTTCAATGGATCCAAAATCAGAGTGGCACATATCCCCCAACAGGCATGTTGGTCAACTGCACGTTCCAGTCGATGTCTCTCCCTAATCTTACCCCCGAGATCAGCAGTCTGAAGCTCTATCGAACCGACGGTACCGAGATATCGAAAGACGACACGGTTCGGGTCGGCGAGGAGGTCGAGGTGCGGTGCACGATTCGTAACGCGAACGCCAACTCGCAGTCGGATACCTTCAAGGAGCGCTACAACATGCACATGAAGCTGGTCGACGTCGAGGGCCACCCCACCCTCGGCATCGAACCGGTGCCCGGCACTACCATCACCCTCCGAAACGAAGCTGGCAAGCTGATCGACAACTCGCAATCCACGGATACCTTTGCCCCAGGGACCGACGGTTACTTTCTGGAGCTCGTGGGCACCGAGTCTCGCACCGTCTCCTACCGCGCTCGCATCGTCGGCGCGCAGGGCGGCGCGGTCACGCTCTCCCAGCAGCTGATCGAGGACTCGTTCCAGGGCAGCCAGTACGCCACCGTGGAGCTGGTGGACGAGCACCCGCTCACGCCCGGAGACGGCACCGGGTCGGGCGTCCCCGGCAGGGACTGGCACTACACGCGGCTGCCCCTGGCGAACGAGAACGGGTGGAACACGTCGCCGGTGACGGTGACCTTCTACCCGGGCGACTACGACGGGATGGAATGGGCGCCGTCGGAGGGGGCGGCGAAGTCGCTCACGGGGGCCGGTTCGGCGTGGGAGCGCATGCCCGACACCGCCGGCATCGATCTGAGCGCCCAGGCGAGGAACACCTCCACTGGCGCCGTGTCGGTGCAGAAGGCGGGCAAGGTGAAGATCGACACCTCGGCGCCGCGCATCGAGGACGGCGGAGCGCTGGGCTACACGCTCACCGACGTCCCCGCCGACGCCTCGAGTGCGACGTCGGGCGTCTGGCGGCTGCACCGCACCGACAAGGCCGGCTCGGCCTCGGTGGCGCGGGCGTCGGCCGGCGAGTGGCCCCGCGAGTTCCCCCTCGACGGCGCCGAGGGCGACCGCAGGGGCGAGGCCACCCAGGCCGTGGGCAAGCTGCCCAACGGCTACTACCGGGTGGAGGACGCCGCCGGAAACCTCACGCCGGCCGACGCCATGCTGAAGGTGGGCGACACCGACCCGCCCAGCGTGGAGCGCCCCGATCCGGCGGGCCCGAACCCGCCGGAGCAGGCGGGCCCCGAGTTGGATCCCTCCGACCCGGTGCCCGCGCCCACCGTCACCGAGGACGGCGAAGGCCTGAGGCACGCCGTGATCGAGGAGACGGTGACCGAGATGATCGATCCGGCTGCGCCTCCCTTCGGGGGCCTGC
>NZ_JAYMFF010000027.1:0-58020 GCF_035989245.1 Adlercreutzia wanghongyangiae | reverse complement strand
CCGCATCGCCGATAGTACTGCGGCGCCAGGCCGCGGGAGGACAGGTCGTTCCGCTCGCAGGGGGCGCTTTTTGCCGCCTGAGACAAGGAAAGCGTCTTCAGCATTGGGCAGAATCATCTTCTGCCTCAACCCTCAGTATTTTGAAATGCTCAGACCCCATTGGACCATCGGTCCAATGGGGTCTTTTCTTTTGGGTGAAGTTCATTAGAATAGCCAGGGGGATTAGAGAAGATAGGAGAGCTCAACGGCTGGTAAGGGCTACATTCCTGCTTTAGATGGTTTGCGTACGATCGCTGTGGCGGCGGTGGTGCTCTACCATATCGACGCGTCCATTTTGCCGTGCGGCTTGATGGGCGTGACCATTTTCTTTGTGCTGTCGGGCTATCTGATCACGGGCATTCTCGTTAAGGAATGGAATCGGAGCGGCACGATCGATCTGCCCCACTTCTGGATGAACCGGGTGCGACGACTTGTGCCTGCAGTGGTGTTTCTTATATTGGTGGTCGCTGTCGTCACGGCGTTCTTGGCGCCTGATTTGTTGACGCGTCTGCGCCAGGACGTCGTAGCAGCCCTGTTCTTCTTCAGCAATTGGTGGTTCATTTTCCAAGATCTCAGCTACTTCGAGGCAATGGGTGCGCCATCGCCGGTAAACCATTTCTGGTCGTTGGCCATCGAGGAGCAGTTCTATTTGATTCTGCCGCCTCTGTTGTTGCTGCTCTTCCGCACTCGGGTAAAGCGGCGCACCATCCAGCGGGGGCTCGTGGTGCTCATTGCGGTGTCGGCCCTGTTGATGTTTCTGCTCTACGATCCTGCGGGCGATCCGTCGCGCGTGTACTACGGTACCGATACGCGCGTATTCTCGTTGCTGATTGGCGCGCTGTTTGCGTTCATATTCCCCGAAGCGCGCGTGTTGGGCCGCGGGCCGCGGGGCCTCACGCCGCGGCAGCGCCATCTGGTGGATTGGTGCGGTACGGCCGCTTTTGTAGCCATCATCGCCTTCATGGTGTTCGTGAACGGCTATTCGCCCTTCTTGTATGAGGGCGGCATTCTTCTGGTGTCGGTGCTGACGGCTGTTGTCATCGTGGCGCTGGTGTTCCCGCCCGCGTTGATGGCCCGCCTGCTGTCGTGGGCTCCTCTCGTGTGGGTCGGCAAGCGCTCTTACAGCATATATTTGTGGCATTATCCGCTGCTGCTGCTTATGAATCCGCGCAATTTCACCGGCGAAGTGCCCTGGTACGGTTACGTCGTCCAGGTGGCGGTGATTGTGGCCGTGGCATCGTTTTCCTATCAGTTTGTCGAGAATCCCATCCGCCATGGTGCCATCGGACGGTTCCTGAAGGCCTGGGCCACGCGCGAGGCGTCGTTAGGGCGGTTGGTGCAGCAGCGCCTGATGCCGCTGGGGGGCACTGCGGCCTTGGTGGTGGCCGCTGTGGCGGTGATGGTGGTTGTACCGCCGGTGGCCACGCAGCAGAGCTTGGCCCAAACCGGGGGCGAGGCGTATCAGCCCGCTGTGGTGGAGCGCTCGTGGGAGCGAGACTCAGTTGTGTGCATCGATCCGTCCCAAAACCCTGATGCCACGCCGCGCGAGCGGGCACGCTATGCCGATTTCCTGCTTATTGGCGACTCGGTGACGGCGGCCATGCGCGACGAGAACGACAACGGGGGCTATGGTACCTTCCATCGCTACTTCCCCCATGCCGTTCTGAATTCGGCGGTATCGCGGCAGCTTTCCAAAGCCGCTGAATTTTACGATGCCGAGGTGGCCGCCGGTTGGGACGGAGATATTGTTGTCTTTGAGCTGGGAAGCAACGGTGTGGCGACCGAGCCCCAAGTGAATGCTATGATTGAACTGGTTCCGCCGGAGAAAACGGTGTTCGTGGTGAACGTGCGCACGCCGTTTCCCCTGCAGGATATTAACAACGATCTGCTGGCGCGGGCTGCTGAGGCCCATGACAATGTGACGCTGATCGACTGGTATTCCTACAGCGCGGGACATGACGAGTGGTTCGATGGTGACGGTACGCATCTGAAGCCGTCGGGCTGCGAGAAGTACATGGAGATGATTCAGGCGTCGCTGGAGGCGCATTACGAAAAAGAAGCTGCTGCGCAGGCGGCCGAGGAGCAGGCCGCGCCGGTCGGGATTACCTGGGGGCCGCTGAGCGATGCGGGGCAGTTGGGAAAGGACGACACTGTTGCGGGATAAAAGGCCTTTGGGGCGGAAAACCCCCGCACTGCGTGCGATGACATGGCTGCTGGCAATGCTGCTAGCGGTACCGTGCCTGGTGTCTGCGCCGCCTTCGGCCTGGGGTATTACCGAGGAGACCGAGGCGAAGATCAGCGATGCCCAGCGCCAGATTGAGGAATCGGCGGCGGCCTACGACGCGGCGGTGGCGCGCCTTGCCGAGCTGGAGCAACAGACGGCTGATAACGAACAGCGTATCGCCGAGCTTGAAGAGGAGCTGCCCGAGCAGCAAGAGCGAAGCGACGAGGCCGTTACGGTGCTGTACAAGATGAACCGCGAGGGGCGCTCGCTCATCAACATGGTGCTGGCATCGGAGAGCATTACGGACTTCCTCGTACGGGTCGACTATCTGACGCGTTATCAAGATAGGAATTTGGAGGCCATTCGCGCCCTCGCCGCGATGCGGGAAGAGCTTGAGGCCACGCGGGCATCGCTGGATGCGGCCCGCGCCGAGGCCGAGCAGCAGCAGGCGGCGGCCGAGTCGTCGCTGGCCGCGGCGCAGCAGGCGCGCGAGGAAGCCCAACGCCAGGCCCAGGAAGAGGCGCGCCGCGAGCGGGAAGCCCAGGAGGCGGCTCGGAAGGCGGCCGAGGAGGCCGCTGCGAAGAAGGCTGCCGAGGAGGCCGCTGCTCAAGAGGCCGAGCAGGAGGCGCCCGACGAGGAGGCAGAGGCTCCCGAGGAGGTACCTTCTACGAGCGCCTCGGACGACGGGGCCGATTGGTCGAGTGACAAAGCTTCGTTCGTGGAGCAGTGGGCTCCTCGCATCAACCGGTACCTGTCAGGCTCGCCGCTGGCGGGTACGGGTGAGACCTTCGCCTCGGCTGCCTGGGACTACGGGGTCGATCCGCGCTGGTCGCCGGCTATTTCGGCTGTGGAAAGCTCGAAGGGCGCTGCGTGCTTCAGGCCCCACAACGCCTGGGGTTGGGGCAATGCGAGCTGGGGCAGCTGGGAAGAGGCCATCAACGCTCACGTAAGCGGCTTGGCCCGCGGCTATGGCTACACGCTGTCGGAGAGCGCGGCTAAGAAGTACTGCCCGCCCAACTGGCAGCATTGGTACGACCGCTGCGCCGAGGAGATGAACTCCATCTAGGACGTGTCCGCTCGAGGCGGCGCCTTCGGCCGTATTAATCGTCTTCGTGCGCATAGACGCCCGTGTGCGGCGCGTATAATGCTGCGTGGAAACATACGGCCTGGTCAAGGTATCGGCAATCGAGAGAGGACGGTGCCCCTTGAGTTCGGAGAATCCCGAAGACAAGCAGCAAATCGCAGACGCGCAGAAGAACCCCGAGGTTATCGCTGCGCTGACGGAAACCCTTGCGGCGGGCAGTCGGCGCGATCGCCAGCAGGCGGCTCGCATTATCGCCGGCGTAGCGCGAGAGAACGCCGAGTTGCTCGTGCCGTTTGCGCCGTCGCTCGTAGACGCCTTGGAACGCCCCGAGGCGCAGACGCGCTGGGAGTGCCTCGATGCGCTGGCCCAGCTGGTTCCCGCGGATGCCCGTGGGTGCGAGAAGGCCATCCCCGGAGCAGAAGCGGCCCTGTTCGACGAGGACAGCGGTCCTTTGCGCCTGGCCGCCATGCGCTTTCTGTGCCGCTTGGGCGCCACGACCGAGAAGCGCTCCGAGAAGGTGTGGTCGCTTATCGACGAGGGCATCCAGTGCTATCACGGTGATTTGGAATTCCAGGATATGCTGGTGGCCGTCATCGACTTTTCCCAGGGCAAGTTGGCCCCTGAGGTGAAAACCGGTCTGGCTGATCGCATGCGGTTCGATGCGACGAACGGCCGCGGCATGCTGAAGAAACGCGCAGCCCAGATTGTGGAGCATTGCGAAAAATAGGGAAAACAGAGAGGGAATCCATGAGCTTTGAATCTTCGCTGAAGGTGGGGGATGCCGCCTATACCTACTATCCCGTGGCGGCTGTTCGGGGATCGGAGCGCCTGCCGTTCTCGTTGACGGTACTGCTGGAAAACGCGCTGCGTTGCGCCCGTACGCCCGAGGAGGCGACGGCCATGGCCGACCGCATCGTGACCGCCGGCCTGGCGGGCGAGACGGGCGAGGAGGTGGAGTTCTCTCCGGCCCGCGTGCTGTTCCAGGACTTCACCGGCGTACCGGTGTTCGTTGACTTCGCCGTGATGCGCGAGGCTTGTGCCGATTTGGGCGGCGATCCTAAGAAGATCAACCCCCAGGTGCCGTGCGATTTGGTCATCGATCATTCGGTCATCGCCGATGAGGCCGGCTGTGCCGGCTGCATGGACGAGAACATGAAGCTGGAGTTCGCGCGTAACGCCGAGCGCTACGACTTTTTGAAGTGGGCCCAGGAGTCCTTCGAGAACGTGCGCATCGTGCCGCCGGGGCAGGGCATTTGCCATCAGCTGAATATCGAGAAGTTCGCCAGCGTGGTTATGGAGTCGCCGGCGGGCCTCGTGGGCGCCGATGGCACGCCGGTGGTGTACTTCGACACGCTGGTGGGCACCGACTCCCACACGCCCACGGCCAACGGCATCGGCGTGCTCGGCTGGGGCGTCGGCGGCATCGAGGCCGAGGCTGCGGCGCTTGGCCAGCCCATTACCACGCTCGTGCCCCGCGTTATCGGCGTGAGGCTCACTGGTGAGCTGGGCGAGGGCGTGTCGGCTATGGATGTGTCGCTTACCTTTGCGGCTATGCTGCGCGAGCGCGGCGTGGTGGGCTGCTTTGTGGAGTGCTTCGGCCCGGGCGTGTCGGCCCTTTCCGCCACGCAACGCGCCTGCATTTCGAATATGACTCCGGAATACGGCAGCACCTGCACGCTGTTCCCCGTGGATGAGAAGACGCTGGACTACCTGCGTTTGACGGGCCGGTCCGACGGCCAGGTGGCGCTCGTGGAGGCCTACGCGAAGGCCCAGGGCTATTGGAACGACCCTGCGGCCGAGCCGCGGGCCTACGCCGAGGTGATCGAGCTCGATCTGGGCAGCGTGCGGCCTTCTATCGCCGGCCCCTCGCGTCCCCACGACCGTATCGACCTTGACGCGGCGGGCGAGCGCTTCCGCGCCATCTGCGCCGAGCGCGGGCTCGATGACGCCACGGTGCATGTGGAGATTAACGGCGTAGACCACGAGCTGACCCACGGCGCCATTGCCATCGCCGCCGTGACGAGCTGCACCACGGCTACCGATCAGGCTATGATGATTGCCACGGGCCTTATGGCCCGCAACGCCGCTGAGCGCGGCCTGGCGCCCGCGCCTTGGGTGAAGACCATCCTGGCTCCGGGCAGCCGTGCGACCGAGCTTCTGCTGGAGCGCGCGGGGCTGACCGAACCGCTGCGCCAGCTGGGTTTCTACACCTGCGGCTTCGGCTGCATGAGTTGCATCGGCAACTCCGGTCCGCTTATGGAGCAGATGCACGCCGTGGCCGACGATATCGAGCTGGCGAGCGTGCTTTCCGGCAACCGCAACTTCGAAGGGCGCATCTCGCCGGACGTGTCGCAGAACTACCTGATGCAGCCGGCCAACGTGATCGCCTACGCCATTGCCGGCACCATGGACATCGACCTGGCGCACGACGCGCTCGGCGCCGATGAGCAGGGCAATCCGGTGTACTTTGCCGATATCGTGCCCGACAAGGCCGAAGTGGCCGCGCTGGTGGACCAGTTCGTGACCGCTGACTTGTACGAGCAGGGGGCTGCGGGCATGTTCGAGGGCGATGCCGCCTGGCAGGCCTTAGGGGCTGAGCCGAGCGACACCTTTGCCTGGGACGAGGAATCCACTTACGTGCGCCGTCCCCCGTACTTCGACGGCATGGGTCGCGAGGTGCGCGGCCAAGACGCCATCGAGGGCGCGCGGGTGCTGGGCAACTTCGGAGACTTCATCACCACCGACCATATCTCGCCGGCCGGCGCCATTGCGCCGGATATGCCCGCTGCGGAGTATCTGGAGGCTCACGGTGTGGCCCCGACCGACTTCAACACCTATGGCAGCCGCCGCGGCAACCACGAGGTGATGATGCGCGGCACCTTCGCCAACGTGAAGCTGGCGAACAAGCTGGCCTGTGGACGCAAGGGCGGCTGGACCCGCGACTTCACCACCGGTGAGATTTCGCCTTTGTACTACGCGGCCGAGAACTACAAGGCCGCCGGCGCCCCGGCGGCGGTGCTCGCGGGCAAGATGTACGGCTCGGGAAGCTCCCGCGACTGGGCGGCGAAGGGCCCCATGTTGCTCGGCGTGCGCGTGGCCATCGCCGAGAGCTTCGAGCGCATCCATCGCTCCAACCTCATCGGCATGGGCATTCTGCCGCTGCAGTTCTTGGAGGGCCAGAATGCCGAGACGCTGGGGCTTGACGGCTCCGAGACCATCACCGTGGCCCCCATCGACTTCTCGGCGGGCCTGCCGAACCCGGCGGTCGTGAAAGTGGCGGCCGAGCGTGCCGATGGAAGCACTGCGGAGTTTGACGCCACCGTGCGTATCGATACCCCCACGGAAGGCCGCTACTACGAGAACGGCGGCATCCTGCAGTACGTGCTGCGCGATCTGATCGACTAGATGCGTGCTGGATAATTTGATCTAGAGAATTGTCGCGGGCGGCGGAAAGGGGGCTTTCCGCCGCCCGCTGTGTTTTCGGCGCTCTCCGTAGAACGTGCGGAAAAGCTGGCGTAAGCGGGTGGTTTGGGGTACGATTACGGGCACGTGATTTTAGAAGACCCCTAGGAGATACGAAACAATCATGGAAGACTTCCGCAACGAATATTGCATGCACACGGCCACCTGCGGACAGCTGCGGGCAACCGACGTGAACCAAGAGGTGACTTTGTGCGGCTGGGCGTGGCATACGCGCGACCACGGCGGCCTTATCTTCATCGACCTGCGCGACCGCGAGGGTTACACTCAGGTGGTCGTGGATCCGGATTGCGTGAGCGCGGAGGATTTCCAGAAGGCCGAGCATCTGGGCCGCGAATACGTGCTGAAGGTGTCGGGTCGCGTGCGCGAGCGCGCTCCCGAGGCCGTGAACCCGAACATGGTCACCGGCGAGATTGAGGTTTTGGCCAGCGCGCTGGAGGTGCTGAACACCTCGGTGACGCCGCCCTTCTCCATCGAGGACGGTATCGAGACCGATGAGACCACGCGTATGAAGTGGCGCTACCTGGACATCCGCCGTCCGGAGATGCTCGCTAACCTGAAGCTGCGCCACACGGTGACCCAGGCCATGCGCCGGGCGCTGGACGAGCGCGGCTTCCTGGAGATCGAGACGCCCATTTTGGCGAACTCCACGCCCGAGGGTGCCCGCGACTACATCGTGCCGAGCCGTCCGAACCCCGGCAAGTTCTACGCTCTGCCCCAGAGCCCTCAGCAGTTCAAGCAGATGCTGATGTGCGCCGGCGTGGAGCGCTACTACCAGATCGCCCGCTGCTTCCGCGACGAGGACCTGCGCGCCGACCGTCAGCCTGAGTTCACCCAGGTGGACATCGAGATGTCCTTCGTCGAGGGCGATGACGTGACCGATATGATGGAAGGCGTCATGGCCGAGACCTTGAAGGCCGTGGGTGTGACTGACGTGACCTTCCCGCTGCAGAAGATGCAGTACGCCGACGCCATGCGCGACTACGGTTGCGACCGTCCCGACGTGCGCTTCGGCATGCTTTTGCACGACATCACCGACATTGTGAAGGACACCGGCTTCAAAGTGTTCGCTTCGGTGGCCCAATCGGGCGGTGTGGTGAAGGCCATCAACGCCAAGGGTGCCGGCGACTGGTCCCGCGGCGAGGTGGAGAAGCTCGCTTCCATCGCCGAGGCCAACGGTGCCAAGGGCATGGCCTGGGTGGCGTTCACCACCGACGGCCAGGAGAAGAGCCCCATCAAGAAGTTCTTCACCGACGAGGAGTGGGCGGCGCTGAAGGCCGAGATGGAGGTGGAGCCCGGCGACCTGCTGCTGTTCGCGGCGGATACGCCCGAGGTTGCCAACGCCGTGCTTTCCGCCCTGCGCCTGCACATGGCCGACGCGCTGGACGTCCCCTGCGAGGGCCATGCGCTGCTGTGGGTGGTGAACTTCCCCATGTTCCGCTACGACGAGGACGAGAAGAAGTACGCCGCCGAGCACCATCCCTTCACCCATGTGCTGAAGGAGGATCTGGATAAGATCGAGAGCGATCCCTTGTCCTGCGGCAGCTATTCCTACGACCTGGTCATGGACGGCTTCGAGGTGGGCGGCGGCACTATCCGTATCCATAATGCCGAGGAGCAGCGCCGCATCCTGCGCGTCGTGGGCCTTACCGACGAGCAGATCGACGAGAAGTTCGGCCACCTCATCCACGCGCTGGAGCTGGGCGCCCCGCCGCATGGCGGCATCGCGCTGGGCTTGGATCGCCTGGTGATGCTTCTGGCCCGCAAGGACTCCATCCGCGACGTCATCGCCTTCCCGAAGACTTCCTCGGCGAGCGACCCCATGACGGGCGCTCCCTCCGCGGTGACCGGTCGCCAGCTGAAGGACGTGAACCTGCGCATTCTGTAACGCGAAGACCGCAAGGCGTCTTGAACATGAGCCCGCCCCCGGCGAACCGGGGGCGGGTTTTTAATGTGCGGACTCTTCTGAGCGCGCGGCTATATTGGCGCTGCTGTCGGCGATTTTCTGCTCGATGCGCTCCTTGTCGGAGCCCTCGGCGAGGGTGGGCTGGTAGTTGTTGCGGTCGCTGCTCGACGAGATGAGGCACGGTATGATCTCGACGGCATCATCGGCCTCGACGCCGTTTTCGCTCACCGTGAATGTCTGCCGGAAGAGGTAGCAGTCGGGATCGCGCAGAGTGAGGCTGCCGCCGTAGCAGAAGTTGCCCAGACCGTACGCAATGTAGCGGCCGTTATACTTCTCGTAGCCCTGCACGACATGCTGGTGCGCACCCACCACCGTTGTGGCCCCGGCGTCGATGGCGGCGTGGGCGAGGGTGATCATGTCGTCGGTGGGGGTGTACTCGCGCATAATGCCCCAGTGCATGAACACCACGATGATCTGCGCCCCGGCGTTCTGGGCCTCGTGAACGGCGGCTTCCACCTTGGGCTGCATCTCCTCCAAAGGCGCGCTGATCATCTTCGCGCCAATGAGGGCGACCTTCACGCCTTTGACTTCCTCGTAGACGATAAGGTCGTCGCCGAACGCGTCCACGCCTGCTTCCGCAAGGGCCGCGATGGTGTCGTCGTAGCTTTCGGCGCCGTAGTCGCGGTTGTGGTTGTTCGACACCGACACGGCATCGATGCTTGCTTCGGCGAACAAGCTGGCGTAGGCGGGGTCGCCCTTGTAGGCGTACTCTTTGTCTTCGCGTGTGTTCGCCTGGGTGAGCACACATTCGCAGTTGGCCACGGTGAGGTCGTCGGCCGAAAGGATGTCCTTCACGTTGGCGAAGAAGTAGTCGGGTCCCTTCTTCTCGTACACCGCGGGGAAAGCCGCGCTTTGGCCGAAGCGCTCCTCGGTACCGAGTGTGCAGTCGCCGGCGAACGTAATGGTGACGGTGACCGGTTCGGCGGGGGCTGTCGCGTCATTCGCGGCGAGGGTGTCGTCGGGTGTACTGGCGGCAGGAGCGCTTGCGGTGCTGTCAGGGGAACTTGCAGAACCGTTGTGGGCGAGCGCCCAGAGGCCGCCGGCGCCGGCAATAAGGACGATGGCGGCGAAGATAACGACCAGCGAGCGGGACGGGGATGGCGCGTTGTGCTCCTGGTGGCGGCTCGTGCCGCGAGGGGTGCGAGCCGGAGCGGAGGCGGCGCCTCGTCGGGTGACCCTGCGCGAAGCGCCTTCCGGTCCGGCAGGACGAGGCCTGGGGTGATGGCCGGTGCGGGAGGGGGTGCGATGCTCGTGCGAGTGGCGGCCGTCAGCGCGGGCGGAGTCGTGAACGCGGCGCGCATTCGGACGGTTGGCGGGACGCCTTGCGGGGCGGTGCTGGTCGGTCATGGAAAACCTCGAAACGTTCTCACCGGGTGGCTTTCCCGAAGTTCTCGGGAAAGGTGCGCATTTCGCCATTCCATCATAGCCCAAGACGGCTCCGCGCGGTTGCCTTCTTTGGGAGTCGGAGATGAGGCGCGAGGTTTCATGGGCAAAATCTGCTCGCAATACGCGGTACAATAAGCGTTCTGGTAAGGAATGCGAGCGGATGGAGAGCGGTTTCATGGCGGAGAAGCGTATCGTCACCTACGACACCACGTTGCGGGACGGGGAGCAGTGCGAGGGCATCACGCTGTCGCTGGAGGACAAGCTGGCGATAGTGCGACGCTTGGACGAGTTCGGCATCGACATCATCGAGGGTGGCTACCCCGCGTCGAATCCGAAGGATCTCGCCTTCTTCCGCGAAGTGGACGCTATGGATCTGCACCATGCCCGCATCGCCGCGTTCGGCTCCACGTGCCGCAAGGAGGTGGCTGCCGCCGATGACGAAGGGCTGGCCGACTTGCTGGCCTCGGGCGCGCCGGTGGTGACCATCGTGGGGAAGACGTGGGATGCCCAGGTGGAGCGCGCGTTGCGCACGACGCTCGATGAGAATCTGCGCATGATCGCCGAGTCGGTGGCCTATCTGGTGGCGGCGGGGCGCGAGGTGGTGTTCGATGCCGAGCATTTCTTCGACGGCTACAAGGCGAATGCCTCCTATGCCCTGGCGTGCGTGGCGGCGGCGGTGAAGGCCGGGGCGGCTTCCGTTGATCTGTGCGAGACCAATGGCGGGGCGCTGCCGTTCGAGGTAGAGGAGATCGTGGGCGCGGTGCGTGCGGCGTATCCCGCGGCCCGCTTCGGCATCCACTGCCACAACGACTCCGGCTGCGCGGTGGCCAACACGCTGGCCGCGGTGCGCGCCGGTGCCACCCAGGTGCAGGGTACGGTGAACGGCATCGGAGAGCGCGTGGGCAATGCCGACTTGCTGACGGTGATCGCCGATTTGGAGCTGAAGATGGGATGCGTCACCGTGGGCACGGACCGCCTCACCCAGCTGACGAGCTTGTCCCAGTACGTGGCCGAGTTGTGCAATGTGTCGGTATCGTCCCACCATCCCTACAGCGGGGCCAGCGCCTTCGCCCATAAGGGCGGCTTGCACGCCAGCGCCATCGCCCGCTTCCCCGAGGCTTACGAGCATGTGAGCCCGGCGGCGGTGGGCAACGGCGCCCGCATGCTGGTGAGCGAGCTGGCGGGCAAGGCATCGCTTCTGCAGAAGGCCTTAAGCCTGGGGTTCGATTTGACGGCGGCGGGCGTTGACGCCCAGGCGGTGCTCGACGACATTAAGAATCGGGAGGCTCGGGGCTTCACCTACGAGGTGGCGGACGGGTCGCTGGGGCTGCTGCTGATGCGTCATGTGGGCACCTATCAGCCGGCCTTCACCCTGGAGAGTTTCCGCGTGATCGTTGACGATCGGGAGGACACGGGCGCCCTGGCCAAAGACGCGCTTTCCGAGGCTACCGTGAAGATTCATGTGGGCGAAGCGCGCTTTGTGGCTACCGGCGAGAGCGCTGGCCCCGTGGGCGCCCTCGACAATGCGCTGCGCATGGCCATTGTGGAGTCGTATCCGCAGGTGGCGGCCATGGAGCTGACCGACTACAAAGTGCGCTTGCTCGACGAGAGCCAGGGAACCGACGCCATTACCCGCGTGACCATCACAGCCACCGACGGGGTGGATACCTGGGGCACGGTGGGCGTATCCGAGAACGTTATCGAGGCATCGTGGAACGCGCTGGTGGATTCCCTGGAATACGGGCTGCATTGCGCCCGGGTGCGCGCGGGGCAGTAGGCGCCGCTACACGAGGTCGCCGCGGATTTCCAGCAGGGTGCGGGCCAAGTGGGCGAAGGCGCGCTCGCCCTCGGCGGAATCGGGCGCGCCGGTCATGATGACCATCAGGTAGTCGCGGTCGTTGATGGTGACGATGCCCGAATCGCACACTGCGTCGTCTTCCTTGCCGTTGATCCAGCCGGCTTTGTTGCGCACGGTGATGTTCGTGCCGATGGAGGTGACCGTGGCATCGTGCCCCTCGGCAGCATCCTCGGCAATGGCTGCCGCCACGGCCTCCATGCCGTCGTCCGCTGCTTCGCCGGTGCCGTCCTCTTGCTGGTCGCCGTCGGCCTGGAGCTCGTCTCCTTCGTCGATGGCCTGCTCCTCGGCGGCTTCCTGCTCGCCGGAGTCTTCGCTGGGGAGGTAGTCGGTGCTGCCGGCGCTGGTGGTTCCCAGGGCGCCGTTGCGCAGGAAGGACACCTCGGTCTTTCCGAAGGTGTCGGAGAGCCACTGGGCCGTGGAGTTATCGGTCTCGTTCAAGAAAGCGTAGATCTTCAGCCACATAAGGGCCGACTGGCGGGCGGTGTAATGGGGGAACGAGGTGTCGTCCACCAGCGAGGTGTTCACCCCGGCCTCGGCCAACCAGTCTTCCATGCCATCGGTGCCGAAGGTGCGCCGCAGCTTGCTGTAGGACTTGTTGTCCGACCAGATGATGATGTTCTCGATCTGCTCGCGGCGGGACGACTTCACCTTGTCGATGTTGCTGGACAGTTCCTTTTCCGCCACGTAAGTGCAGAACGGACCCTTGAAGGAACTGGCGCCGTAGATAGTCTCGTCCAGATTGCCGGCAATACCGCGGCCCGTGCCCAGGTCCATCAGCAGGTAGCCCACGTTGTAGTCGTTCGTCTCGTAGTAAGCCAGGGCGTTGCTCAGTTGCACCAGCGACTGGTCGCTCAGCACCGGGGCGCCGACGTTTTCGCCCTCGGTGGGGCCGAGTGAGAACACGAAGGGCGTTTCCTGGCCGGAAAGCGAGCTGATATCCTCGCGGGTGACGTCGTGGGCCGGCAGCGCGGCCAGGTCGGGCTCCACGGGTCGCGCGAGGCTGATCTGGGTGGCTACGCCTTGGGCGATGTATCCGCCGTTGCCGACGGCCGCCGCGGCGCCGAGGGCTCCCACGTGCGTCGAACGATCTTCGATGTGCGCCGGCGCGAAGGGTCCCACGTGGGCCACGGCCATGACGAGCACCACGGCCAGGGCGATGGCAACCAGGCCGAGTCCCATGGTGCGCAGGTCGAATCCGCGGTGGAACGAGCCGCCGTGACCGCTGGCCTTGCGGAACGACGGCACGAGCGTAATGAGGGAGTCGGCCAGCGAGCTGCCGACGCGCGCGCCGCCGCGGGGCGCGTCGTCGTAGGAGGTGTCGTAGCGGTCGTCGACGTAGATGTCGCGCTGGGAGCTGCGGCCGCGCCCCGAGTGACGGGTGGACGCAGGCGCGTGGCGCGACGGCCGATCCCGTTCGGGACGGCGCTCTGATCGGTAGGGTTCCTGGTCGCGCAGGGGATTGTGGCGCGTGCGGCGCGGCTGGGAAGATGAACGGGAGCGACCTTCGAAGCGTCCCGTGGACAGCGTCAGCCCCGCGGGGGGACGCCGGCGATGCGCGTCGTCGGAGCGACTGTAGTCGGAACGGGTCATGGTCTTCCTCGGAGGTGCGTCGTTTCAGGATGGTTTCTCGTAGGAAGAATAGTATCAATTCACGGCCCTGTAAGGGGAAGTTCTTACAAATTCCTTAACGCGAACGGCAGGAAACCACGCGATAGGGGCGGCGCATGCTCTTCTCTGGGGGCGTTTCCCTGTGGAAGTTTGGTTTGCGCAGGCCCGCGGCATCCGCGCGTTGCCGCGGATGCCCTATACTAGGGCCTTACGAGTTCGAGTGCCTCGAATGGGTATGGGCGGCGACAAGTTCCGAACCTGGTCAGGTCCGGGAGGAAGCAGCCATAAGGGACCGCTGACGAGCGCCCATACCTATTCGGGGCACTTTTTCATGACGTCGTTGCGCGCCCGCGAATCGGGCGCTGTTTGAAAGGTTCGCACGTCCCATGGGCATTATCGACTTCTTCATCAACCTGCTGAAAGACCCGCGCGGCTTCATCGCCGGCTGGATTATCGCGCTGGGGCCGGTGTGGGTGTACACGCCGCTGTTCCTCATCGTATTCGTGGAGACGGGGCTGGTGTTCTTCCCGTTTCTGCCGGGCGACTCGCTCCTGTTCGCGGCCGGTGTGTTCTCCGCCGACGGCGGCGGCCTGAACATCTGGGCCACGCTTGTCGTGTTCTGGGCGGCGGCTATTCTGGGCAACACCTCGAACTACTGGATCGCGCGCTTGTTCGGCAGCCGCATCATCGATTCGGGGAAAGTGAAGGCCCTCACGCCCGAGCGTATGGCCAAGCTCGACCACTTCTTCGAGCGCTACGGCGGCCTGACCATCGTCATCACGCGCTTCATGCCGTTTTTCCGCACCTTTGCGCCGTTCATTGCGGGTACGGGGCATATGAACTTCGGGAAGTTCACGTTCTTCAACGTTATCGGCGGCGTGAGCTGGGTGAGCTTGTTCGTGCTGGTGGGATATTTTTTCGGCGGCGTGCCCTTCGTACAGGAGCACTTCGAGGTGATCGTGCTGGGCATTGTGGCGGTGTCGGTGGCCCCGGCGTTTATCGGGGTTATCAAGGCCGCCATGACGGGGCGCCGCGCCAAGGCGGGCGACCCGGTGGCCCAGGCCGAGGAGCGCGTGAGCGAGGCCGAGTACCAGCGCGAGCTGACCGAGGAGAAGGTGCTGCGTGCCGAGGCCGCCGCCAAGGCCGAGGCCCGCGCGCGGGTGGCTGCCGAGCAGGCCGCGGACGGGCAGGAGCTTTCCGCACCGGCGACGCCTTCCGCATCTGAGGAGAAAGACGGGGAATAGGCTATGGCAGAGGCTCTCTACCGCAAGTACCGACCGCAGATCTTCGAGGATGTGGTCGGGCAGGAGCATATCGAGCGCACTATCAAGAACGCCATCGCCCAGGACAAGGTGAGCCATGCCTACCTGTTCACGGGCCCGCGTGGCACG
Organism: Adlercreutzia wanghongyangiae; assembly: GCF_035989245.1. Lineage (NCBI taxonomy): Bacteria > Bacillati > Actinomycetota > Coriobacteriia > Eggerthellales > Eggerthellaceae > Adlercreutzia > Adlercreutzia wanghongyangiae. The sequence continues at coordinate 42,984 of NZ_JAYMFF010000027.1, read as the reverse complement.
GGCAAGACCACCACGGCGCGTCTGCTCGCCAAGGCGCTTTTGTGCGAGACGGGGCCCACGGCCGAGCCCGACGGCACCTGCGAGGACTGCGAGCTGATCGCCGCCGGCGAGCATCCGGATGTGTACGAACTGGATGCTGCGAGCCGTACCGGCGTGGAGAATGTGCGCGAGGAGATTATCGGGCGCGTGCAGTTCGCGCCGACGCGGGGCCGCTACAAGGTGTACATCATCGACGAGGTGCACATGCTCTCGACGGCTGCCTTCAACGCGCTGCTGAAGACATTGGAGGAGCCGCCGAGTCATGTGGTGTTCATTTTGGCCACTACTGACCCGCAGAAGGTGCCCGAGACCATCCACTCGCGCTGTCAGCGCTTCGACTTCCGCCGCATTTCCACCGAGGCCATGGTGTCGCGCTTGGGCGCTATCTGCGTAGCCGAGGGCGTGGAATTCGAGGGCGAGGCTCTGGATTTGATTGCACACCGGGCCGAAGGCGGCATGCGCAACGCGCTGACGTCGCTGGAGCAGTTGATTGCCTTCGGCGACGGCGCGGTGACCATGGAGGTGGCCGAGCGCATGCTGGGTACCGTGGATTCCACCGACCTGGCCGACATCGTGCAGGCCATTGGCGCGCGTGACGCCGCGGCGTGCTTTACCTGGGTGGCCGAATATGTGGAAACCGGCGCCGATCTGGCCCAGTTCGTGGGCGATCTGGCGACTCATCTGCGGAACATGTACGTGATGGCCGTGGCCGGCGCCGATGTGGTGCTGGAGGTGAGCGAGGGCACGCGGCGCGAGTTGGCCGCTGAGCTGCCGCTGTTCGGGGTGGATCGCTTGGCTTATTTGCTGGATGTGCTGGGCGATGTGGCGTCGGATTTGAAAACGTCCACGAACGCCCGGCTCTCCTTCGAGATCGCGTTGACGCGCATGGTGCGCCCCTCCGCCGACCTGACCTTGCAGGCCCTGGCTGCCCGCGTGGAGGAACTGGAGCGCCAGATAGCTGCCGGGGCGACCGCTTCGGCTCCGGGCATTGCGGCGGTTCCCGCGATGGTCGCCCCTGCGCCGATGCCGACGCCTCCGGCTCCCGCTCCGGCCCCGGTGCCTCCGGCTGCTGTGCCGACGACGGTGCCCGAAGAGCGCGAGGGCGCGGCTGTCTCGGCTTCCTCGGTGCCCGATCCCTCTCCGGCTTCTGCCTCGGTTTCCGCAGTGCCCGACCCCTCTCCGGCTTCTGCCTCGGTTTCCGCAGTGCCCGAGCCCAGCGCCCCCGTGGCCCCCGAGCCCGCTCCGGCTCCGGTTTCCGCTCCCGCATCGAACGCCCCCGCGCCAATCGCCCCCGCATCGGACGCCTCCGTAGGGGCGGCCTTCAGGCCGCCCGCACCCGCTCCGTCGGTGCCTGATCCGGCTGTTGCTCCGGCCGCCTCGGCAACCCCTGCAGCCTCCGGGGCGCTATCGCCCCAACTGGCCGAGATGCTGGGCAACCCGGCGGCGCTTCAGCGTCTGTGGGCTGGAGTTCTGGCCACATTGAAGCGGGTGAAGATCACCTATGGCGTGCTCTTTATCAACACGCGCGTGACCTTCAATGGCAAGGCGCTCGTCATCGAGTTCTCCGGCGACAACGATTTCGCGTTCCAGATGGTGCAGAAGCCCGATGCCCAGGAAGAGTTGGCCCGTGCTCTGCGCCAAGAGGCCCGCGCCGAGGTACCCTTCGAGCTGCGTCGCGCCGCGGGCGGTGCGGCGCCGTCGGCGGCGGTGCCGGCAGCAGGCGGCGTGGCTGCCCCCAATCCCGTGGCAGCTGCGGCGGCCCGGGCGGCGGCCGGCGTTGCGGCGGTGGCTCCGTCCGCGCCCGCGCCGACGGTTCCGGTTGTGCCCGCATCGGAACTCGGCGCGCCGACGGCCCCTGCTGCTCCGGCCGCCCCGCCTGCTCCCGCACCCGTCGCCCAGGCTTCGCCGGCTTCCGCCCCTACGCCGTCGACGGTGGAGGAGGTGCCGCCCTGGGAGGACGATCGGCCCCCCTATGACGACTATGTCCCCTCCGATGCGAGCGACGAGCGCCCCGGCGAAGTGCCGCCTTGGGAGGACGCTCTGGCTGCGGAGCCTCAGGCACCCGCGCCCGCCATGGCGCCGGCCACGGGCTTACCGCCCGAGCCGGACAGCGTGTCCGGTCCGTCGCCCAATCCGGTGATGGAACCCGATGGCGCCGACCTGAACGCATCGCTTGCCTTCGGTTTCGGCGACGGCATCAGTTTCGAGGAAGTGTCCTAACGGCCGATGGCCTACAATAGGCTCGGCTTCACTGCGAGATCAAAGGAGAATTGCCCTATGGATATGAAGAAGATGATGAAGCAGGCCCAGAAGATGCAGCGCGATGCGGCTGCGGCCCAGCAGGAAATCGCCGCCATGACCTTCGAGGCCTCGGCGGGTGGCGGCATGGTGAAGGCCACGGCCACTGGCGAGATGGCCATTACCGACATCACCATCGACCCGGCCGCGGTGGATCCCGAGGACGTGGAGATGCTGCAGGATATGGTGACGGCCGCCGTGAACGAGGCTCTGCGTGCGGCGAGCGAGGCCGCTAACGCCCGCATGAACGCCGTCATGGGCGGTATGAAGATTCCAGGCCTGATGTAGGCATCTGGCGGGAAGCGATACTTGTGCAAGCGGCGCCTTCCATTCAGAAGCTTCTCGACGAGCTTGAGCGTTTGCCCGGCGTGGGCCCGAAGTCGGCCCAGCGTATGGCCTATTGGATTTTGAACACCGATGCCGCCGAGGCTTTGCGGCTGGCCGATGCCATCCGCGAGGTGAAGGCGGGCGTGCATTTCTGCGCCCGCTGCTTCAACTACGCCGAGGGCGACCTGTGCGAAATTTGCGCCAGCGCCAAGCGCGATAGCTCGATCATCTGCGTGGTCAGCGAGCCGCGCGACATTCCTCCCATCGAGCGCACGGCCGTATTCAACGGTGTCTACCATGTGCTCGGGGGTGTGCTGGCCCCCATGGAGGGCGTGGGCCCGGGCGACTTGCGCATTGCCGAGTTGATGGCGCGTCTTGGTCGTGAAGAGGTGTCGGAGGTACTTCTGGCCATGAACCCCAACATCGAGGGCGAGACCACGGCCGCCTATCTGGCGCGTCTTATCAAGCCTCTGGGCGTGAAGGTGACGCGCCCCGCCAGCGGGCTTCCCGTGGGCGGCGACTTGGAGTTCGCCGACGAGGTGACCCTCGGTCGCGCCCTGGAGGCTCGTCTGGCGCTGTAGGGCGCAGACCCCTTCCGTTTTCGCGACGGCAAAGCAAAAGGCCGCTGCCGGAGCACCCCGGCAGCGGCCTTCCTCGTTTCAAGGAAGCGCGAAGCTACTTGATGCAGCAGGTGGGAACCTCGTGCTTCACGCGGTCGTGCTCTTCGGAGCGCTTGGCGTCGTTGAAGCGGTCCAGCGTGCCCACCAGGTATCCGGTGATGCGGCGGATGCGATCGAACTTCACGGGGGCCAAGCCGTAGTGGATGCCCACGTCCTCGCCGTCCACATCCAGCGTGAGCGACTCCAGCTGGCCGTGGGGGTACTTCTCGTAGGCGCGCTTGAGGTAGGCCTGAATCTCGGCATCGGACACCGGCGCGTCGTCGCTGTGGGCGTAGTTTACGGCAACCTTCACGCCGTCGATCGTCTTGTTCTCCATAAGTGGCTCCTTATCGCTCGTAACCGAGTTCTTTTGCGGTGCATTTACTACATCTAGTTAGTGAGACGGAATTCTAGCACAATATGTGGTTTCGAATTGCTATGTTCTGAAGATGTAGGAAAAACCTTGCGAATGAGGAGGGAAGTGTCAATTTCGGGCCTGCTCGGCCGCCGACGCGTACTCGCGCGCCAAAAGCCTCGGTCCCAATGCTTCTTCGGTTGGCGAAGGGCGTGCTTTTTGCAGCAAATCGACAGTTATGAGCGTCTGAGAGAGCATCAATTAATGTTTAGCATTAATATCGACTTCATAAAGCAGGCTATTTGGCGAAACAGACGCTCATAATCGTCGATCTGCTGCAGTTTGAAAGTAGTTCGATGACGAAGCGTGCTCAGCGCTCCCAGAAATCGGCGGCCAGGGCAGCGCGGTTGGCATGTCCCGTCTTCTTCAGGATATTGTGCACGTGCACCTTCACCGTTCCGGCGGTCAGGGAAAGCTCGCTTGCGATGTTCTGGTTGTCCTTACCCATAAGGGCCAGGCGCAGCACTTCTTCCTCGCGCTTGGAGAGGTCGTAGCTGTGGCTGTACAGGGGCAGCAGCCGGTCGATGGATTCCACCAGCAGCGGGTCTTCGCCCTCGGGCAGGCTGCGGGCGCGCAGGTGCAGCGATATGGAGGCACCGCGCAGCACCGCCAGGCCGAAGCAGACGAACAGTGCGTTCTCGAAGGGATTGCGCTCGGCCATGATCCACATGTCGTGGGGCAGGTTCGTGGGATCGTAGATCAGCTGGAAGTACACGTTCTCGATGATGATGCCGCAGGTAAGACCCACGGCCCAGAAGTAGGCCACGCGGTGCGATCTCATGATGGAACGTCGTTGCGGGTCGGAGGAGTGGCGGTACCACAGGGCCAGCACGGCGTAGCAGAACAGTTGCAGGGCCGTGCGCATGGAATAGTAGACGAACTCGCGCCACTGGGCGTCGCCGATCAGCTGGTAGGCGGCCAGGCTGGCTGTGGCCCATACGGCCACGGGCACGAAGCGGATGGCCCAGTGGCCCTCGCGGCAATAGCGGCAAGCGGCCAGCCACAGGAACAGGAAGGCGCCCCCGCCCGTGATAATGGACGCGTAGGGGTTTCCCACGTCGTAGAACGAGGGGGCGGCGAGCACGGCGTCGGGCGTGATGAAGTTATCCATGAACACGAGCGACACGTCGAAGAAGTAGAACGTGAAGCCGAGGGTAGCGTATAGGAACGTCTTGCGCCGCGACACATAGAAGGCCGAGAGGCTCGTGGCCGCCACGATGGTGTAGAAGAACATGATGATAAGCGTGTAATAAAACAGCAGAGCCATGGCGTTCCTCGGATGGCGGTCGGTCAAGACGCGCGATTGTGCCCTTGTGCGGGCGTCAAATCGGTTGGGATTAGTGTAGCGAAACGAGATTAAAAGTGGACATCTTGTTGTCAATGTGTGAATTGGTCAGCATTTGAGAAGGTTCTGACCTGCGGTTTATTCATCGTTTAGAAAAATTGCTTCACAGTATCCCCAACTTATATCCGTTACAGCTTGATGCCATCACCGCATTATGCCTAGCAGACCCATGTTCACAGAATCTACACTTAGCTCATCGCGATACCCCGCGGGCTCCTTCGGCTGGCGAAGAGGAGCCCGCGGGGATTATCAACACCCTCTTCCCGATCCAGATAGGAGACCAACATGGCTGAGACAACCATGGAGGGCGTTCCCCTCAACGCCGAAGAACCCAAGAAAGAGAAGAAGAAGCGCAAGTTCTCCTTCCCCTCGGCGTTCACGATTCTGTTCATCGTGACCATCATCGCCGTGCTGTGCACGTGGTTCGTGCCCGCCGGTCAGTACTCCAAGCTGATGTACGACGCCGATAGCGGCAAGCTGGAGATGACATCGCCCACCGGCGAGGTGTCTGAGCTGGATGCTAATCAGGAGACCCTGGACGAGCTGGGTGTGAAGATCAGCATCGATCAGTTCACCAGCGGCGCCATCACCCAGTCGGTGTCCATTCCGGGCACCTACGAGGGGCTCGACCAGCATCCCGTATCCATCGCCGACATTCCCTACTCCATGGTATGGGGCGTCATCGACGGCATCGACGTCATGGTGTTCATCCTGTGCTTGGGCGGCCTTATCGGCGTGGTGAAAGTGACCGGCGCCTTTGAGAGCGGCCTGTCGGCCCTGACGAAGAAGACCAAGGGGCGCGAGTTTTTGCTGGTGTTCGGCGTGTCGGTGTTCATGATCTTCGGCGGTACCATGTGCGGCCTGGAGGAGGAGGCCGTGGCCTTCTATCCGATTCTGGCGCCGATATTCATCGCCCTCGGCTACGACTCCATTGTGGTCGTTGGCTCCATCTTCCTGGCCGGCTCCATTGGTACCACCTTCTCTACGGTGAACCCCTTCTCGGCCGTTATTGCCTCCAATGCCGCCGGTACGGTGTTCACCGAGGGCATCGCCGTGCGCGCCTTTGCCCTGGTGGTTGGCGCTATTGTGTTCCTGCTGTACCTGCATTGGTACGCCAAGAAGGTGCAGAACAATCCCGAGTTCAGCTATTCCTACGAAGACCGCGAGAAGTTCAACGCCCAGTGGGAGCTGAACGACAACACGGCGGCCGCCCGTGAGTTCGGTATCCGCAAGAAGATCGTGCTGTGCATCTTCGTGGCCGCCTTCGTGATCATGATCATCGGCGTCATGAACCTTGGCTGGTGGTTCCCCCAGATGGCCGCCGAGTTCGTGACGTTGTCTATCCTGGTGATGTTCATCGGCGGTACCGGCAAGGATGGCGTGGGCGAGTCGAAGATGGTGGACGCTTTCGGCACCGGCGCTTCCAGCCTGGTGCCCGTGGCTCTGATCATCGGTCTGGCCCGTGGCGTGAACCACGTGCTGACCGAGGGCATGATCAGCGATACCATGCTGAACGCCGCTTCGAACTTGGTGACCGGCATGAGCGGCCCGCTGTTCGTGATCTGCCTGCTGCTGATCTTCTTCGTGCTGGGCTTCGTGGTGCCCTCCTCCAGCGGTTTGGCCGTGCTGTCGATGCCCATCTTCGCGCCCCTAGCCGACACTGTGGGCATCCCGCGCTGGATCATCGTGGCGGCCTACCAGTTCGGCCAGTATGCCATGCTGTATATCGCGCCGACGGGTTTGGTAATGGCCACCTTGCAGATGCTGGACATGAAGATGTCCCACTGGTTCAAGTTCGTGTGGCCCATGATGGTGTTCACGCTGGTGTTCGGCGCCATCCTGCTGAGCATCTGCTCGGTCGTGTTCGCCGTGTAGCAGCTGTGTTCGGGCTCGCGTTTCTCGCGGGCCCGGATTTCAAGACGCTTTCTGCCATGAGGCCCCTCTCCCGTGCGGGTGAGAGGGGCCTGTTTTTGTGCTGGGGAGGACAACGGTCTCTGCAGGACATAACGGGGTGGCGCGGCGATTCCGCAGGGTCTTTCTGTCCGTAAGGGCACTCGGGGGGGGGCTTAGGGCTTCTTCGGTTAATCGTATTCCATGATCGCGGCGTTTGGGCAAAGCATGGGGCGGCGTTTCTTCGGTTAATGAAACGACCTGTTTCTGCATCAAATCTTGATTTATGAGCGTCTGGAAACGTTGATTTTAATATTTATCGTTAGTTTTAATCCTATAAAACAAGGTTTCCGGCACAATAGACGCTCATAAATAGCGATCTGCTGCAATTCGGCGATGGTTCGCCGACGAAGGTGCGAAAAGCCCGCCACGGATGCAGGGCCTTGGTGGGCCGGTGGCTTTGGAGTGGGTTCCAGAAAAGACAAAGGGTTCTGTCCCCTCCAAAAACAGAACCCTCATCTATGCGAAGCCTGTGAGCTTCCTCGTAAGTTGCAAACCATTATAGCAGCATCATAGAAAAAGCAAAACAAAAACTTCAGCCGTTACTTCCCCCTTGCGCCGAGGGGGGGGGCGCAGTTCGGGCTTCCGTCGCGCGCTCTGCGGCTTGCGGGCATGAAAAGGCCCCTTCGAGGAAGGGGCCGATCGGAAAGGGCGGGAAGGATTAGCGCTCGTCGCGCTTGCAGCCGTGGTGCTTGAAGAGTTTCGAGCCGAAGGCGCAGATGTCGGTGGCTCCCAAGCCGATGAGCAGCATGGCGAAGCCCGCTTTCAGAACTTGGGCGGCCGTGGCGCCGCTGCTGGCAAAGGCCTGATGGGAAGAGCTGTAGAACTCGTTAACCTCGGCCGGTGTGTAGAAGGCCAGCATGCACAGGCCGAAGACGATCATGATGGCACCGACAACCATGCCGCAGATGAGGAAGACGCGTCGGGGGTCGATGGTTTTGCGGGTCTGCTGCAGAGCGGCTGCAGTGACGGCGGCTTGGGGATTGTAGCTGGGCGCGGCGGGAGCGGCTGCGGGAGTTGTGCCGACGGCGGGGGCGCCGTAGGCGGCTTGGTAGGCTGCTTGGGATGCGGCAACGCCAGGTTGGGGCGCGGGCTGGGGCTCGGGGGCGATGTAATACGGTGCCGCTGACCGGGCGGCCGCGGGTTGGCCCGGATAGGTTTGGGCCACGGCTTCCTGCTCCAGGGCGCGACCCTGGGCTGCATAGCCTGCGCCCGTGGGCGTGCAGGAGGCGCCGGCGGCCTGCATCGGAACGGGGTCGTTGGTCACGGCAGGCTCGCTGGGGTTCAGCTCTTGGGATTGCAGCACCTCGCCGAGCATCTCGCTCGCATCGCCGGCCGCCGCTGCTTGCACGGTGCCGTCGACGCGCGCCGGCTCGCCATTGCCGAGGGCTTGGGCCTCCAGGGCGAAACCGGCCGCTTCGTCGTCGGACGGGGTGGGAACCTGGGGCACCGCGTTGGTGTTCTCAGCCATAAGGGCTCCTCTCAGGGGAAGGTGTCAATAAGCACTTCCCAGCATAGAGGCAGAATGACACTCTACGCGAAGGAGGTCGGTAAGCGTATGGTGACCGTAGGATTTCCGCCATCGTTTCGCCAGAACGGCGCCGCGCCGCATCGGGCAGGCGATACGGCGCGGCGGGCTTCGGTGCGGCGCGGAACGGGGCGACGGGCTACTGGGCGGGATCGTCCTTCACGAAGGTGCTCACGAAGATGCCGGCCACGGCGCACAGGAGACCGCCGAACACCCAGGCCAGCCAGAAGAAGGGCGTGTGCCACTGGGGCACGAGCAGAAGCGCCACGCCGGCCACCGTGGCCAGGATCATGATGATGCTGCACAGACCGCTTGTGATCTGGCTCTTGCGGTGGCGCCGCTCCAGGCGCGCCCGCGCCCGGGCGATTTCCGCATCCGATGCGTCGGCGATGCCGAGCAAATCGCAGATCTGCTCGTCGGTGTACAGGCCTCGCAGCTGCGCCGCATCGGCCTCGCGCGCCCACTTCCAGGCATCGCTTTCGGCCATGGCCTGCTCGCGCGCCTCGTTGTAGTTGGCCACGTTCACGCGGGCCAGCAGCATGGAGCCGCGCACGATGAGCCATGCTCCTGCGGCCAAGAGCGCTATCAGCACGCCCGCGGCCACGCCCTCGGCCAGATCGCCGCGCCCGTCGGCGAATCCTGAGCCCACCACGCCGGCGAACAGGAGGAGCAGGCCCGCAACGAGGCTCACGGCGAAGGAGCGCTGGGCCTCGCGGCGGTCGTCGGCGGTGTAAAAGTCCTGGATGTAGGGGTGGCTGCGCTGGAACTCCAGGTGCTGGAACGACGCGGTGACGAACAGCGCCACCCCGATGCCGATGCCGGCGAACAGCGGGATGAGCCCCAAAGACTCCAGGTTCGGCTCGAAGCACTCGGTGGCGGTGCCGACGAAGATGAGCAGCGAGATGCCCGCAAGAACGGCGAACACGCCTGTGGCAATCTTCAGGGCGAAGGCGCGCATGTGCTCGTCGTAGCCGCACACATCCTGAGGCGGCGCGCCGGCCACATCGCGCAGGGCGCTGGCGCGGGCCTGGGCGGCGGGGGAGGGGGTGGCGGCGGTCAGGTCGCCCTGCACCAGGTCGTCCAAGGTGCAGTCGAAGATCTGGCACAGCTTCAGCAGCTTGTCCATCTCGGGGTAGGCGCGTTCGGCCTCCCATTTGGTGACGGACTGGCGGCTGACGCCCACCATCATGGCCAGCTGCTCCTGGGTCATGGAATGGGTGGCGCGCAAATGCTGCAGGTTGTCGCGGAAACTCATGGTGCGTCCTTTCGGTGCGAAATGGTGATCGTCAAGGGGTGTCGACGTTTCTCACTTTACGGTAGCAAGAGCGGCGACGCCACCAACTTGCGGCATCATTTTCCGGCACCTGAAAGTTGCTTTTCCCAGTTGAGAGCCATATGAGGTGCTACCAGCTGAGCAGTTCGTAGCCATCCTCGGTGATGACGATCTGCACTTCCCACTGGGCCGTGAGCGACTTGTCCGCCGTGCGCACCGTCCAGCCGTTGGGGTCGGTCATGTCAATCTCCTGGGCACCGGCGTTGATCATGGGCTCGATGGTGAACATCATGCCCGGCACCATGATGGGGCCTGCACCCGGCTCGGTGACGAAGCTCACGAAGGGGTCCTCGTGGAATTCCAGCCCGATGCCGTGACCGCCGAACTCGCGCACCACGGTGTAACCGTGCTTTTTGGCGTACGCGTTCACGGCCGCCCCCACGTCGCCCAAATGCCCCCAGGGCTTCACGGCCTTAAGGCCTTCCTCCACGGCCTCCTTCGTCACACGCACCAAGTCGGCCGCCTCGGGAGACACCTCGCCGATGCAGAACATGCGGGAGGAGTCGGAGAAATAGCCGTCCAGGATGGTGGAACAGTCAACGTTCACGATGTCGCCCTCGGCGAGCGCCTCGTCGGTCGACGGAATGCCGTGGCACACCACCTCGTTCACCGAGGTGCACACGCTGTTGGGGAAGCCCTCGTAGTTCAAAGGCGCGGGGATGGCACCGTGCTGCACGGTGTAGTCGTGCACCCACTCGTCGATCTGCGCGGTGGTCACGCCGGGTGCGATGCGCTCGGCCACGTAGTCCAGCACGCCCACGTTCACGGCGGCGCTCTTTTTTACGCCCTCGATGTCGGCGGCGGTTTTCAAGAGGTCGCGCGCGGGCACGTCCTCGCCGGCTTCAAAGAGCGCTTCCAGGCGTTCGTCGAAGGCGAGGTGGCATTTTTTGTACTTCTTGCCGCTGCCGCACCAGCATTCGTCGTTGCGGCCGGGGCTTGTGAATCCGTCGTACATGAGGCGCTCCTTGGGTGGTAGTCCGCGAAAAGTTCGCCGCCTATGGTACTACAAGTTTCCTGGGGCGAATCTGTTTGTTGGATTGCCCGGTGCCGGGACGCTGCACCCGGATGCCAGCTCACGGAGCACGGCTCACGGGGCAGCGGTCTCGCTTGAAGCGAGGGCTTTATACAGCGAGACGCCCCGGTGGGGCGTCTCGAAGGGGAGGGTGGAGAAACGGCGAGGGAGGATCGCCGCTGGCCGTCGCGTCTACGAGAGGACGTTGGCGGCTATTTCCTCGGCGGCCAGTACGCCGGAGGTGTGGGCCCAGCCGACGGTCTGGCCGAGAGCCCAGTAGTAGTCGTTGTGCATGGTGCCCACGGTTTCGGTGCCCACGGCGTACAGGCCCTTCACGGTAGATCCGGGTTCGACGCCCCGCACCTCCATGCGCGGCGTGACGTTCAGATCGCCGCAGGTGCCGAAGGGAGTGGGGGCCATGCGCACCGCGTAGTACGGGCCGGCGCCGTAGGGCACCAGATGTTGGGCGGTCTTGAAGAAGACGGGGTCTTCGCCCTGCGCGCACAGCTCGTTGTAATGGGAGAACTCCTCCGAGAATACGGCCGGATCCCAGCCTACGGCCTCGGCCAGGGCTTCGGGGGTGTCGCCCGCGAACAGAACGCCCAGGGCGGTCATGGACTCCAAGTAGGCGTCATCCACGGTCTCATCGGAATCCTTCAGCGCATCGAGGGCCGCCTGATCGGCGATAACGAAGAGGTACGGCTCATCGCACGCCACGGCGTTGGTGCCGCCGTAGGTGGGCACCCAGCAGAAGGCGTCCTCGGAATGGAAGCGGCGCCCCAGCTGGTTCACATGCATACGCGCCTTGCCGGCATCCTGCATTACATTGCCGAGGGCCTGCACACCGCCCGGGTAGGACACGTGGTCGGCGTCGATGGGATACAGGGTGTCTACGCACAGGGCGCCCAGGTTCCACGGCTGCTTCGCACCGGCGGCCCACGCCATGCGGGCGCCTTCGCCGTTGTTCAGCACGGGGTCGCGGCCGAGCAGGGGGTTCTTGGCGTACTGGTCGATCATCTCGCGGTTCGCGCCGTAGCCGCCCGACGCGATGACCACGGCCTTGGCCATGAAGTCCACCGTCTCGCCGTTGCGATCGGCGCGCAGGCCCACCACGGTGCCCTCATCGTCCACGATCAGCTCGGTGCCGGTGCACTCGCCGTGGAAGGCACCCCCGGCCTGGGCGACGAGATCCATCATCTTGCCGTACACTTCCTGGCGGTTGCCGCTGTCCTTGGCCGGCTGGGAAATGCGGTAGGCGAATCCGGTCAGCCCGTTGGTGGCCGGCGTTTCCTTCATGTGGAAACCGAAGCCGTAGCCCAGCAGCCAGTCGACAACGCGGCCGCAGTTGCGCAGGTAGGTGCTCAGCACCTCATGGTCGCAGTGGTAGTGCACAGCCTCGAGCCATTCCTTGTAGAAGGCGGGGATGTCGGCTTCCAGCCCCTGATCTTGCTGGTACTGGCTGTTGAGGGAAATGTAGCAGTTGCCCGAGCAGACGAGTCCGGTGCCTCCCACCGTGGTGGTTTTTTCCACCACCAGCACGCGGGCGCCCTCCTCGGCCAGGCGCGTGGCGCAGGCGATGCCACCCGGACCACAGCCCAGAACGACTACGTCGCCTTCGAAGGTCTCGGCGGCCTCATCCATGGCACCCAGCACCTGCACCGGGTAATCGCTGGACGTCGATGCGCCGGTTTCGGCCAAATCGGCTTCGGTCGGCGTCTGGGGCGCGCAGCCGGTCAGGAACGCGGCTGAGGCAGCGCCCAGGCCTGCGGTGCCGAATGCCGCGCCCTTGAGAAAGTTCCTTCTGGAAAGATTCATGGTATCATCCCCTTCGCATGTGCATTGCATCTTGCTGATTGCGTTACGCAAGGCGCGTTCGGTTCAAGGCCGACTGTCGCATCAACCCACCGTGCGCCTTGCTTGGCCAGCAGTATGCAGGGAAACTGGTGGCGAAAAACCGTCCCAATGGGCTGGTTTTCGCTTGTTGCGCCATCGGCCAAAAAGGGTGGGGAGGGTCATGAAGTCGTATATGAGCAGGGAAAACGTTCTTCCGCTGCTTTTCTGCTGCCAAATCGGCACGTTGGGTCTGTTGCGCCAGGCATCGTCGTACTCCCTTTGGAGCGCCGCCATCGAGGGCTATCCGACGGCGACGCTGTGGCTTGCTCGTCTCTGCTCGGTGCTTACCTTGGCTGCGCTTGTCGTGCTGGTAGGGCGTTTTCGCGACCGCTTGTTCGGTCGCGGGGCGGCTGCAGGTTTCGGGGCGATGCTGCTAGCGGGAAGTGCCCTTATGCTGTACGGGGCAGCAAACGTGGCGGCTTATGCGGTGTCGCAGGTGCTGGTGGGCGTGGGCCACGCGTGGATTCTCGCTTGTTGGGCTGCCCGGCTGGCGGCCATGGATGCCGCCCGTCGCAATCGGACCATCGCTGTGGCGGCTCTTGCCGCGGTGTTGCTGTTCGCTTTGGTCGGGGCGGCTCCCGCCGCTGCCCGGGCGCCGCTTTTCCTCGCGATTGCCGTGGGGAGTGTGGCGCCCCTCGTCGGTGCTCCTTGGGACAAGGTTGCTTTCCCAAGCCCGGTGGAACATGCGGTCGATCGCGCGAGCTGGCTGCGTTATGGAGGCGAGACGCTGCGTCTGCTTCCCACCGAGCTGGTGGTGCTTATGGCCAGCTATTCCCTGCTGTTTCGCGTGTTGGTGTTCTTCGAGTTTCCCGCCGCCGATCCAGCTTTGCTCACGTGGTGCGAGGCGTTGCTGCGCGGCGGCGGCATGGCCCTGCTGATCGCGTACCTTGCCCGAAGGAAGTTTGTGCCCAGCGTGCGGCAGATATTCATGCCCCTGCTGTTCCTGACGGTGGCCGGGTTGGCCATCTTGCCGGCATCGGGGCGCTTGCTGGCCACGCTGTCGGTGGCCATGGTGGAGTCCAGCTGGACGTTCTTCTACGTCATCATGTGGATCGCGCTGTTCGAGATAGGACGGTCGGCGCGCGGCGATGAGCTGATGCTGTTCCTAGGTGGCTGGACTATTATGAACGCCATTTTGCTGGCGGCGGCTCCGGTCGCATGGCTGTTGGAGACGCAGGTGAGCCAGGGCGCGCTGTCGATGACGGCTCTGGTTTTGGTTCTCGCGTACATGTTCTCGGTGGCTCTTCTGCTGCTGCGCCGCCGCTCGGCGACCTCGGCCTTGCATGTCGACGGTAGCCGCGAGGACGCCTCCTCGGGCGATGGCGCCGCCGATTGGCAGGAGGAGCGCACGCAGTTCTACCAGCGTCTTGCCGAGGAGAAGCGCCTGACGCGGCGTGAGGCCGAGGTGTTCGCGTGGCTTGCCCAGGGCTACAGCCTGCCCGCCATCGAGGAGCAGTTGGTGCTCTCCCACAGCACGGTGAAGGGCCACGCTCGCAGCATCTATCGCAAGTTCGGCGTAGCGGGCAAGCAGGAGCTTATCGCGATGATCGATGGCGAGCGCGGGCGCTCGAAGCCCTAAAGGCCGCCCTCTGGCCTTCCCTGCGGTGTTTGTGAACCTGTCCAAGGAGGGCGGCGGGTTGTTGGTGGTTTCTCCCTTTCGCTGGGGGCGCGGGCGTGCTACTCTAGGCGATGGACGCTCGGCTGGTTGGTCGGGCGTGTCTTGTAAGGAGTCGGGCGGAGGCGAGGTGAGACGATGGCGGCGGTAAGCCCGGGAGTGTACAAGAAGATACTGCGCGTGCGGGCGGCTTACCCCTTCGATATCGCCTGCCTGCTCATGCGCTTCTTCGGCAGCATGCTGAACATCGGCGTGGTCACCATGATCACGCTGTCGGGCTATTCGTTTCTTACGGCCGGGTTGGCATCGTCGCTCATCGCGCTTTCGATCTTCGTGGTGACGCCGCGGGTGTCCAAGCGCATCGACGAACGGGGCCAGTCGGCAGTGGTGCCGAAGGCGGCTGCGGTGTCGCTTGCGGGCTTGGTAGTGCTGGTGGCGAACGTGGCGCTGCACGGACCGGTGTGGCCGCTGTTCGTGGGCGCGCTGCTGGTGGGTTTCTATCCCAGTCCCCAGGCCATGGCCCGCGCTCGGTGGACCTATCTTATTCGCTCGGGGCGGCTGGGGAAGGAAGCGCCCGATTTGCGCACCATGTTCTCCTACGAGAGCGTGCTGGACGATATGGCCTTCATCTTCAGTCCCTCCATCTCCATCGCCCTGGCTGCGGCCATCGCGCCGACGGCGGGCATGATCGCGGGCGGTGCGGCCTTTGCCGTGGGGGTGCTGCTGCTGTGCGCGTCGAAATCCACCGAGCCCGTGCCGGGTTGGTCGGCGCCCGCGGGGGATGCTGCTGTGGCAGGCGAGGCAGCCGCCGAGATGGAAGGAGAGCCGGGCGCGATGCCCGAGGACGGGGCCCCGAAGCGAAGCCTGCTGGCCACCTCGGCGGCCGTGCGCGTGCTGTTCGTCATCTACGCCTTCGCGGGGGCCTTTCTGGGCCTGTTCGACACGGCCACAGTGTCGCTGTCGGAAGACCTGCACAGTCCCGATTTCGCCGGTGCGGTGCTGATGGCCTCAGGTGCGGTGTCGATGATCGTGGGCTTCCTGTTCGGTATGGTGCGCCTGCGGGCCCCCTTGCCCAAGCAGCTGGTGGTGGCGGCCTGTGCCGTGGGACTTGCGTTCGGCACCATGTTCTTCATCGATTCGGCGCCGTCGCTGATGGCAGTGGCGCTTCTGGGTGCGGCCACCTATTCCCCGCTGCTTATCGTGGCCAACGGCGTCTGCGAGCGGGCAGTGCCCGACGCGCGCCTGACCGAGGCCATTACTTGGTTGAATGCCGGCTATACCTGTGGGGCGGCCTTCGGGCCCACGGCGGCGGGCGCCATAATCGATCTGCTCGGCACCATGGCGTCCTTCAAGCTGGGCAGCCTGCTGTGCCTGGGCATGCCTATTACGGCGCTGCTGTGCTATCGCATTGTGAAGCGCAACATCCTGCCCGCCTACACGGTGGTGGAGAAGCGCGATTTGGAGTAGCGGGCCACCCAGTTTCCGGTTCCTATGGAAAAGATGACGATTTCCCTACTGATTCAACGTCAGTAAGCCCCTGCTGTCACAATGGGCCCAGCGTTGCGGCAGCCGTTTGGCGCGCATGCGCGACGAATCGCGCTTCCACGCGAAACGAGCTGGCGGGTCGCCAGAGGAAGCGGGCCGTTGCCCCGAGAGAAAGGAAACGTCTATGGATCAGATGAACTATTCGCCCCAGACGCCGATGCCGACCCCCGCGCCGGCCCCGGTGCAGCCGGTGTACGCCAAGGGCTGCATCGGTGCGGCTTGGGAGGACATTAAGACGACGCCGGGCTATGTGGGCAAGCTGCTCGTGCTCGGCCTCATTATGTGCGTGCCCATTTTGAACTTCGTGGTGGCGGGCTATTTGCTGCATTGGTCGCGTGAGGTGCCCTTCGGCGGCAAGACTCCCATGCCTGCCAAGTACGTGACGGGCAAGAACTTCGAGTTCGGCTTCTACGCCTTCGTCATCGCGCTTGCGGTGGGCATCGTCACGGGTGTTATCGGCATGGTGCTTGGGTTTATTCCGCTGCTGGGCGGCTTGGCCTACCTGGCTGTTATGGTTGCCGGCACGGTGGCTATCAACGTCATGCAGATGCGCATGATCATGGGCTACACCATCGGCGATGGGTTCAACGTGAAGGACGTGTGGAACATGGCCAAGCGCAACTGGGGTCAGCTTCTGCTGGTGACGTTGGTGCCGAATATCGTGGCCGGCCTCATTGTGGGCGTGGTCACCATGGTAATCACCCTCTTCGCCGTGCTGGTGGCTGTGGGCGGCGCGGCGCCGTCGATGGTGGTCGCCTCGGCAAGCGACCCGTCGTTCGCCGAGGTGATGGCCATTGTCGGGGCCATTGCCGTTCCCACGTTGATCGCCGTGCTCATTGTGTACGTGCTGGCGTGCTTCGTCGAGGCGGCCGCCCAGGCCGTTACGGTGCGCGGTCTGGGCCACTGGGTGGCGCGCTATGCCCCCGAATGGACGGCCCTGTCGGTTCCCGTGCCGCCCGCGACACCGACCTATCCTCAGACGCCGTTCCCGCCCCAGGCCTCGTAGGCGCGGCCTTCGGTCGTCTTTGACGAGCATCTAAAAGCCCCCGCGACGGTCGCGCGTCGCGGGGGCTTTCTCGTGCGGGGAAGATGGGGCCTATTCCACGTGAATCTCCATGGCCTTGATGCCAGCGGGGCACCAGTTGGTGACGAAGTTCTCGTCAAGCGGACCCTTCACGTCGGCCTTGCGGCCGATGAGGCTGTTCTTCTCGTCCTCGGTAACATTCGGGCCCAGGGCCACGCCGATGCTGGTGAGATGGTAGGCGGTGCCGTTCAGGGTCATGTCCACGGGCCGCGTCAGGCGCAGCACCAGCTGCACCGAGCCGCCCGCATCCAGGTTGGCCGCGCCATTGCTATAGTTGTTCGCCTTGGCCAGCTCGCCGGTGTTCGCCACGGCCTCCAGGGTGCCGGCCACGGTGACGGTGTCGCCGAAGTTCACGGAGCCCAGGTTCTGGGGCGAGGTGTCCACGGGTGCCACGGCGGCATCGGCGGCGCTGGGGTCGGGAATCTCGCTCTTCTGGGTGTCGATGGTGCCCGCGTCGGTGACGGTGACCAGCCAGCCCTTATCGTTGGACCACGCCACCGTGAGGCCCACGGTGCAGGTGCGCAGCTCGTTGATGGTGAGGGCTTCCTGCTCCTCGGTGATCGTCTTGGAAAGGTCCACCGAAATGGGGCCGCCGTCGATGGTGAGGTCGGCGGTGGTCTTCACCACGGTGGCATCGGCCATGGCCTCGCCATAGGTGGGGTCGTAGTCGTTCAGAATGGCGTTCAGGTTGCCGATGATCTCGCTGGCGCTGGCCGAGGCGAGCGGCGTGGCGGTGGGGGCACCCTGGGTGATGTCGCCGGGCACCCAGGTCTCGCCTTCGGGGGAATACTCGAAGGGCAGCGTGACGGGCACGGCGATCTCGATGCCCTTGTTCTTGAACACGGCGGTGGCCGTGGCGGTGCACTCCACAATCTGGTGGGTGGAGGCGCCCAGGTCCACGGGCTCGTTCACCACGATGTCGCTGAACTTGGGGCCGATGAGAGCGTCTTGGGACACGTAGGCGTACTGAGAGATGTCGGGGGTCTCCACCGTCACCTCGTCGAAGGCCGCGATAACGCGGGCGTCGGAAAGCGGCACACGCTGGGTTTCCTGCACCGGCGTGTTCTTGTTGAAGACGCCTTGGGTGAACAGGAACGCCCCAATGCCGGCCAGCACGAGCAGGGCGATGATAAGCCCCACCACGATGGCGACCCCATGGCCCTTCTTGGTGTTCTGGGCCTCGGCGGGATCGGTGGCGCCGTAGGCCTCCTTGGCGGCGATGGCGGCCTCGGCCGGGGTTTGGGGGGCGGTGCCGGCGGCGTCGGCGGGTGCCGCGCTTTGGATGAAGGCAGCGGCGGCGTCGCGCGCGGCCTGCTGCGAATCGTTCTCGGTCATGAATCCTCCTGAGTGTAGCGGGGCCGCGTCCCCACGCAGCCCAATGCCGTTAAGGTGCATTGTACAAGATCAGAGGCGTTATGGGCGAGAATTTAGGCGAAGCCTACGAGGGGTTTCTCCGCAGGCTGTTCGTCACAACGATGCAAATGCCCATTAGAAGCAGGTTGAAGATGAGGGACGTGGGCAAATCGCCGCTGGTGGCATAGCACAGCCCCAGGCCAACGATGGTGGTCACTACGCCGGCGACGGCCACGGTGTACAGCGATTGCAGCCGCTCGGGCTTGCGCGAGGCGATGCGGCCCACGATGCCCGTGGCCAGGGTAACGCCGTTGGCGGCGATGGCGGCCAGCCCCAGCACCACCATGGCTAGCGAAAGCGACGTCTCCGCCGGTGCGCTGTCGGCCACGGCCTGGTAGATGACCACCGCGCCCGTGGCGCAGCCGAAGGCTCCGCACAGCATGAGCAGATAGGAGAACATGCGCAGGTACCAGGTGGCGGTATCGGTCTGCTGGGTGGTCACCGCTGCTCCTTTCGCCGTGGGGCCCGCGCGCAAGCATGTCAAATTGGTGCCATCTTGCGGGTATGTTGTGGGGCCGAGGCCTGAATTCGGGGGTCATGATACCATAGCGCCATGGATTCCGCGCTTCTTCAACAAACCCCCTTGCAACCCGATCCCGGCATTGGCAGCGGGCATTCCCGCACGCCGATGGTTCTGAAGGTGTTCGGCGTGCTGCTGATGGTGGGCGGCGCTGTGCTTATTCCCGAAGTGGTGCTGGTGTGGGTGGCCGTGGCCCAGGAGTTCGTGACCGGTGCTTATTCCGATGAATCGGTGATCACCATCATCCTGTCGCTCGTGCTGATCGCGGCGGCATGTTTCGCTATCGTGTCCTCTGTCATCTTGGGGGTGCGCCTGGTGCGCGGCAAGCGCCGCCGCGCGCGGCTTCTGGCCGAATCGATGGCCATAGCCCTGGGCGTGGCCTTCGCCTGCGATCTGATGCTGTACGGCATCAACGAGGGGCTGTGGTTTCTGGGGGCGGCCGCCCTGGTGCTGGTAGTGGCCCACGTGTTCGTGGACCCGTCGCTGTCCGACGAGCGCGAGCTGCAGCGGCGGCTGCGCCTCATGGAAACGCGCGAGGAAGCCGAGGAGGGCACGCTCGGCCTGGACAAATCGGGCGCGGGCTTCATCGAACTCGACTTCTTCAACCTGTTCTGGATCTTCGTCATCGCCAGCGTAGCCGGTGTGGTGATCGAATCTATCTACCATGTGCTGGTGGTCGACTTCGGCCACTACGAGGATCGCGCGGGGCTTTTGTGGGGGCCGTTCTCGCCCATCTACGGCTTCGGCGCCCTGCTGATGACCTTGGCCCTGAACCGCTTCCATCATGCTCCCGTTATCGTGGTGTTCCTGGTAAGCGCCGTTATCGGAGGCGCCTTCGAGTATTTCGTCAGCTGGTTCATGGAATACGCCTTCGGCGCCGTGGCCTGGGATTACACCGGTACGTTTTTGAACATCAACGGGCGCACCAACTTCATGTTCATGTGCATGTGGGGCGTGCTGGGCGTGGTGTGGGTGCGCCTGGCGCTGCCGGCGCTGCTGCACACGGTGAACCTCATTCCGTGGCGGTGGCGCTATTCCATCACCGCCGTGTGCGCGGCGTTGATGATCCTCGACGGCGTGATGACGTTGGTGGCGCTCGACTGCTGGTACGCGCGCCTGGCGGGGCTTGCGCCCGACAACGCGCTGGAGCAGTTCTGCGCCGATCATTTCGACAACCAATGGATGGAGAACCGCTTCGAGTCGATGAGCATCAACCCCGACGCGGCCCATCGTTCCTCCTAGGAGTCCCTTATGATGGATGATCCCTACCAGGTGCTGGGCGTGTCGCACGATGCGTCGCCCGACGAGATAAAGAAGGCCTACCGCAAGAAGGCCCGCGAGAACCACCCCGATCTGAATCCGGACGACCCGGCGGCTGAGGAGCGCCTGAAGAAGATCAACGAGGCCTACGACCGCATCACCAACCCCGAGAAGTACGCCCGCGAGGATGCGCGGCGCCGCTACCGTGCGCCGTACAACCCGGGCTATACGGGCTACGGCACGCCCGGGGGCAACCCCTTCGGCGGAGGCGCGACGGGTCCGGGCGGCTATCAGTACCAGTGGGTGGAAGTGGATTGGGACGAGATATTCAACAGCTGGGCGCGGGCGAGCGCCGTGCCGCGCCCCGAGATATCGGCCACCGACTCGGCCGAGCTGCGCCAGGCGGTGCTGTTCATCGATGCGGGCAACTACCAGGCGGCGCTGTCGGTGCTGGCGGCCCTTCCGATGGGCGACCGCAACGGACGCTGGTACTACCTGGCCGCTCTGGCCAACTACGGCGCCGGCAATGCCGTGGCCGCGGTGGACCAGATTCGGGCCGCTCGCAAGGCCGACCCCACCAACGGCGACTACCGTCAGGCCGAGGCGGTCATCGGGGCCCGGGCGCGCGCTTACCAGCAGGAAAGCGAGAGCCGCGGCTTCTCGGGCGGGTGCGATCCCTCCGCATGGTGCTGCTGCGCCGTGTGCGGACCGGCCCTCTGCCAGCCGCTTCTGTGCTGCCTGTAGGAAGGCCCGCTTGCGGGTCGCGCCCCTGTGCTAAGATGGGCGATTGACTGAAAGACGCGCCGCATCCTGCGGCGCTTCCCGTGCAAGGAGGTATTCGTGCCCCAAGCGACAGATTGGGCCGACGTGCGCGTGGTGGGCATCCCGCGCGCCCTGCTGTTCTACCGGTTCGGCGTGCTGTGGACCACGTTCTTCGAGGGTATCGGCCGCACCGTAGTGGTGAGCGAGCCCACCGACAAGGCCATCGCCGATGCGGGCGAGCACCGTTCGGTGGACGAGTGCTGCCTGGCTTCCAAGGTGTTCATCGGACACGTGGAAAGCCTCGTGGGCCGCTGCGACGCGGTGTTCGTGCCGTGCTATCCCACCGACGACCACCGCGCCGGCTTCTGCACCAAGTTCCAATCGGTGACCGACATGGTGAAGAGCACGTTCCGCGACCAGCACCTGCGGGTCATCTCCTGCGAGGTGCGCAACGCCCGCAAGATGAAGGACGTGCGGCGCCCCTTCGAGGAGATGGCGGCCCGCATGGGCGTGTCGCCCCGCGACGCGCGGGCGGCGTTCAAGTCGGCTTGGGAGGCCCAGGAGGCCCACGACAAGGCCCAGGCCGATGCCCAGATCCGCCGCATGCGCGCGCTGGACGAGCGCCGGCGGGCGGCGGCCGGCGGCGACGGCGCGGCCGATGAGCCCCTGGGCATCTTGGTGGTGGCCCATCCCTACATCACCCACGACCCCTACATGTCGAGCGCGGTCACCGACGCCTTGGCCGACATGGGCGCCACGGTGCTGTACGCCGATGCGGTGGACCACGAGCGCGCCTACAAGAAGAGCTTCGAGTTCTCCGACACCATGCCGTGGCTTATCAACCGCGAGCTCATTGGCGCCATTCTCATGTTCGAGGACCACATCGACGGCATCGTGCTCATCAGCGCGTTCCCCTGCGGTCCCGACTCCATGACCGACGACGCCATCATGCGCTGCATCCAGGGCAAGCCCATTCTGAACCTCATGATCGACGCGCAGTCGGGCACCGCCGGCGTGGAGACGCGCGTGGAGAGCTTCGTGGACATCCTGCGGTTCCAGCAGAAGGGAGGCTACGTCCATGCCTAAGCCCCAGGCCCTCATCGAGCAGGTGCGCTCGACGGTGTCGGTCGAACGCGAGCGGCTGCGCCCGCCCAGCCTGCATGCCGACCGCAAGGCGGCCAAGCGCGCGAAGCACAAGGCCAAGCACCACAAGTACACCAAGGCGGCCTTCTTCCGCTACTGCTACTACGATCCGGCGTTCAAGTTCTTCTGCGAGCAGGTGCTCGACGTGGATTACCTGCCGCTGCCCGAGGCCACCCGCACCGCCAGCGACGTGGGCGTGCAGAACTCGAGCGACTACGTGTGCACGCCCTTCAAGCACATCCTGGGCGACTTCGCCGAGGCGCTCGATCTGGGCGCCGACATCCTCGTCCAGTTCGGCGGCCCGTGCCGTCTGGGCTACTACGGCGAGCTGCAGGACTCCATCCTGCGCGACATGGGCTACGACTTCATCATGCTGAACTTCGCCCACGGCATCGAGAAGGGGTATCTCGGCTGGGCCAAGGAAGTGCTGAAGACGGTGAACCCGGACGTGGACATCCCCCACGGCGTAGTGCAGCTGAAGGCGCTGGCGAAGATGATCGCGCATCTGGACGCGCTGCGCGACTTCTACCTGGCCAACGCCGGCTTCGAACGCGAGCGCGGGGCCTTCGACGCCGCCTGGAGCCGCGCCATGGACGCCATGCGCGCCTGCTCCGACGAGCGCGACGTGAACGAGGCCTTCCGCGACGCCATGACCGCCATGCGCGCCATCCCGCTGGACAAGCCGGCCGACCCCATCCGCATCGGCATCGTGGGCGAGATGTTCACCGCCATCGACGAGCGGTCCAACCTGGAGCTCGACCACAAGCTCACCGCCATGGGCGTGGAGGTGCACCGTATGCTGAACTTCACGAACCGGTATCTGCGCTACAACGAGCCGAACCTGCGCGTGGGCGCCAAGGACTACCTCACCTATGACATGGGCCCCACCTCCACCCTCACGGTGGCGGCGGCGAAGAAGTACGCCAGCGAGGGCTTCGACGGCATCATCCACGCGAAGTCGGCCGGCTGCACGCCCGAGATCGACTGCATTCCCGTGTTGCAGAAGGTGAGCGAGGACTTCGCCGTGCCCATTTTGTACCTCACCTACGACTCCCAGACCTCCGACACTGGCCTGGACACGCGCCTCGAGGCGTTCTACGACATGCTCGCCATGAAGAAGGAGAAGAGAAAATGAAGAAGGCCTACTTAGGCATCGACATCGGGTCCATTTCCACCAAGGGCGTCGTGATCGGCGAGGATCGCGGTATCATTGCGCGGTCGTACCTGTGGACCGAGGGCAACCCCACCGAGGCATCGAAGAACGTCGTGCGCGAGCTGGAAAGCCAGCTGGCCGACAGCGGCGAGGACGTGGCCATCGTGGGCGCCGGCACCACCGGCAGCGCCCGGCGGCTCGTGGGCGCGATGCTGGGGGCCTCCGTCATCAAGAACGAGATTACGGCCCACGCCGTGGGCACCACCTTTTTGCACCCGGACGTGCGCACCATTCTGGAAATCGGCGGCCAGGACTCCAAGATCATCTGCGTGTCCGATGGCATCGCTGTGGACTACGCCATGAACACGCTGTGTGCCGCGGGCACGGGCTCGTTCCTCTCCAGCCAGGCCCACCGTTTGGGCGTGGAGGTGGAGGAGTTCGGGGAAGTGGCCCTCACCTCGAAGAAGCCGGCGAACATTGCCGCCCGCTGCACCGTGTTCGCCGAGAGCGACTTGGTGCACAAAATTCAGGTGGGCTACGCGCGTGAGGACATCATCGCGGGTTTGTGCAACGCGGTGGCGAGCAACTACCTGAACAACGTGGGCAAGGGCAAGAAGATCGCCGCTCCCGTGGTGTTCCAGGGCGGCGTGTCCAAGAACGCCGGCGTGGTGCATGCCTTCGAGGAGCAGCTGGGCATGCCCGTGGCGGTGGACCCGGACGGCCACCTCATGGGCGCCTTCGGCGCGGCCTTGCTCGCGGCCGACGCGGGCCCCATCGAGGGTGCGGAATCGGGTCCGTTCGCCAGCGGCACCTTCGACTTCGAGGCCATGCTCGACTTCGACTTCAAGACCCGCGAGGTGGAATGCAACAAGTGCGCCAACCACTGCGAGATCATCTGCGTGTATCGCGACAAGGACATCATCGACAGCTGGGGCAACCGCTGCGACCGCGGTGCCGTGAAGACGACGGCGTAACGGGTTTGTCCTCGTAGGGGCGGGCTTCAGCCCGCCCAAACGTGGGAAGCGCCCTCGGCTTAGTGGACGGCCTGAAGGCCGCCCCTACGGAGTTATCCGACATGCCCGGCTCCCGGCGGGCGCTTGCGAGTCGATGCTCGTAGGGGCGGGCTTCAGCCCGCCCAAACGTGGGAGATGCTCGCGGCTTGACGGACGGCCTGAAGGCCGTCCCTACGAGGTCTCTGCGTCCGGCTTTCCGGCGGTGGGCGCTTGCGAGTCGATGCCGTAGGGGGGGGCTTCAGCCCGCCCAAACGTGGGAGGTGCTCGCGGCTTGACGGACGGCCTGAAGGCCGTCCCTACGAGGTCGCTGCGTCCGGCTTTCCGGCGGTGGGCGCTTGCGAGTCGATGCCGGAGGGGCGGGCTTCAGCCCGCCCACCAAGCCGCCTGAAGGCTTCGCGCAACTCTGTTTTGCTAGAAGCCGACGGTCATGTGCAGGTTGTAGAAGACGATGCGCCCGGCAAAGACGGCAGCGAAAGCAAGAGCACCGGCGATAACGCGCATGACGAAACGTGCTCGCTCGTTGGTTGCTGTGCGGAGCGCCCATCCGTCGAGGGCGACCGCGGCAAGACCCGCTAGCGCATAAAACGCAATGATGAGCGCATAGTGAGGCGCCAGTGTCGCCGCCGTAAACTCGTTGTTGGCGATAGTGCCGAGGGCGGTGTTCTGGGCGACCATGACGGCGATGTTGGCGACAAGCCCTCCTGCGGCAAGCCCTGTGAGGCCAGCTCCGGATCGCCGCAGCGGGACCTTTGCGGCAGTCAGGAATATCTGGCTCAGAACGGCGCCTTCAAACAAGCCGGCAAGCAGAAGGTTCGCCGGTGTATAAGGCGTGTTCCACGTGGGAACGGTGCGCACGGCGTAGGCTTGGGAGGTGCAGCCCAAAAGAGCGATGCCGGCAAGGCAAGCGACGATCAGCCAGGGTTTTGCAAGCGCGTCGGGGAAGTTCACCTTGAAAGCGGCCATCCAATAGGAACCGGTGAGGACCAGAAACACCACTGCGGCCAGCACCTCGTTGGAAAGCGGCGACGTGCCGACGCCGGCGAACACGTGCAGCGCGTTGGCCGGGGTGCCCAAGTGGGTGGCCGAGGCGATGAAGCCGAGCAGCGCCACGGCGAAGGGCAGCGCTATGATGCGATCGATGCGTACGGCGCGGTCGTGGTCTGCGGCGAAGATGCGTGCCAGGGCAAGCACGATGAATGCCACGACGCCGGCGGGCGCCAGGGCTGTGAAAAGCGCCAAAGAGAGATTGTCCAAGCCGCTCGTCATAGGTTCAGCTCCTTGTGATTGGCGATGCTGCCAGAGCGGTTCTCGGCGGCAGCCGGAGAGGGGAGGACGAAGAGGTGGGGCCCGGTGGCCGATTCTTCGGGAAGGGGCAGGATGTCTCCGCGTACCTCGTCCCAACGGTTCTCGTGGCGCTCGTGCAATTCGCCCTTCTCACCAAAATCGAGGGCGCGCAGAGGACATGCCTCCACGCAGATGGGGGCCAGGCCCGCCGCCGTGCGCTCGCGGCACCCGTCGCATTTGCTCGAGCGTTTCAGGGTTTTGTCGATGGCCGGCGCATGGTACGGGCAAGCCATGGTGCAATAACCGCACCCGATGCATTTGCCGTGGTCGGGCCAGATGAGTCCCAGCTCGTCGCGGTGCATCGCCTCGGTGGGGCACACCTGCACGCAGGCGGGGTTGGCGCAGTGGTTGCAGGCAAGCGAGATATGGTAGGCGAAGGCGCTTTGGGACAGCGTACCGTCACGGGCGATGCTCCAGGTGCCGCCTTCGTAATCGAGCACGCGGCGAAAGCCCTCGTCGGTTCCGTGGTCGTGATAATCCTTGCAGGCCATGACGCAGGTACGGCAGCCGGTGCAGCGCGTGTTATCGAAGTAAAATCCCCTCGGCATGGTCTCAAGTCCCTTCAAGCGGCATAGCGCGGAGGCATCCGCGCTATGCTTCAAATAATATCGGAAGTGGGCCGCCGCTTGCGAGGGAGGGGCGCGGCGGCCCTGAATGGGCCCTTAGGCGTTCTCCACTTCCTTCGGGTTGGCGACGGCGCCCGAAGTGTCACCGGGCTCCTTCGCCGCCGGGCACGGCAGGATGGCCGTGGAGGGCTTCGTCTGGTCGGGCGATGCCATGGGAGCAATGGCGTCCACGGCGTCGGGGTGCGCGCTGCGCAACTCGTCGATGGGGCCGAACTCCAAGGCGCGCAGGGGGCAGGCCTCAACGCAGATGGGTGCGCCGCCTTCCGCCACGCGGCTTGCGCAGCCGTCGCACTTGCGGCTCTTCATCAGCTCCGTATCCACCACGGGCACCTCGAAGGGGCAGCTGTTCACGCAGGTGGCGCAGCCGATGCACTTCTCGTCGTCATGTAGCACCAGACCGGTGTCGGGGTCTTTGTCCAGAGCGCCCTGGGGGCAGTTGGCCATGCAGGCCGGCATCTCGCAGTGGTTGCAGGCCATGGACAGATGGTAAGCGAAGCTGTCGGGCACGAAGGTGCCGTCGCCGTTATCGGTCCAGGTGCCGCCTTCGTAGTCGAAGACGCGGCGGAAGGCATAGCTGGCGGGCAGGTCGTTGTAGTCTTTGCAGGCCATCTCGCAGGTGCGGCAGCCGGTGCAGCGGGTGCTGTCGAAATAGAATCCGTACTGAGTCATCTCTTCTCCTCCCTTAGGCCTTCGTCACTTCAACGATGAGTGAGTGCACGCCGTTCCCCTTGGCAAGCGGCGAGGGGTGATACGGAGTGATGGTGTTGATGCAGCCTCCCTTGTCCACGCGATCGCCGTTCATATCGGCGCTATGCCAGGATCCCTGGGGGATGGCGATGGTGCCGGGGATGATGCGCGGGGTAACCAAGGCCTCGATCTCCAGCTCGCCCACGGCGCTCTTCACGCGGCACAGATCGCCGTTCTCGATGGCGCGTGTCTCAGCATCCAGCGGATTGATCCACATCTGCTGGCGCGCAACCTGCTTCAGCTCCTCGACTCCGCCATAGGAGGAATGGGTACGACTCTTGTGGTGGAAGCCCGAGCAGTACAAGGGGAATTCCTCGCTTACGCTGCCGTAGCCGTTGAAGCCGGGATCGAACACGGGGATGGGGAAGACGTTGTCGCCCTCGGGCAGGTCCAGGTCGGCGATCATCTGATCCAGGCGTTCGGAGTAGATCTCGATCTTGCCCGAGGGGGTTTCGAGTGGATTGGTTGCCGGATCGGCCACAAAGTCGGCGAAGCCGATGGCCGCGGGGGCTTCCATCTTGAAGTGATGCTGCTCAAGGATTTCCTCCCAGCTGGGCATGCCCTCAATGGCGTCGGCAGACTGACGGTACAGGTCCTCGATCCACTGTTCCTGGGTCTTACCTTCGGTGAAGGCGTCCTTCAGGCCCAACTTGTCGGCTATGCCCGACATAAATTCATATTCGGGAAGAGCCTCGCCCGGAGCGTCCTGAGCCTTCTCGCCCACGAGCACGCCCAGGTAATATTCAGCGTAGCCGTTGTTCGCCATGTGGAACTGCTCGGCGCGCATGGCGTCGGGCAGCAGGATGTCAGCGTACTTGGCGGAGTCGGTCATGACGGTGTCGACGACCACGAGGAACTCCAGCTTGTCCTCATCCTGCAGGATGTCGTGGACGAGGTTGATGTCGGAATGCTGGTTGGTGATGCAGTTGCCGCCGTAGTTCCACATGAACTTGATGCCGCCGGGCAGAACGTCTACACCGCGTACGCCGTCTTTGGCGGCGGTCATGGTCGCGCCGTGGTCTACGGCGTTCAGCCACTGGTAGCAGTTGATGGCCGCCTCGACGGGGTTCTCGCCTGCGGGGATGGAGCCCACCAGGCCGCCGGCCTCGGCCTCGCGCATGCCGGTGTTGGTACCCGGCTTACCGATCATGCCCGTCAGGATGGGCAGCATGCAGATGGCGCGCGAGGTGCTCTCGCCGTTGCTGTGGCGCTGCGGGCCCCAGCCTTGGGCCACGAACAGTGCCTTGGCGTTCGCGATCTCGTTGGCCAGCTCGCGGATGCGGGCGGCGGGAATCTGAGTGATGGGAGCGGCCCATTCGGGGGTCTTCTCCACCATATCGTAGCCAGTGCCCATGATGTAATCTTGGTAGGACTTATGCTGGCCCTGAGCGGATTCGGGCATGGTGGCCTCGTCGAAGCCGATGCAGTAGGTGTCGAGGAACTCCTTGTTCACCTGGTTGTTCACGATCAGCTCATGGGCGATGGCGGACACCAGGGCCGCATCGGTGCCCGTGCGTATGGGCAGCCACTCGTCTGGGTGGCCGGATGCGGTCTCGTTCATGCGGTAGTCCACGTGGTAGATCTTGCCGCCCTTTTCGCGCACCTGGGCGAAGTCCCAGGCGATATTCGCGCCGCCCATGCGTGTTTCCGCAGGACTGTTGCCGAACATGATGATGAGGTCGGAGTTCTGCGCCTCGGAGATAGACGATGCGGATACGTTATCGTAGGGAGAGCAGGTGTCGCCGTACAGGAAGGGAATGCCGGCGCACATCATGTTGGTGGAGTAGTCGTTGTAGCTCTTCAGGTAACCACCCATAAGGTTCGCCAGGCGGGGGAACAAACGCGAGGTGCTGCTGCTCACGCCGCTGCCATAGTTCACGTAGATGGCCTCGTTGCCGTAGGTGTCGATAGTGCTCTTCAGCTTATCGGCGATAGTCTGGTAGGCCTCGTCCCAACTGATCTGCTCGAACTTGCCTTCGCCGCGCTTGCCCACGCGCTTCATGGGGTGCTGCAGGCGGTCGGGGCTGTTGATCCAGCGACGCAGTGAGCGGCCGCGCAGGCAGGCGCGGGCCTGCAGGCCGTTGGGGTCGCCCACGTTGTCGGTCTCGGCGTACATAATCTTGCCGTCGCGTACGTGCCATTGCAGGGCGCAGGCACCTCCGCAGTTCACCACGCACTGGCTCCAGTGGATCTCGTCGGGCGCGGCGTCGCCGGTGGCGGCCATCGGCTCGGTGTCTTGCCCGGAAGGCGCGCAGCCGTACAGGCTGCCGCCCACGGCGCCGGCCGCGGCCAGGCTTGCGAGCGAGCCTTTGACGAAGGTGCGGCGCGACACGGTGGATTGGGTTTCAGTCATAGTCCCTCCTCTGATCGAAATGTCCTCTCGCCGCTTTCAAAAGTACCGAAAATGACGATGCGTTAAATCACACGGCGCGTGTGATTTAAGAGAGAAACCCCAGGTCACGTTCTTCTGCGGTATACCGCAATTCCCCAAAGCCCCCATATTGCGGCTGTCGCTATGCTACCATGCTGCCGACGAGGGAGGGGGTGTCAGGAGGATGGAGAAGGCGAGCGCTATCGGCCATGCATCAAGTTGGGGCTATGCGTGCTTTCTAACCGTGAACGCCACTTCGGTGTGGGGCGGCATCTTCCCGTTTTTGCCGTTGGAGTTCCAGACGGCTGAGGTGACCCTGACGTTCTTCCTTGCCCAAGCCGTCGCCTTCGGCGGCGCTTTTCTGGCGAGCACGATCGGCTCCTACTACTTTCCCCATGGCGCGCGCCGCATGCTGGTGTCGCTTTCGGCGGTGCTGCTGTTCGTGGGGTCGGCCTGCCTGATAGCCGCCATGTACGTGGCTTCGGCGGCGTTGCTGCTCGTGGGCGCCGGCGGCATCTTTCTCGGCGTGGGCTGCGCGGGCATGTTCATGCTGTGGCAGCGCTACTTCGCCTCCCTTCCCCCGCGTGCGGGCAATTATCGGCTGATTGTGGGCACGGCGCTGGCGCCGTTCATCTACTTCGCCCTGTACCTGGTGCCCATAGCGCTGACCGCGTTTCTCATTCCCCTCATCTTCGTTCCGCTGTGCGGCCTGTGCGTGGCCCTTTCGGTGCGCGAGATGAACTTCGAGCAGCCGATGTTCCAAGATGTTCCCCGCCAGCATCCCCGTGTGTACCGCCAGGTTCTCTCCGACTACTGGCGCAGCGCCCTGTGCGTGGGGTCGTTGGCGTTTGCCAGCGGGGTGATTCGCGGAGTGGCGCTGCTGCACGAGGAGATAAGCGCTTTGGTGAACGGCGCATCGATGCTGGGACTGCTGCTTTCTGCGGCGGCGCTTCTGGTGCTGTGGCATCGGACGAGCTTCCGCTTCGGCCTCACCTCGGTGTTTCGCGTGGTGTATCCGGTGCTGATCACGGGGTTTCTGCTGTTGCCGTTCTGCGGGCCGGTGTATGTGAACCTGTTCACGGCGCTCGCCTATATGGTGTTCTCGCTGGTGCAGATGCTGATGATGATGCAATGCGCCCAGGTTTCCCGCGATCGCGGCATCAATCCGGTGTTCATCTACGGATTCTTCGGCGCGGTGGCCTATATTCTGCAGAGTCTGGGCTTCCTGTTCGGATGGGCGAGCGACCTGACGGCGCCGGCTGGCAGCCAGTGGCTCTTCTTCGTGGCGCTTATCGCCAGCTACGGCCTGGGTTTAACGCTGTTGGTGGCGACGGGCACGCTGTTCAAGCCCGTGGTTGCGAAGGGTACCGTGGCGGCGGACCCCATCGAGTTCTTCTCGTTGGCGGCATCGCCGGCAGCGACGCCCTCGAGTGCGGGGGAGGCGGGCGAGGGAGGCGTGTCCGAGATTGTTGCGGCTGAGGGCGGTCGTCGCCTCGAGGATGACGGCGACGCGGTGCCGGCAAAACCGGTTCGGCGCCGGCGACGCCCCTCCGCCTCGGAGGATGCCGGGGCCATTCGCGACCGGCTTTCCAAGCAGTGCCTCATTTTGCAGGAGCGCCACGGTCTTTCCATGCGCGAGGCTGAGGTGATGGAGCTGATCGCCCGCGGCAATTCCATGGCCGCCATTGCCGAGCGCTTGGTTATCAGCGAGAACACCGTGCGTACCCATGCCAAGCACATCTACACCAAGCTGGATATCCACAAACGCCAAGAGCTGCTGGACATGCTGAACGAGTTGAACGGCTGAACGGCTGAACGCGCAGCGATGAGTGCGCTTGGGCGGTTCGGCGGTCTGCCCTTTTATTTTGCCGTTGTTCCACCGATTTAGGGGAGGCCGCTTACCGAGCGCCCCCTTTCCTTTTTGGCGTGGCCTTGTAATCTCGGAACATTCGACTTTTTCACGCGAGAGATACGAGAGCGAGGTAGATGCGATATGGCATTAGGTGTGGGAAGAAAAGAACTGGTTATGGTAGGCGTGCTCTTGGTGGGCGTGCTCTTGGCGGTGCTGAACCAAACGCTACTGTCGCCGGCGCTGCCGGCTATCATGGCCGATCTGGCGGTGGACGCCACCACGGTGCAGTGGCTCACGTCGGGCTATTCGCTGGTGGAGGCCGTGGTCATTCCGCTGTCGGCCTATCTGATCGGGCGCTTCAGCACGCGTCAGCTGTTCATCACGGCCTTCGCGCTGTTTACGGCGGGCAGCTTGGCCGCGGCTGTGGCGCCTAACTTCTGGGTGCTGCTGCTGGGTCGCGTGCTGCAGGCGGCGTGCACCGGTATGTCCATGCCCATGGTGTTCACGGTGATTCTGCTGGTATTCCCGCGTGAGAAGCGCGGTACGGCCATGGGCGTCATCGGGCTCATCATCGGCTTCGCCCCGGCTGTGGGCCCCTCGGTGGCGGGCCTGCTGGTCGATTCCGTGGGCTGGCGTGCGCTGTTCGCCATCGTGACGGCTCTATCGGTGGTGGTCATCGTGCTGGCGGTGGTGGTGCTGAAGAACTACGGCGACTTCGCCCGCGCGCCCTTCGACAAGCTGTCGGTGGCGCTGTCCACGGTGGGTCTCGTGTGTCTGCTGTACGGGCTTTCCACCTTTGCCTCCACAAGCAACATGATTGCCACGGTGGCCCTTATGGCGGTGGGTCTGGTGCTGTGCCTGCTGTACGTGCGGCGCCAGCTGAAGCTGCCCGAGCCTATGCTGCAGGTGGGTATTCTGCGCACCCGCAAGTACGCCATCTCCGTTATCATCATCGTCCTCGTGCAGGCCGCGCTGATGGGCACGGGCGTCATCACGCCCCTGTACATTCAGGGCGTGCTCGGCTTCTCGGCCACCATGTCGGGTGTGGCCATGCTGCCCGGCGCGCTCATCGGCGCCTTCATGGGCCTGGTGTCCGGCCGCCTGTTCGATCGCTTCGGCGTGCGTCGCGTGGTCATTCCCGGTGTGATCGTGGCGGTGCTGGGCGCCTCGGGTCTGGCGCGCCTCGGCATCGACAGCGGTTTCATTACCTTGACGCTCACCTACACGGTGCTGGTGGTGGGCCTGCAGTTCACCATGACCCCGCTGAATACGTGGGGTGTGAACTCGCTCGACAACAGCGTCATCCAGCACGCCCAGGGTGTGTCGAACACCTTGAACCAGGTGGCCGCGTCGTTGGGCACTGCGGTGTTGGTATCCATTTCCGCTCTGGCGCCGGCCGTGGCCCCCGATGCCGCTCCGCTGGAGCAGTCCTATCTGGGCGATCACATGGCATTCACCACTACGTTCGTGCTGATGTGCGCGGCGGCGCTCGTCATCCTGTTCTTCGTGCGCGACAAAGCGAAGGCGCCCGGGGCTGCGGTGGCAACGGCGGCCCAGCGCGGCCAGGAGCCCGTCGATTACGCGGCCGGCTTCGACGGCGTGACCGTGGACGGCACGCTGGGCGAGTCGTGGGATCCGAACCGCACCTACACGGCGGCCGAGGTGATGAACCGCGAGCCGGTGTGCGCCCGCGACGACGCCACCATGGCCGAGGTCATCCGGCTCATGGACGCGAACCAGACGAGCGGACTGCCCGTGGTGAACGCCGCCGGCGACTTGGTGGGCTTCGTGTCCGACGGCGATGTGGCCAGCTACCTGGGCAAGACCGAGATCGCGCTGGTGGATTCCACGCTGCTGAACGGCTACCGCTACATCGACGACGAGACGGCCGCTGCGCGCTTGCGCGATCTCATGGCCCTGAACGTCATGGCCGTGGCCACGCGCCGCGTGGTGGCGGTGGAGGCCGCAACGCCGGTGGACGAGGTGTGCTCGCTTTTCGCCACCAAGCGCATCAAGAAGGTGCCGGTGGTGCAGAACGGCAAGCTGGTGGGCGCCCTGTCCCGCCGCAACATCATGCGCTCCCTGGTGGAGGCCATCGACCTGCTGGAGAAGTAAGGGGGCAACGCCCGCATTCTCCGACGCAAAGCCCGCAGCGCGAACACGCTGCGGGCTTTTTTGCGTGCCGACGTTGGCGCTGAGGCATGGCGGGAGCGGGCTCTCCGCCGCATTCTTCGATGTGTCGCTCAAAGTTCAACGCCTCTGGTCGCTCTCTGGGCTTCGGGTGCTTCCTTGACTGCTCCTATCGGGTATGTTATACGTATAACATACCCGATAGGAGGTTGTTATGGCTGAGAATGTGCTTGTCAGCGCCCGGGTGCCGCAAGTGAAGAAAGATGCCTCGAAGAGCGTGCTCGCCTCTTTGGGGGCGAACACGTCCGATCTTATCAACAGCGCTTTCGACTACCTGCTTGAGCGACGAGAGCTGCCGACGGCTGTGGCCGCCCCTCGGCCGAGTCGGGAGGAGCTGGGTGCCTTCCTGGCCGCGTCAACGCTCGATGTCGACTGGGGGGGAGAGGCGTCTGATGGCGATTATCGAGCGCTCGTGAGGGGCGGAAAGCGGGAGCGCTATGAATCTCTTGCTTGATACCAACGTGCTCATCGACTACCTGGGCCGCAAGGAGCCGTTCTTCCCCTCTGCGCAGAAAGTGGTCATCGCCGGGTTCTTCGGCGATGCTCAGCTGTGGACTCCCGCGCAGTCCGTCGTCGATGCTTTCTACGTGCTGGGTCGCTATGTCGACGCGGCACGGTTGCAAGCGGCTATTCTGAAGGCGCTGGCGGTGATCACGCCCGTTGACCTTACGGGCGCTTCCCTTGAGAGGGCGGCACGTCTCGGCTGGGATGATCTCGAGGATTGCTTGATTGCCCTTGCCGCCGAGAGGGTGGGGGCCGACTACCTCATCACTCGCGACACCAAGGGGTTCGCACGGTCAACGGTTCCGGCGGTGTCCCCAGATGCCTGGCTTAACATCATGCGCGAAGAGTGCGGCCTCGACTACGACGAGGTCCAGCTTTAGGGTGGGGGGAGTTATGCTGGCAAACACGCGCGAGTATCCAACATGGTGGCGGAGTATTCTCTCCGGGCAACGAATGCCCCCATTGGCGTGAGCGAGTACCGTCTAGGCGATGAACTGCCTGCGGCTTATGCTGACATACTCCCGTCGCCCGAGGCCTTGGTGGCCCGGCTGTAGGGGAAGACGCAGTTTCGCGTTGCTCTCGGCCAACCATAGGGAAAACTTGATAGGTATTGACTTAGGTTTCCTTCTGCGTACAATGTGCTGTTAGCACTCGATAAGGAAGACTGCTAACGCCTCTGTCGCCGCAGGTCAACGACTGCCGTACAGCCCGATTGCATCCGCGAGATACTGCCTGCGTGCGGCCTACACTGAGGCGGTATGCGTCTTCCGACCGTATGAAAGAAGGAACAGAGCCTATGAGAAAGTTCAAGACTGAGAGCAAAAAGCTGCTCGACCTCATGATCAACTCCATCTACACCAATCGTGAGATCTTCCTGCGCGAGCTCATCTCCAACGCGTCGGATGCGGTGGACAAGCTGTATTTCCGCAGCCTCACCGATCCCGAGGTGGCTGTGGCGCGCGACGACTTGGCCATCACGGTCAGCTTCGATGCCGAAGCGCGCACGGTTACGGTGTCCGACAACGGCATCGGCATGACCAAAGACGAGATGGATAAGAACCTGGGCACCATCGCCCATTCCGATTCCTACGAGTTCAAGGCTGCTCAGGCTGCTGCGGCCGCCGACAGCGAGCCCGGCGAGGAAAAGGGCCTGAACGACCTGACCGATGTGGACATTATCGGGCAGTTCGGCGTGGGCTTCTACTCGGCCTTCATGGTGGGCAAGAAGGTGCGCGTCATCTCGCGCGCTGTGGGCACCGATGAGGCGTGGGCCTGGGAATCCGATGGTGTCGAGGGCTACGACATGGTTATCGCCGAGCGCGCCGAACACGGTACCGATGTCATCGTATATCTGAAGGACGACACCGACGAGGAGTCGTTTGGCACCTTTGCCAGCGAGCACGGGCTTACGCAGCTTATCAAGCGCTACAGCAACTACGTGCGCTATCCCATCAAGATGGAGGTCACGAAGAGCCGCAAAGTGGAGGCGCCCGAGCCGGCCGAGGGCGAGGAAGTCGCGGCACCTCAGTGGGAGAGCTACACTGAGGTGGAGACTATCAACTCCATGATCCCCATCTGGAAGCGCAAGAAGTCCGAGGTGTCCCAGGAAGAGTACGACGAGTTCTACAAGACCGACTTCCACGACTTCGAAGATCCGGCCCGCACCATTTCGGTGCACGCCGAGGGCTCGCTCAACTACGATGCCCTCATGTTCGTGCCGAGTCGCGCGCCGTGGGACATGTACTCGAAGGACTACAAGCGCGGGCTCGCCCTGTATTCGGCCAACGTACTCATCATGGACAAGTGCGAGGAGCTTTTGCCCGACTACTTCGGCTTCGTGCGCGGTGTGGTGGACTCTTCCGACCTCACGCTGAACATTTCCCGCGAGACCCTGCAGCACAACGGCCAGCTGCGTGCCATCGCTCGGCGTTTGGAGAAGAAGATCAAGGCCGACCTGGCGAATATGCGCGATGATGATCGTGCGGCCTATGAGAAGTTCTTCGAGCAGTTCGGCCGCACGTTGAAGTTCGGCATCTACCAGAGCTACGGTATGGCGAAAGACACGCTGGCCGACCTGCTGCTGTTCTACTCTGCCAAGCAGCAGAAGATGATCACGCTCGACGAGTACCTGGCCGACGCCCCCGCCGGCGCCGACTCCATCTTCTACGCGGCCGGCGATTCGCTGGAGCGCCTGGCGGCCATGCCGCTCGTGACCACGGTGCTGGCCAAGGGCTACGACGTGCTGCTGTGCGATCAGGATGTGGACGAGTTCTGCATGATGGCCATGGGCACCTACGGCGAGCACGCCGTGGACGGCGACGAGGCGAACAAGCAGCCCTACTTCATCAAAAACGTGGGCGCCGAGGACTTGGGCCTCACCACCGACGAAGAGAAGAAGGAGGCCGAGGAGGCCACCGAAAGCAACGCCGAGCTGTTCGCCGTGATGCGCGAGGCCTTGGGCGAGAAGGTGGAGCGCGTGGTGGTATCCACCCGACTCACCGACGCGCCGGCCGTGGTCACGAGCGAGGGCGGCGTGTCGCTCGCTATGGTGCAGGTGCTGAAGAGCCAGCCCGGTGCCGAGGATCTGCCCGACTTGCACCTCGTGCTTGAGATGAATGCCAAGCATCCGGTGTTCGAGGCCCTGCGCGCGGCGCACGAGGCCGGCGACGACGACAAGGTGCGCGCCTACGCCGGCATCTTGTTCGACCAGGCGCTGCTGGTGGAGGGCATCATGCCCGACAACCCGCTCGCCTTCGCCCAGGCCGTAAGCGAGCTGATGAAATAGCGCAGAGGGAATACCTGGATTGTTTTGGGGCTGCCGCGGGCGGCCCCTTTTTTGCGATTGAAATTGCGTTTGTTAGCAAGAGGTGCCATGGTTATGGAGTACGTTTTGCAAAATGAAATATGATATTCGATAATATTTATCGAATATCATAAATAAGAGCTACTATGAAGATTTTTAAATTGACAACAGGGGTTGTCTGACTTTTCCGCGATGCTAACAATCGTACTTTTGAGCGCGAAAATGCGTGGCGGGTTGTGTCGGCGGGAGTTTAACGTCAGCTGCGGCCGCACAGAATAAGAGCGGTCCATGAGGCCCCCATCAGTACGAGCCCCAAGGTGTCGAAGGTGATGAACAGGTCGATGCTGCTGGCGAGCAGGCTGTGGCCGGCGGGAAGCGTGGCGCGGATGACGGACTCTCCGATGAGTCCCACGATCTGCTGGGCCAGCACGACGCCGGCCAGGGCCCGGTGGCGATCTGGCCGCCAGATGACCAGCGGGTAGGTGCAGTTCCACATAAGGAACGCGATGCCGATGCCTTGGATGCCCACGCGTCCCGGCACGCCGGAAAGCTCGTAGGCGCCCATGTAGGCCTCGGGCGTAAGCGCGAACCCTAAGGCGCACTGCACGTTAACGACGAACACGAAGGCGAAGCAGGCGCGTACGGCCCAGGTCGCGATCTTGACGCTTCGAGGGGTCTTCCGCTGGCTCATTATGCCCGCGCGGCTGCCTGCCTCTGCCTCGTTCTGGACGGTGGGCTTACCCTTCTCCTGCGTGTCACTCTGAGCGGCAAGATCGCCCATCTTCCCGGTGCCATCCTGAGCGGAGGCCGTAAGGCCGGAGTCGAAGAATCTCATCGTACCTTCCTTCCCAATTGTGACAGTTGCCGGAAGGCATAAAAGGCCACGGCGCTGGAGGCAGCCACATTCAGGGAATCGACGCCGTGGGCCATGGGGATGCGCACGGTGTAGTCGCAGCGGGCGATGGTCGCGGGGGCCAGGCCGTCGCCCTCGGTGCCGAACAGCAGCGCGAGTTTTTCGGGTGCGCCGTCAGTCGCCGCGCGCTCGGCCAGGAGCGCGTTCAGATCGTCGGGGGTCACCGAATCGTCGGAAAGCGCCATGGCGGCGCAGGTGAAGCCGTGCTCGCGCAGCGCGGCGATGCCCTGCTCGCTCCAGGTGCCGCAACCGGGGCGGTTCGGCACGTCTTCGTCGCCGATGCGGGTCCACGGCACCTGGAACACCGTGCCCATGGACACGCGCACGGCTCGGCGGTACAGCGGATCGTAGCAGGCGGGACTCACAAGCACCGCATCCACGCCGAGGGCCGCTGCGCTGCGGAAGATAGCCCCTACGTTGGTGTGGTTGGTGATGTCCTCCAATACCGCCACGAGCCGTGCCTCGCGCAGCACATCATCCAGGGCGGGCAGCGTCGGACGGCGAAAGGCCCCCAGGGCTCCGCGGGTCAGCTCGAAACCCGTTAGGCGCTTGAGCTCGTCGTGAGGCGCTACGAATACCGGAAGTTCCCCGCCGGGTCTCTGGGCCGCCCGCTCTTCCATGCGCGCGATGAGCGGCAGCATGGCATCAAGCCACTTCTCTTCCATAAGCAGGGAAAAAGGTTCCATACCGCCCTCAAAGGCTCGCTCGATCACCTTCTCCGACTCGGCAATGAAGATCGCCCGCTCTGGTTCCAGCTTGCTGCGCAGCTGCGCTTCGGTCAGTCGCGCGTAGGCGTCAAGGCGCGGATCGTCCAGTGCGTCTACATATATAAGGGGCATGGGATCCTCCTGTTGGATGATCGGGCTGTTTTGCGACATTTCTCACGTTTCTCAGAAGCCGGCTCGGGCCATTGCTCGGTGAAAGTTCTGAGAAACGTGAGAAATGTGCTGGTTCCGGCGGAACGGGGCTCTATTCTTCCGGAGCTGGTTCTGAGAATCGTAAAAATTGTCGCCAGGGGAGGGCAAACAAAAGCCCCAGCCACTCGGTGAGGGACTGGGGCTTGAAGATGCGAGGGGCGGTGGCTTAGGCCAGAGCGTCCTTCAGGGCCTGCATCTGATTGGAGCCGAGGCCCTGCAGACGGCGCTCGGCCGGAATACCCAGCTCCTCCATGAGCTTCTCGGTCTTCACCTTGCCGAAGCCGGGCAGGGCGTTCACGAAGGCCTTCACCTTCATGCGGCCGATCACCGGGTTGTCGGTCTGGTCAAGAACCTCAGCAGGGGTGAGCAGGCCCATGGAGAGCTTCTGGGTGAGCTCGGAACGCTCGGCACGGACAATGCGGGCCTTCTCGAGGGCCGCGGCGCGCTGCTCGGGGGTCATGGTAGGTGCGGGCATATCACTTCTCTTTCTTCTCGTCGCCCTGTTACCAGGGCATTCACTCGAGGAACGCTGGCATCATTCAAGATCGATGCCAGCGTTCCTCGCTTTTAGCAGAGATGATGATAATGGAAATGTTGCGCTTGTACACCCTATTTCCGCCGATTGGGGCAGTATTTGTTGAAATTCTCACTTTTCCACCCCCGAAATGGGGATTTAATGATGAAAAAGGGCCGATTTGCTCCCCCGTTCTGCGTTCCAGGTGTGCTGCAAGCGCCCTTCCGGTGCCCAGTTGCAGGGTGGTTTCAGGGAAATGCGGCTCGGGCAGCGACTCTTCAGCGGCGCTATAATGCTTGCGAAACGGCAAAGAAGGGAAGCGAATACTATGGCAGAAACATGCGTTGCCGACGTGCAGGTGCGTCCGCATCCGGCCTTCGACGAGTTCATCGCCACGATCGAGGCTCTGCGGGCACCGGACGGATGCCCGTGGGATAAGGTGCAGACCCATCAGAGCATCGCGAGCAACATGGTGGAAGAGGCCTACGAGGCCGTGGATGCCATCGAGGCCGACGATGTTCCCCATATGGTGGAAGAGTTGGGCGATGTGCTGCTGCAGGTAGTGCTACAGTCGCAGATTGCCGCTGATGCGGGCGAGTTCACCATCAACGACGTGTGCCGGGCGGTGAACGAGAAAATCGTCCGTCGCCATCCGCATGTGTTCGGCGATGTGCAGGCGGGCGATGCCAACGAAGTGCTAGACGTGTGGGACCAGATCAAGATGGCCGAGAAGGAGGCTGCCGATGCGGCAGCTGATGGTGCGGGCGCGGTGCCCGAAGGGCTGCTCGATGGCGTGCCGCGCAGCTTCCCTGCCCTGATGCAGGCCCAGAAGATATCGCGGAAGGCGGCTTCGGCCGGATTCGACTGGCCCGACGTGGAGGCGGTGTGGGCCAAGGTGGATGAAGAGGTGGCCGAGCTGCGGGAGGCCTATGCGGCTGCGCCCAAATCGTCCAACGGCAAGGTGGACGCGGAGGCCTCGCCGGCGGCGAAGGCGGCCGTGGAACTGGAGTTGGGCGACGTGTTGTTTAGCCTGGTGAACGTGGCGCGCAAGATGGGCGTGAATGCCGAGGAGGCCCTGCGCGGAACCTGCGGCAAGTTCCGCGAGCGTTGGGCCTTCATGGAGGGGGCCGCTGCGGGCCAGGGTCGCCGCATCGAGGACATGACCGCCGACGAGCGCGAGGCGCTCTGGCAGATGGCGAAGATGCTGGAGGCTTAAGGCTCCAAGCGTTCGTACGCCTTGCGGCCGCCCACATAGGTGGCCTGCACCTGGGTGCGTTGAAGGTCGTCGTCGGTCAGGGTGAAGGGGTTCGGCTCCAAAACGACGATGTCGGCGAATTTGCCGGGTTCCAGATAGCCCAGCTCGTGGGCGCGCTGGGCCGCTATGGCGGTGCCGGCGGTGTAGGCGCCCAAGGCCTCGGCCAGGGTGATGCGCTCGTCGGGCAGCCAGCCGCCTGCGGGCTCGTGGCTGTCGGCGTCGCGTCGGGTGACGGCCGTGTACACGGCGTTTATCGGGTCGATGTCGGTGACGGGCGAGTCGGTGCCGAAGGCCAGCACGGCTCCGGCGTCCAACAAGCTGCGGAAGGGCCACATGTAGGGCACGCGCTGGGGGCCCAGATCGCGCTCGGGGCCGCCCGGGTCGAGCGTGATATGACGCGGCTGCACACTAGCCACGATGCCGGCCGCCGCCAAGCGCTCAATGTCGTCGGGCTGGAAGTTCTCAAGATGCTCGATGGTATGGCGGGGGCGAGACCCCTCGGCTTGCTCCGCTTGCTCGGTATGACACGAGGCGGCAACGGGGTGGCGCTCGAAAATATCAATGCACTGGTGAATGGCCTCGTCTCCGATGGCATGGATGCGCACGGGTGCACCCTCGGCGGCGGCAGGTGCCACCAGGGCCTCCATCGCATCGGCCGGCACTGTGGGGCGCCCGCAGTCGTTCTCGAAGCGGGCGTTGCTGTAGGGGTCGTGAATCCACGCCGTGTGCTGGCTTGAAACCCCATCGAAGAACTGCTTGAATCCCTGGGCGCGCAGCAGGGGCCCCTGATGGGCAGCTTTCAGGGCGGCCAAGCGGCTGCGATCTTCCAGCAGGGTGGGGAACATGGAGACGCGCACGGTGAGCTCGTCGGCCTTCTCCAGCGCAGCGAACAGATCGTCGCGCACGAAGTCGAGCCCGGGCATGGCCATCAGCGACACGTCGCACACGCCGGTGATGCCGTGCTCGTTGCAATAGGCCGCGAAGGAGCGGTAGGCGTCCAGCAGTTCCTCGCGCGAGAACTCGTCCACGATGCGCGGCATCAGCGCCATGGCGGCCGCCTCGCGCACGATACCCGTCAGATGCCCCTCCTCGTCGCGATCGTAGCTGCCGCCGGCGGGAGGCTCCGACGTATCGTCGATGCCCAGTCGTTCCAGAGCGCACGTGTTGAGCCAAAGCGTGTGGGCATCGCCCGAATACATGGCAACGGGGCGATCGGGGTAGGCCTCGTCCAGCGATGCTCGGCTGGGCATGCCGGCCGGGTTCCACAGGTAGTCGCGCCAGCCCTGGGTGAGCAGCCATGAACCGGCGGGGCGCCGTGCGGCCAGGGGTGCCAGGCGCGCTACGGCGTCGGCTTCGTTCTCGCCGCAGAACCGCTCGGCCAGGGGCGAAAGATACAGGGCCGAATGGAAGAAGTGCAGGTGGGCGTCGTGAAATCCGGGCATGATGAGGGCGTCGCCATAGTCTGCCATCACGGTGCGGGGCCCGTGCAGGTGCTCGGGCAGCTCGCCGCCGGGGCCGACCCATACGATGCGATCGTCGGCTACGGCCACGGCCCCGGCCTGCGGTGTGGCGTCCCTGCCGGTGAAGACGGCAGAACTGGTCATGATGAGATCTGCGGGAACGAGGGCGGCGTCCATAATCGGCTCCTTGATCGGCGGGGTATGTTTTCTCGGAGTATACGCCCTGGAAAAAAATTGTTCACGTGCATTAGTTATTTTTTCACTCAGGAAGAGAAAAAGAGCACGTCACCAGCCTTTACTGAGAACGGCTCAACTTTGTTGACAGAAGAAACACCAGAGTCAACAAGCAAGGAGTTTTTAACTTATATTTGAGATTTCATGGCTTTGAACAGGCATTATTTTATAAAGAAGCGTAAAAGACCTCGACAAAATCGAAAGAGATCTCGCAGCTTTATATAAGTGCTAGGCAA
The DNA here is from genome assembly GCF_035989245.1 of Adlercreutzia wanghongyangiae. Taxonomy (NCBI): domain Bacteria; kingdom Bacillati; phylum Actinomycetota; class Coriobacteriia; order Eggerthellales; family Eggerthellaceae; genus Adlercreutzia; species Adlercreutzia wanghongyangiae. The sequence goes on along the minus strand of NZ_JAYMFF010000027.1, from coordinate 711 downwards.
GCAGAAAATTTAAGAAGAAGCTGAATCTATCAGAATTTTTTTATTGCAAGTGAACAAAAATGATGATATTTTGAATTCGTCGATAGATCGAAGAGCCGTGAATGCGACGGCGGCCGAAAGTCGTGAAATCGAATTGCAGGGGTGTTGCCCGGCCGGGTTTTCGTCACCGACGAGGAAAACCCGAGGACAACGGCGCGTTTCGCTCAGCGTTTATGAAGGGTGTAGGAAGTAAGCACGAGGCGTAAGCACCAGTTATACCTAAGCCTAGGCCTCTTTTAGCCCTTCCCACTCCGAGCGTTTCTGCGGCATTGTGGGCATCGCACCGACCGCGGTGGCTGCAGCTGAAGGGGCTGCAGTTTCTCGGCAATGTTGGCGCGCGAGGGTGCGCCGGATTGGAGAGCTTTATGCAAGGAGTAAACGTCAAGAGCGAGATCGGCAACCTGAAGAAGGTCATTCTCCACCGTCCTGGCGATGAGCTTTTGAACCTCACCCCCAACACGCTGGAAGAGCTGCTGTTCGACGACATCCCCTTCTTGGAGGTGGCCCAGGCCGAGCACGACGCGTTCGCCGACATCCTGCGTGGCGAGGGCACCGAGGTCGTGTACCTGGAAGACCTGATGACCGAGGTCATCGACGCGAACCCCGAGCTGCGCGAGCAGTTCCTCGACCAGTGGATCTTCGAGGCGGGCATTCGCACCGACATCTATAAGA
>NZ_JAYMFF010000026.1:0-2817 GCF_035989245.1 Adlercreutzia wanghongyangiae | reverse complement strand
ACCTGATGACCGAGGTCATCGACGCGAACCCCGAGCTGCGCGAGCAGTTCCTCGACCAGTGGATCTTCGAGGCGGGCATTCGCACCGACATCTATAAGAACATCATCAAGGACTACATCAACTCCGAGTACGCGGGCACCAAGGACATGGTCATGAAGACCATGGCCGGCATCAACCTGCAGGAGTTGCCCGGTTCCGACACCCACCTGCTGGTGGACATGGTGTCCGACCGCTGCAAGCTGGTGTGCGCCCCGATGCCCAACCTGTACTTCACCCGCGACCCGTTCGCGATGATCGGCAACGGCGTGTCCATCAACCGCATGTATGCCCACACCCGCAATCGCGAGACCATCTACGGCGACTACATCTTCCGCTATCATCCGGATTTCGCCGGCACGCCGACCTACTACGATCGCAACGACACCTTCCACATCGAGGGCGGCGACATCCTGAACATCAACGAGCACGTGCTGGCCATCGGCATCTCCCAGCGCACCGAGCCCGACGCCATCGACGCCATCGCCCACAACGTGTTCAACGACGAGACCAGCTCCATCGACACCATCCTGGCGTTCAACATCCCGAACAACCGCGCCATGATGCACCTGGACACGGTGTTCACCCAGATCGACTACGACAAGTTCACCATCCACCCCGGCATCATGGGCCCGCTGACGGTGTTCGAGATCACCCCCGACGGCAAGGGCGGCACCAAGATCCGCGAGCGTGACGAGGAGCTGGAGAAGGTGCTGTCCGAGTACGTCGGCCAGCCCGTGCAGCTGATCCCCTGCGGCGGCGGCGACCGCATCGCGGCCGAGCGCGAACAGTGGAACGACGGCAGCAACACCCTGTGCGTGCGCCCCGGCACCGTGGTGGTGTACCAGCGCAACAACGTCACCAACGACGTGCTGTACAAGAACGGCATCAACTGCCTGGAGATGCCCTCCGCCGAGCTGTCCCGCGGCCGCGGCGGCCCGCGCTGCATGTCCATGCCGGCCTGGCGCGAGGCCCTGTAGTCTCTTTCTTGCGAGGCGGCGGCCGAGCCGCTGCCCGTGAAAGCTCCTTTTTGGAGCACCCCTGTTCGGCTTTTCCGGCCCAGTCTAGCCAGCCAGCGCTGGGCCGAAAAAGACGCGCGGGCCTTCCGGTTCTCCGGGGGCCCGCGTGATATACACGTCCACCCCTTCTAGGGAAAGGAAACGAAACATGCCTATCAATCTCAGCGGTCGTCCGTTCCTCCGCCTGCTCGACTTCTCCACCGAGGAGATCGACTACCTGTTGAAGCTCTCCAAGAACTTCAAGGACCTCAAGCGCACCGGCACCCCGCACCGCTACCTGGAGGGCAAGAACATCGTTCTGCTGTTCCAGAAGACCTCCACGCGCACCCGCTGCGCCTTCGAGGTCGGCGCCATGGACCTCGGCATGGGCGTGACCTACCTGGATCCCGGCAGCTCCCAGATGGGCAAGAAGGAGTCCATCGAGGACACCGCCCGCGTGCTCGGCCGCTTCTACGACGGCATCGAGTTCCGCGGCTTCGCTCAGACCGACGTCGAGGACCTGGCCGCCAACGCCGGCGTTCCGGTGTGGAACGGCCTGACCACCGAGTGGCATCCCACCCAGATGCTCGCCGACATCCTCACCGTGCAGGAGAACTTCAACTATGACATCAAGGGCAAGACCCTGGTGTTCATGGGCGACGCCGCCAACAACGTGGCCCGCTCGCTCATGGTCGTGTGCTCCAAGCTGGGCATGAACTTCGTGGCCTGCGGCCCGAAGGAGAACATGCCCGACGCCGAGCTCGTGAAGACCTGCGAGGCCATCGCCGCCGAGAACGGCTGCACCGTGAAGTGCACCGACGACGTGGCCGAGGCTTGCACCGGCGCTCATGTCATCTACACCGACGTGTGGGTGTCCATGGGCGAGCCCGACGAGGTGTGGGCTGAGCGCATCAAGCACCTTGAGAAGTTCCGCGTGACCAAGGAGGTCATGGCCATGGCTGACCCCGAGGCCATCTTCCTGCACTGCCTGCCGGCCTTCCACGACACCAACACCACCATTGGCGCCGACATCGCCGAGCGCTTCGGCGTGACCGAGATGGAAGTGGAGGACGTGGTGTTCGAGTCCAAGCAGTCGAAGGTGTTCGACGAGGCCGAGAACCGCATGCACACCATCAAGGCCGTCATGTACGCCACCCTCTGCGGCTAATTACCCAGAGCACTTTGCGCTAAGGCGCTTGCGGATTTACTCGTAGGGGGCGATTTCAATCGCCCCTCCCAAGCAAGGTTGATTCCTGTTGGGAGGGCGGCATGAATGCCGCCCCTACGGAATTACCTAAGGGGATTCCCTTGTTGGGGCCTCTACGATTTGACAACGGAATGCTTCTGTGCGAGGGGGTTTATTTCCCCGGAACCTAGAATCGAAACCGTTGCATGTGTCTGTCTCTTGTAACCGCTGTCTCGCCCCTCTTACATGCAACGAAGGCTGGCTGGCGGTTCACCGAAAAGATTGAGGTGAAATAAATGGCTTACGAAAAGGGCAACGGCAAGACCGTCGTCATCGCCCTGGGCGGCAACGCCCTCGGCAACACCCCCCAGGAGCAGCTCGAGCTGGTGCGGAACACCGCCAAGCACATCGTGGACATGATCGAGGAGGGCACCAACGTCGTCGTGTCCCACGGCAACGGCCCCCAGGTCGGCATGATCAACAACGCGTTCGCCTACGCGGCCGCCAATGACGACAAGACCCCCGACATGCCCTTCCCCGAGGCCGGCGCCATGAGCCAGGGCTACATCGGCTACCAGCTGTCCCAGGCCATCCTGA
>NZ_JAYMFF010000025.1:0-23667 GCF_035989245.1 Adlercreutzia wanghongyangiae | reverse complement strand
CGAGTTCCACCACGCGACGGTCTACCCCTATGCTGTCGACTAGTCTCCAGACACACTTTTTGTCCTATAACCCCCAATTTTGGGGCCAATGTGATTGGAATGCGCCTCTTCGGAGTGCTCTGAAGCACCCCTATTTCCACGTATTGACCCCTAATGGCACATGAATAGGTGATACCTTCGGCAATACTTAACGGAGGTTGTCTAGCTAGACAGTGCGATATTAATGAAGAATAGCTACAAATGAGATAATTATCTGGAATCCAGCGAAATGCCTTAGAGATGCAGTAAGTCCAATAATCAGACCTATCTGATTAGTAGGCAAAGACGAGAGATTTCGTAAGCGTGATTAAAGAAGGGGTACCCCAATGACAGAACCACAGACGTTGTCTTTTGCCATAGCTGGTATTGAAGGAGAGTATCTGCTGGCTTTGAAGGAAGATGATATCGAGCAAGTTGAGATCAGCTGCATTGATAAAACATCATCAGACTTAGATAACCTCGATATCGCATGGTGCTTGCTCTGTTCTGCTGCTAGCGTCTTTCTTTCAACAAATAAGGCTGTTGAGAAATGGCTTGATGGCATACACAAGGCGGCTAGTGATTGTTATGGTGATTACGATTTTATTCAAAAGGCGCTAGGGGAAGTCTTTCATCATAAATCCGACTGGATGGACAAGATGATCTCGAGGGATTCTGACGAAACATATGTTGCTTTCCACAGATTGTTATGGGGGCATGATCCATTAGCGAAAGGTGAAGGTTTAGCTAACCTGTCTTTCAATCCAATCAAAATGATGATGCAACAAGAAGAATCAGAGAGAAGCGGACATGCTCTTTTTGGCGCAGTCCAAGCTATGCGACACTTACTAGCTGATACGTTTTCAAAACAGGGGTTGCCTCTTCCTGGATTGTCCTATTTGGATTACGAAAGATCTGATGGCAAGTCTTGGAACCACATCATTGATGTTGTACAAGAGTTTTCAGTAGAAACAACAGGAAACAAGGTTAAGGCGGAAGAGCTTTATCGTCATCTGTTTACCTTGCGAGCACAGGATATTGCCGGAGGAACTTTAACGATAATGCTTACGAAAGCTTATATTGCTTCTAGGCAACTTGAAGACACAATACGCATTAATCAGATCAAGTTGGTATCTTATTCAACTAGTTTTTTTGGTCAAGCGATTGTTGGTGCTGTACGGCAGAAGGGTGTCCCTTATATTAACTACCCGCTGGCGATAGCAATGGTCAAAGAGCTCGCAGGATTGTTTTATGAAAGCAATAGGCGGACGTACCTGTTAGGAAAAGAAACCGAGCGTCTTCACGGAGCTGCCCAAGAACAGCTAGCGCGACACGATAGGCTGCAGAGCCTCATATAGAAAGGCAAGTTTATGTACGACAAGATGATGATAGCAGTGGCAGGAGCTGTATGCGGTGTCGGGGGCTTTGTTGCTGGCTTCTTAGTGCGACAACCAGAAATCAACAAACTACAAGAACAGGTACATTGTTTGCAGCAGGATGTGGATCAGTTGACCCAGGCTGCGAGAGCACAGAATGATGAGATTGAACAACTCCTTGTGAACTATCGTGCACTTAGCATATTCAGTCTAAAACGCAAAAAGGAACTGAGGGATTCTATTCAGGATGAGCTGGTTTGCCAATATGCATCAAATGATTATCTAACCCTGCTTATGGACGTCGTTTCTACAGGTAAAGAAATGTCCTCCGAAGAGATAGATTTCTACAAGCAGTATGGAAAGATGCTTGAGGATAATGTAATCGATCAACGTGAGCTGGAGATTCTGCGGCCTATGATGATGGAGAAGCATGGCTGGGAAATTCAACGTTTGAAGGAATGTGACTTGCAGCCAGTGTTTGAGAGAATCAAACACTATAACGAAAGTAAGAAAGAAGAACGAAAGGCGTTCGGGCTGTTTCAGCTTAAGAAATAGGTTCAAAGAAGGACAGCTCGTGGTGCTACAAGTCAGCAACCTAGCAGACCACGAGCCGACAAGCTCTTTCCCTGAAAACATCCGCAAATAAAAGTACAGTGCAGAAGCTTCTCGTTGCTGCGAGAAATATCTAGAGCGACTCTCGGGGCTTTACTCCTTGCGGCTCGCTCCAAACAGGGACCGCATGCTCAAAACGTTGGCCAATATGACCACCTCCTAATATGGAGTATGTTAGAGCGCATCCATTATATAAGGCGTTATTTTGATTTTGGGGCTAAAAATGGGGCTAGCGTAGAGACAGCTATTTTCCTCTAAAGGCATCTAACGACATCAAGCGATCGAGATGCTCGACATAAGAAGTTAGTCCATTTTCATCTTCTATTTAAGCAAATACGGAAGAGCGGATTATAAAATGTTTTTAAGAACTCCCAGTTCAGAGACATAAAACTGAGGCATTATCAGCTAAGAGTTAAAGTAAAGATGGAAGCTTTAGCACTGATAGCTTAGTGACGGGTGACTAAAATCAGCTGCGTTCTGTCACGTCGGAGGTCGCGAGTTCGAGTCTCGTACATCCCGCCATTTAAATGCAAAAGCCCTCGATAATTCGAGGGCTTTTTTCGGAGAGCCTACCGCCGCGAATGGCGCCGGTATCATCAATGGGTTATGCTGAGTCGTGCCAGATCAGCGATGTATCCAGGCGTGAAGCTCATATGCCCGATGCCGTCAGGATAACACGAGGGAGTGCGGCAGAGCTCGTTGGGCATGATGAGGTTGGGACTACGGGGCTCAGGGGTTGAGGACTTGATTTCCCAGAGCATTTCGCCAGAAACGAAGTCGACGGAAATGACATCGGGGTGGCTGAGCGCTGGGAGGGAAACGCTCAGCCACGGCGACGCTAAAGGGAGAGTTCCTTGGCGATTACCTCAGCCATGTGATATCCGAACGTGCTCGCCGAGTCAAAGCCATAGCTGTATTTCAGACCATCCTTTTTCTCGATCGATCCCGCGGTGTCGCCTGCGGCGTACAAATGGGGGATGATCTCGTTGCCTTCGGTGAGTATGTGACAGTCTTCATCGATACGCAGACCATCGGTGGTGAGATAGAACGTCGGTGTCACTTCCACGCACCAAATACCATCGCGAGTCTCAATATAGGGACGCATAGCACGGCCAAAGCGGTCTGGCTCGCCGGACAGCGCATACCCATTGTTCTCGTCAATCTGAGCCTGCAGCTCTGGCAAATCGAGCTTTTCCGCAGCTTCGGCTACGCTTTCGTAATGCACGGCCTCGCCGCGTTCAAAAAGGCAGTTGTAGGTGTCAAAGCCGAGAAGCAAATTTTTGCGTGTGGTTTCGGCGGCGGTGCTGTCAAAGACAAGGAAGAAGCGATCGCCGTTAGACTCGTCCAGTTTCATCTCGGCGGTGTTCGAATGACTTACGCAGCTTCCAAGGTCGACGCCATGCGTGTTTACGAATAATCCGGGTGATGTCATGCCCGCGAAGGCGAGTTCAACGAGTCCCTTGCTCGACAAATAGGCGGGTAATTCGCCGTCACCGAACATGTCGATCACGCCACCAGCATCGATTCCCATTTGGATAACCTCTCCGGTAGAGGCTGAGGCGCAGTTGAAGAATTGTCCGGCATGGGTCGGGTAGTATTTCTTCACCATCTCCTCGTTCTTTGCAAATCCACCGCCAGTGAGGCACACGGCTTTGGCATGAATGGTGTACTCATTACCGTTTTCCCCTGATGCCTTCACGCCGACGATTTCGCCTGTTTCGTCTTTGATGAGTTCAGTAGCCGTTGTCGCGTAGAGGATTTTCGCGTTTGGGAATTTCTCGATACGTTCGGCGAGGAACATCATGGTGTAGCCAACGCCGCCCATGTACATGCCTGGAGCAAAGGAGAGTCCGTTGGCAACCGATGTGGCTCCCTCAAAGGTTCCCATGGTTCTGAATCCAACTCCTATGTCGCTAAGCCAATCGGCCATTGACCCTGCTTCGCCATACATAACTCGGCAGAAGGACAGGTCGCTGTCCTCGTTGCCGGGAAGAAGCTCGCCGCGCAAAGCCTCCATCTTCGCGTCGAGATTGCCCGTGGGGGTGTCCGAGAATTCGCCGGTCACGTCGTAAGCGTTTTGTCGACGCGACCCCGCGCTGATGATGCCGCCATAGGTCATCGCCATAGAGCCACCCGGGATATGGCGCTTCTCCACAACCGTCACCTGGGCACCGTGTTCTGCCAGCCTGGCCGCGGCGAAAAGGCCGGCTGTGCCGCCTCCGACGATAACCACATCGCAAGTCTCTTCGATCTTCTCGTTGGTTTTCTCAACGGTGATCTCTTCAGAGAAGTCATCGATGTTGTAGCCCGCAAGCTCAATGGCCTCGGTGACGGCGGTTTTGATGGCGTTACTTGAAATGGAGCAGCCGCGCACATTGGGCACATTGACGCTTTGGTGCTCTACGATAGCTGCCGGGATGCGGGCGCAAGCGTAGTTGCCTACACCGATGGTCTCGTTGTCGCGCACCACCTGGCAGGCGGCGATGGCGCCGTCGCGTAACGTGGTGGATACGTAAATCCAACTTTCATGGCCGAGGGCACGGGTGACGTAAACGCCATCGGTGGGTACTTCGGCTTTGGCGGGCTTGCCGTCCGACGAGGTGTCAGCTAGTTTGGCTGGCGCGGTGCATCCTGCAAGTGATGCCGCAGTGAGCGAGCCGGCTATGCCGACGGCTGTGTAAGCGAGAAGCTCGCGTCGTGAAATCTGCTCCATGGTTCCTTTCCTTTCTCGTTGATGCACTGCACCGGTGCGTCTCTCCCAGTCTCGGTGCGGAGAACAGTTGGAGTTCCGTCCTCCTTGTTTACTATGGGCGCCTTGCTTGATTTAGGCACGACCGAAAAGCGGTGGATTGTCGCCGAGGAACCCTTTCGAGGCCTACCGGTTTTCGGTAGTTTTTTAATTTCGAGGTCCCCATCAGGGGCGTTTCGACGCGATTGAGAAAGGGTTTGAGTGATGAGCCTCTCAAAATTGCTACAATGCGGAGGGAGGGAGGTGGCTTCATGCTGCGGCATTTATCGAAACCAGCTGTTCGGAACTTCTTCTACATAGCGATAGGCTTCGGGTTATATCGAGCCGCTTCAGCTCATTTCTACAGCACGGCCATGTCCACTACTTCAGTCAAAGTGGGGCTTGTGGCCGACATATCCTTCGTGGTGGCTTTCAATGCGGCTTCCTTGGTGGCCGGGTTGATGCTCGCGTTGTTTGCCGGATTGCGCGGGCAGGTGCCCGGACGTGTTCTTTATGGTGGCGCGACGATGAGTTTGGCGATCTCGTGGGTTCTCGTGTCGCCCCCTTTTACGTTGGCCGAGGGGCCTTTTGCCGTTGTCGCAGCTGGTGTTTTAGCGGGTGCCGCGCTCTCTGTATTGTATATTCTGTGGCTGGGGGTGTTTGCCGCTCAGGCGCAGGGGCGCCTAACCGCCTTCGAGATCATGATCGGTTATGTGATAGGCGGAGTGTTGGGGGTGGTGCTGTCCGAGGCGGCTCTGGCGATATCGGGAGTGCTGGCTCTGCTCATGATCGGTCTGTCCGTACCCGCATTCTTTTGGGCGTGGTGCCAGGAATCGCCACGGGCGCGCCTTCACCCCGAGATAAATTGGCGCAAGGTCGCGTCACTCATTCCCACCCTCGTCGCCTTCTTCGTGCTTGTGGGCGTGGTGGGCCTTTTTCACACGGGGTTGCTCGGATCGTCGTCTGAAGGTGCGGCCGGATCGCAGTCTACTTGGCCGTCGACGCTTGTCTCGACTCTTGTGGTGTTTGGGCTCGTTGTGTCTATGGGGGAGGGTCTGAAGCCCGAGTCTGTTTACAAGACGTGTTTCGCAGTAGTGATCGTAGTGCTCTCGCTACTGCCGTTTTCCGTTCATATTGCAGGTGTTCCCGTTGGTGCCATTGTCATTTTCTGCTACAAGGTGTGCAGTATGGTTATCCTGCTGTTTTTGGTGAACGAGACACGTCGATTGGGATGCCCCTATTGGGTGCTAGGGTCTTTCTTTATGATTGGATCGTGCTTGTTTCTCCTTGGAGGACTTGGCTTGGGCACTGTTCTCGGCCCCATGAGCGCTCGTTTGGATGTGTCGCTTATAACGATATTGTCGTTCGTGGGAATATATCCTCTGGCCATCGTTTTGCTGGCCCTCGCACGTCGAGAGGCACCGCAAAAAGACGCTATCGTGAAGGGGGTTGCTGGTGGTGACGACGCCTGCGGTTCCGCTGATTGCGGCCAGATGCTTGTCGAGGATGAGCGGGCCTCCGAAGTCGACCCGGTGCAAAAAGTGGCTGATGCTTATGGGTTGACCAAAAGAGAGCGGGAGATATTGGGGTATCTTGCGCGTGGTCGCTCTGCTCGCTTCATCGCCGAGGCGCTTGTTATCTCTGAGAATACGGCGTGGTTCCATATCAAGAAGATTTATGCGAAGACGGGCGTGCACGGCAAGCAAGAGCTCATGGATTTGGTTGAGGGGAACGCTGCCCGTTGAACTTCGTTTTCGGGGTGGGCCGTAGCGGGTATTCTGTTGAGGTCATCATTGTTTAATCGGCCAATATGAAGGGTTGCCCTTGATGGGAAGGGCTGGTCGTTTTACGGGTCCAATAAAGTGCAAGACAAAAGTTGTGCCGTCGAAGGCGTGGGTGGGGTTTCCGGCGGGTAGAGGACGGTCGACGCGGCACAGTGTGCGAGGCCTCATGTTAGAATGCGCTTCGAGAAATGATGACCCCGAAGGTGAGGGGATGCGATGATCTGCGAGAACGTTCTTGAAGCGGTGGGTGGCACGCCGCTTATTCGCCTGCGACACATGACCGGGCCCGATGATGCCCAGGTGCTCGTGAAGTTCGAGGGCGTGAATGTGGGCGGCTCGGTGAAGACGCGCACGGCGCTGCGCATGATCGAGGGGGCCGAGGAGCGCGGCGAGCTTTCGCCCGATTCCGTTATCGTCGAGCCGACGAGCGGCAACCAGGGCGTGGGGCTCGCGCTTGTGGCGGCGGTGAAGGGCTATGCGGCCCGCATTATCATGCCCGATTCCTGCTCGGTGGAGCGCCGGCGCATTATGGAGCACTACGGGGCCGAAGTGGTGTGCGTCCACGACGAGGGCGATATCGGCGCCTGCATCGAGGAGTGCATCGCCCTGGCCCAGCGGATGGCCGCCGAGGACCCGCGCGTGTTCGTGCCCCAGCAGTTCGTGAACCGCGACAATTTGGCGGCGCATTGCGAGGGAACGGCGGCCGAGATTCTGGCCGATGTGGAGGCGGCCGGTCTTTCCGTAGACGGGTTCTGCTCGGGGTTCGGCACGGGCGGCACTATTACGGGCATTGGAAGCGAGCTGCGGGCGGTCTTTCCCTCGGTGGAAATTTGGGCGGCCGAGCCCGAGCATGCGGCGCTGCTTTCCGGCGGCGCCATCGGCACCCATGTGCAGATGGGCATCGGCGACGGCATTATGCCCGCCATCATGGACACGTCGCTTATCGACGAGATCATCGTGGTGACCGACGACGAGGCCCTGGATTGCGCCCGGCGTCTGGCGCGGGAGGAGGGCCTGTTCTGCGGCATCTCCTCGGGCACCAACGTGGCGTGCGCCCTGCGCCTGGCCCGCAAGCTGGGCCCGGGCAAGACCGTGGTGACGCTGTCGCCCGACACGGGCGAGCGCTATTTTTCCACGCCGCTGTTCGAATAGCGATTTCCCAACGAGGGCATGAGCCGCTGGCTCCGATTTCGTGGTTGCACGCAAGATCGGAGCCAGCGTGCGTCTAAAAGCCGAATCGAGTAATGTCTACTGGTTTGAAATGTTTGCTATCGGTGCGAATATTTCTCTGGGCCGCGCTGCAGAGTGCATCGATACGAGGGATGAGCGTTTCGGCGATGCGCTCGATGCCCTTTTGAGGACCTGCGTCCTCAACGGCCAAGGGCAGATTCTTTCTCGCGAGCGTTGCCAGCTCTTCAGTACGGTTCGCCAAACTGGCGACATCGAGGGAATGCGTGGCCGCGAACCGCTCGATTGACGACTTCCGAAGCCAGCCCACACGATTCTCACCTCCGATGGACATGGCCAGGCGGTACGTCTTTCCCTTCTTCATGAATGGCGCGGCGCTTGCGACATCGTAAAGCGGTGCCAGCAGGCTTCTTCCCTGCGCCGGATGCAGCAGGGAGTAGTTTTTGGCATGGGCGTCGGTTGAAGCAGTCAGGTAATTGAACAGCAGCGCGTCAATGAACCGGCCGAGGCTGTTTCCCTCGGTTCCCTTCAGCAGCTCGATGAGCTCGATTGAGGAGGGACCGCCGTCTGCTGCGTATTTCCCCCCTGGCATGGTACCGGTCGCCTGACAGAGATCTTCCTGGTGAATTCTCGTGACATTCCCGCTGTCGGGCGCTGTGTAGCGGTCGTATCGGTCGATGACGATAGCATCCATGGCGCCGAATTTCGTTAGGGCAACCGAGGCGCAAGGAAGGCCGCATCGTTTGGCGAGCCGCATGGTTATGAACTCCACAATCGCCTGCCCCTCAAGGCCCCAGGCGCCAGGTTTGACGATTATGTTCGAGGCGCTTGCCCCCACGCACTCGTACCACGAGTCGTTGAATCTGCGCAGGGCGATCTTCGATTGCATGCCGCCGAGTGACCAATGCTCTTCGCTTTGCGTCCATGCGCGTGCTCGTTGCCGGTCTTCGTCTTCGACGAGCTTGCAAAGGCGCTCTCCCACTTGCTCGGGAGTCAGTTGCACGTAGGCGCGGGGAAGGCCGAGAAGGGATGGCAATTCATCGGGGTCCACCACTTGAACGGCCCCCGGTAAATCGAGGCCGAATCGCGCGAGAAGCGGGAAGACACCTGTGCTGCTGCCAGCCTCATCTGCCATGCCCTGTCGAACTTGCGTGTTGTCGGGGAGTAAGTTGTCGAACCACGCGAGGACGCGCTTTCCGCGGTACTCCTCTGTCGAGAAGGGCATGGCGAGCGAGAGATCGGGGCCTCGGTAGGTGCTGTCGTAGACGAAGGAGAGCTCGCCGTGGCGAGACATGATGAGCTGGCCGGCGTGCGAGTCGGCGAGAAATACCTCGAGGTGCTTCTCTGTGGCGCTCGTCATCGTGCTTCACCGTAGAGCGAGTCGAGGTAGCGTTCGATATCGAAGTCGTTTCGCTGGGGAGTCGGGCGAACGCCTCGCTCGATGGACAGGTCCCAGTTGGTGGCATTGAGAACGCGCTCGACGGTTCCCAGGGCGACTCGATCGGCTCCTCCTCCTTCAATGCGGGCGATGGTCGGGCGGCTCACTCCCGCAAGCTTCGCGAGGTCGGCTTGACTGAGGCCAAGCTCTTGGCGCCCCATGCGAACGCGTTCCGATAGATCCTCATTCAAAAGCACAGTTGCTCCTTATGCAAAAAATTTGATACATAGTATGGCACAAAAAAGCTGTTCCATTAGATTAACTAAAAGAAATGTAAAAAATATGATACAAGTCTCTGAAACTCGCTAGAGAACCATGGCTTCGAGGATGAGCTGGCAGCGGGTGCCGATGGGGGTCTTGTTGGCGTCGAGGAAGGCGCGAATCTCGGCACGGGGCAGCACAAAGGGCTCGATGAGCTCGGCCGATTCGGGAGCGGCGGCGCCTGCCGGCTCCACTTGGGCGAACACCACGTGCACGTTCTCCTCGGCAAGGCCGGTGGACGAGAATCCGGGCTGGGGGAGGGGTCGCACGGGTGAGGTCACGTCGGAGCGCAGCTGGTAGCCCGTCTCCTCGGCGAGCTCGCGGGCCACGGCTTCCTCCATGGACTCGCCCGCGTCGATAAGGCCGGCGGGCAGCGAGATGCACCAGGAGTTCAAAGGGTAGCGGAACTCGCGTTCCAGAAGCACCGAACCGTCGGGCAGCACGGGCACGATGCAGACGGCGTCGGGCACGGGCGCCTCGCCCGCGCCGAGGGCCGTAAGTGCCGCCTCGTAGCGTTCGGGGCCCTTGCGCGAGACACCCTCGTAGGTGTAGGGGCGCCCGTCGGGCAGTGTGTAGTGCAGCAGGTACTTGTTGATCCAGCCGGTGGAGACGGTCTCGATGGAGGCGAGCGCGGGCGTGGCGTTCTCGCTGCGAGGCTCGACCGGCATGGCCTGCTTCTCGGGTACGGCCTCTGCGCTTTGACGCCCTCGATCTGCGGCGCGGGTCGCGTCGCCCGCGATGTCGCGCACGGTTTCCAGGCCCCGCTCCGCCAGGGTGCCGGCCGTGATGATCTGGCAGCCGACGAAGGCCATATCCTCCAGGTTGGCCTCCTGCACCGCCGGCGTGCGCGAGGAGGTGGCGTCGGCGAGTACCACGACGTTGTAGCCGAGTGCCATGGCGTCGTAGGCCGTTGAGCGCACGCAGTTGGGCGTGGTGGTGCCGGCGAGCACGACGGTGCGCATGCCCGCGGCGGCCAGGCGCTCGTGCAGGCCGGTGCCGAAGAAGGCCGACCAGCTCGGCTTTATGACGACGGTCTCGCTGGGAAGCGGCTCGAGCTCGGGCGGGCAGGCGAGGCTTTCCGGCCACGCCGACGAGAGGGGCTTCCCTCCTTCCGCCCACGTTGCGTAGCGCACCGCTTCCACATCGCTGCCGTCTTCCGCATATTCGCGTCGCACGTGGAAAACGGCCATGCCGAGGCTGCGCGCGGCAGCGAGCGCCTGCGCGCAGGCGGGAATCGTCGCGGCGGCTCCCGCGATGCACAGAGGCGAGGCGGCATCGATGAACCCCTGTTGCATGTCGATGACGATGAGCGCTGCGCGGGCTGGTTCTATCATGAAGGGACCTTTCGGATGGGGATCGACCGGGGTATGCGCCGGTGTCGCTGGCCGGCGCGGGACAATGGTATACTGCCACCAATACCCTCACCGCGCAACTCAGAGAAAGGGAGTTCCCATGATCCTACTCGGCATTATCATCGTACTGCTGGTGGTGCTGGCGCCGCAGATCTTCTTCATCGTGCCGCAGCAGAACGTCTACATCATCGAGCGGCTCGGCAAGTTCAACCGCACCGTGGGCGCGGGCCTGAACATCAAGATCCCGTTCTTCGAGACCGTGGCCGCCAAGGTGGACATGCGCACGCGCCAGGAGCAGTTCACCATCGATGCGAAGACCCGCGACAACGTGACAGTCACCATGGCCATCGCCGCGCAGTACCGCGTGAGCGCCCAGCCGGCGGCCCAGGGGCAGCCCTCGGGCGTGTGGCGCAGCTATTATATGCTGGCCAACCCCACGGCCCAGATGCGCTCCTACCTCATCGACGCCCTTCGCTCCAGCGTGCCCCAGTATACGCTCGACGAGGTGTTCGACAAGAAGGATGCCATCGCATCGGATGTGAACCAGACGGTGTCGGGGCTTATGGTGGCCTACGGCTACGATGTGGTGAGCACCCTCATCACGGCCATCGACCTGCCGGCCGATGTGGAGCAGTCCATGAACCGCATCAACTCCGCCCAGCGCGAGAAGGAGGCCGCCCAGTCGCTCGCCGAGGCCGAGCGCATCAAGGTGGTCACCGAGGCCCGCGCCCGCGCCGAGGCCATGGAGCAGGCCGGCCGCGGCATCGCCGCCCAACGCAAGGCCATCGCCGACGGCATTTCCGAATCGCTCGCGGTCATCAAGAGCTCGGGCGTGTCGGCCGCCGAGGCCAACCAGCTGTTCATCTTCACCCAGTGGACCGACATGATGAGCGAGTTCGCCCGCAACGGCCGCCAGTCCACGGTGGTGCTGCCGAGCGATTTCACGGCCACGGCCAGCATGTTCGAGCAGATGCTCGTGGCTCAGGAGAGCGACGGCGCCGACGAGTTCGTCATTGTTGAGGAGCGCCCGGGCGCCTAAGGGACGGCGCCCCTCGGCGGTCTTTCGGCGACCATGCGTGCCGCTTGCGTGAATTTTCGCCAAGGGTGGGGAAAATTCCCCTTGCGCAGCCTGTAGGGGGGCGATATACTGTCAAATCGCGTCCAAACTAAAACGACCAAGACCATTGAGCAGTAATAGAGTAGGAAAAGGCAGATGGATATCATTCGCGCTATCGAGCAGCAGCAGATCAAGCAGGACCTCCCCGAGTTCAACGTGGGCGACAACGTGAAGGTCCACTACCGCATCACCGAGGGCAACCGCGAGCGTATCCAGGTGTTCCAGGGCGACGTCATCCGTCGTCAGGGCGCCTCGGTTCGCGAGACCTTCACCGTGCGCAAGATCAGCTTCTCCATCGGTGTGGAGCGTACCTTCCCGGTGCATTCCCCGAAGATCGAGAAGATCGAGGTGACCCGCAAGGGCGACGTGCGTCGCGCCAAGCTGTACTACCTGCGCAACAAGGTGGGCAAGGCCGCCAAGATCAAGGAGAAGGCGTTCCGCTAGGCCTTTATCCTATTTGCAATGCAGAGGGCTCCTTCGGGGGCCCTTTTTCTTGAGCGGACCCGCTGCCGTGGGAGGGCCGGGTCCGGTTTCGCGTGAGAAGGAGAGGAGCGCGCGGTGATCGATCTGACGGTCTCCGAGATTCGAAGTAAGCTGCAGGCGGCCACGGCCGACGAGTTCGCCGTGCTGGAGCGGTCGCTGGTGGCCGACACGCGCAAGGGCGTACGCCAGGCGGTGGAAGTGGCCCGGCGCCGTCTGGAGGCGGAGGCGGCCGAAGAGCGCCGTCTGGCCGGTCTGTACGCCTTCGAGCGCGAGATGGCCGAGGCCCACGGCGGCAGCGTGGTGCTGGGGCTCGATGAGGTGGGCCGCGGTCCTCTGGCCGGTCCCTTGGCCGTGGGCGGCGTGGTGCTAGGCGACGGCGCTCCCATCGCGGGCCTGAACGATTCGAAGCAGGTGGCGCCCGAGGCCCGTGAGCTGATTGCGGCTCAGGTGCGCGAGGAGGCTCGCGCCTGGACGGTTCAGTACGTGGAGCCGGAGGAGATCGACCGTATGGGCATGACGGCGGCGCTGCGCATGGCCTTCCAGCGGGCCATCTGCGCCGTGGAGGAGGCCGGCATCTCCGTGGACGTGGTGCTGTTGGACGGCAACCCGCTGCACGTGGACGAACGCGAGGTGAACGTGGTGAAGGGCGATGGCAAGTGCGCCTCCATCGCCGCGGCGTCGCTGGTGGCCAAGGTGGCCCGCGATAAGCTGATGGAGGAATACGACGTCCAATACCCCGGTTACGGGTTCGCCTCCAATAAGGGCTACGGTTCGGAGGGTCACGCCACGGCTATTCGCGAACGCGGGCTGACGCCCATTCACCGGCGCAGCTTCTGCGGGGCCTTCGCCCAGGAGACCCTGTTCTAGCGGGACATTGTGACTCGCGGCCGACAAGCGGGAGGCTCGTTGTCGGCCGTAGAGGCGGCACCTGGGCGCATCGCGGGCGGTTCTTTCCCGACAATCGTGCGGCGGCGCGCCGAATGAGGGCCGACGGTTCCCGAGACGGAACTGCGACAGTGCTCCTGTAGGCTGCTCCTATCAGAGAAAGGAGCAGCTGTCATGGACGAGCTAACCTATATCGACGAGGATGCTGCCGCGTTGCCGCCTGTGTCCGACGAGGGTGCGGATGCCGCCGGTTTAAGACGGCGCGGCGATGAGAACCGCGCCCTGGGAGCCCGCGGCGAGGCGGCCGCGGTGCGGTTTCTCACGCGGCGCGGCTACCGCATTCTGGAACGCAACTGGACGTGCTTCGCCGGCGAGGCCGATATCATCGCTTTGCGCGACGACGCACTGGCCTTCATAGAGGTGAAAACGCGGCGCAGCACGGCCAAGGGCTTTCCCGCCGAGGCCGTCAACCCGGCCAAGCGCGAGAAGTACGAGCGCATCGCCCTGGCCTATGTGAGGGACCACTTCCTCGGCGAGGCCGTCGTGCGCTTCGATGTGGTGTCCGTGGTGGCGCTTCCGGGCGAGCGGGCCTTCGTCCGCCATCATATCGGCGCCTACTCGGCGGCATAGCGTCATGAAACTCGGACAGTGCGCGGTGATGAGCGCGACGGTGCGGGGCGTCGAGGTGGTGCCCGTTGCCGTGGAGGTAGTGGTGTCGGGCGGCTTGCCGGGGGTGTCCATTGTCGGCATGCCTGATGCCGCCATCCAGGAGGCGCGGGAGCGGGTGCGGGCGGCCCTGCGCGCCTCCGGCTTCACGATGCCCAACGAGAAGGTGGTCGTCAACCTGGCACCCGGTAACTTGAAGAAGACCGGCTCGGGGTTCGATCTGCCCATCGCCATGGGCATTCTGGCCGCGACCCAGCAGATCGATCCCGCCTGGGCGCGCGATACGCTGTATGTGGGAGAGCTGGCGCTGGACGGCCGGGTGCGGGCGGTGCCGGGGGCATTGGCCTGCGCCATCTGCGCCCGATCGCTCGGCGTCGATTTCGTGTGCGCTGCCGACAGCGATCCGGTTCCCTTGGACGATGTGCGTATTTTCTCCCTGGGGCATATGGGGGAGGCGGCCCGCGAAGGGGGAGCCGCTGCTGCTCTGGCTCCTCATCGCCGCGCCCCCCGGGCGGTTCGGTGCGAGCCGATGCCCGACTACGGGGAGGTGTCGGGGCACGAGGTGGCCAAGCGCGCGTTCCAGATAGCGGCGGCCGGGGGTCATGGGCTGCTGATGATGGGGCCGCCCGGATCGGGCAAGACGATGCTCGCCTCGTGCATGCCCTCCATTCTGCCGTCCCTGTCGGCTGACGAGATGCTGGAGGCGGCCGTGGTGCACTCGGTTGCCGGCGAGCCCATCGAGTCGGTTATCGGGGGCATGCGCCCCTTCCGCAGCCCCCATCACAGCGCCTCGCTGGCCGGACTCGTGGGCGGCGGCAGTCCCATTCGGCCCGGCGAGATATCCCTGGCTCATCAAGGAGTGTTGTTCCTCGACGAGCTGCCGGAGTTCCGAACGTCGGTGCTGCAGGGCATTCGCCAGCCTTTGGAGGCCGGCTCGGTGACCATCACCCGGGCCGATGGCAACGTGCTGTTCCCGGCGCGCTTCATGCTGGTGGCGGCAGCCAATCCGTGCCCCTGCGGCTATTTCGGGGACGAGGACCACGACTGCACCTGCACGGTTCCCCAGATTCGCACCTATCAGAACCGCATCGGCGGTCCCCTGATGGACCGCATCGACATCCACCTGGACGTGCATCGCACGGCGCCGGCCCAGGTATTGGCCTCAGAGCGGGGCACGTCTTCGGAGGAGCTGCGCGTTGGGGTGATGCAGGCGCGCGCCTTCGCCGCATGGAGGCGGGAACGAGGGATGGCCGACGGGAGGGCCGGGTTGGCGGAGCGGCATGCGGTAACCGACGAGGGGCGTGCGTTTCTCGTGTCGGTGGCCGAGCTGCACGCCATGAGCGGGCGGGCTATCGCGCGCGTTGCAGGCGTGGCGCGCACCATAGCCGATATGGACGAATCGGAGACTGTGAGTAGCGAGCATCTCGCCGAAGCGGTGGGCTATCGCGTTCGCAGTGGGGTAGGAGGTTGTTGATATGCCGGTGAGGTCTATGAGATTGGACGGCGAGCGCTTCGAGCTTACGACGGAGGATGCGGGTTTCCCGACGCTGCTGCGAACGGTGCCCAAGCCGCCCGCGCGTCTGTACGGTGTGGGGAGCCCCGCTGCGCTGCGCGCGGGTTTGGCCGTGGTGGGGGCCCGTCGGGCTACCCCCTACGGCCGGTCGGTGGCCAAACGCTTCGCCGGCATGGCCGCTGAAAGGGGCATCGTGATCGTGTCGGGAGGCGCCCGGGGCTGCGATGCGGTGGCGCACGAGGCGGCCCTGGCGGCGGGATGTCCCACCGTGGCGTTCCTCGGCGGGGGCTGCGACCAGCTGTATCCCGCGGAGCACGCGGGCCTCTTCCAGCGCATCGTCGATGGGGGAGGTGCGGTGGTGTCCGAGCAGCCGTGGGATTTCGTACCGCTGCCCTACACCTTCCGTGAGCGCAATCGACTCATTGCCGGCCTGTCGCGCGCCACGCTTATAGTGGAGGCGGGCCTGCCCTCGGGCACCTTCTCCACGGCCGACGAGGCCTTGGCTGCGGGTCGCGAGGTGTGGGTGGTGCCCGGTGCCATCACTTCGGAGAACTCCCGCGGCGCCAACCGGCTGCTGTACCAGGGTGCGCAGCCCATCGTGGACGAGGAGTCCTTCGCGGATGCGCTGTTCTCGGCCTACGGCTGCCTGAAGCAGGAAGATGCCGTGGCGGAAGCGGGCGGCGATGCCGATGTGACACCGCCCCCGTCGCCCGAGCGGGTGCTGCTGGAGGCGCTGCGGGCCGAGCCGCTGGGCATGGAGGCTCTGCGCAACCTCGCTCAGGCCCAGCGGCCTTCCGGCGATGCGCTCACGTGGCTGATGGTGTGGCTGGCCACGGCCCAGCGCGACGGTCTCATCGCCCAATACCCCGACGGCCGCTATGGCCCTCGACTGCGTGCCGAGACGGGGAGGCGTCGATGAATCGTGCGGTTTCGGCGGCATGGGGCGCTCCGGCCCGATTGACGGGGCTGAGCGTGCCGTTATTTGGTATCCTGTTGAGCTATGACATACCTTGTGACCATAGTGGGCGGCGGTCTGGCGGGCAGCGAGGCGGCCTTGGACTTGGCGGATCGCGGCGTCGCGGTGCGGCTGGTGGAGATGCGTCCGCAGCATCCGACTCCCGTGCACCATACCGGCGACTTGGCCGAGCTCGTCTGCTCCAACTCGCTCAAGAGCACCAAACCCGACAGCGCTGCCGGTTTGCTGAAGCAGGAGCTGGCGGCTTTGGGATCGCCCCTGATCGCGGCGGCGCGCACCTGCGCGGTGCCGGCGGGGGGCGCCCTGGCTGTGGACCGGACCCTGTTCTCGAAGGCCATCACCGACCGGGTGGAGGCCCATCCCCTCATCCAGCTGGTGCGCGAGGAGGTCGAGGATGTGGCGACACTATGCCGGTCGGCCGATGCGGTGGTGTTGGCGAGCGGTCCGCTTACCTCCGATGCCCTGTCGTCGTCGCTTATGGACCTCACGGGGCGCGACGCCCTGGCCTTCTACGACGCGGCGGCGCCGGTGGTGATGGCCGATTCCATCGATCGGGAGAAGGTGTTTTGCCAGAGCCGCTACGAGGACGCGGCCGCAGGCGGCGACTACCTGAACGCGCCGTTCACCCGCGAGGAATACGAGCGGTTCATCGACGAGCTGCTGGCGGCCGAGCGCGTCATCGCGAAGGACTTCGAGAGCCGCGATCTGTTCCAGGCCTGCCAGCCCATCGAGGAGATCGCCCGGGCCGGCCGAGACGCGCCGCGCTTCGGCAGCTTGAAGCCGGTGGGTTTGACCGATCCCCGTACCGGGCGTCGTCCCTGGGCAGCTCTGCAGCTGCGGGTCGAGGACGCCTGCGGCCAGAGCTACAACCTCGTCGGGTTCCAGACCAACCTCACCTTCCCCGAGCAGCGCCGCGTGTTCCGCCTCATTCCCGGGCTTGAGAACGCCGAGTTCGCTCGCTACGGGGTGATGCACCGCAACACGTTCATTGATGCTCCGCATCTGCTGGACGACCATGGGCGTCTGCGCACGCCTCGTGCCGAGGCCCTGGCGGCTCCCGTTTACGTGGCCGGCCAGCTCGCCGGCACCGAGGGCTACTGCGAGGCCATTCGCTCGGGGCTGCACGTGGCCCTGGCTGTGGCGGCCGATTTGCGCGGCGTCTCGTTGCCGCCGCTGCCCGTCGACACGGTGTACGGGGCTTTGCTGTCCTACGCCGCCGACCCCGCCACGGCCGACTACCAGCCCATGCACGTGAACTTCGGCATCATGCGTCCGCTGGAGCCCCCCGTGCGCAACAAGCGCGAGCGCTACGGGGCCTATGCGGCCCGCGCCACCGCCGCACTCGGGGGCTATCGGGAGGCATTGGACGCCGCCGGTCTGATGCCGCGATGACGGGGGAGCGCGCATCCAGCGCCGATGCGTCCGGCAGCGATCTGCGCGATCTTCCCGGCGGTCGGGATGTGGACCCGTTCTGCGCGGCCCTGGCGGTCGAGCGGGGGGCGTCGCCGCATACGGTGCGCGCCTACCGCGACGACGTGCTGGCCTATCTGCGCTGGGCGCGTCGACAGGGGGTCGATCCGCATCGGGCCACCTATCGTCAGCTGCGACGGTATCTGGCCGAGCTGGACCAGGCCCGCTACGCCCGCACCACCATCAAACGGCACCTGTCGGCGCTGCGGTCGTTCTACCGCTGGCTGAACCGCACCGGCCGCGCCGCCGTGGATCCGGCTTGCGTGGCCCAGGCCCCGAAGGGGGAGCGTCGGCTGCCGAAGGTCATCACCAACGCCGATATGGTCACGTTGCTGGGAGTGTTCGGCGACGAGGACGCCTTCGGCGAGCCCCGCGCGCAGACGCCCCAGGAGGTGCGCGATACGGCCATCCTGGAGTTCCTGTTCTCATGCGGTGCGCGCGTGTCGGAGGCGTCGGGGCTGCTGACGGCCTGGGTGGACTTTCCGGCCCGCGAGGTGAAGGTGTTCGGCAAGCGGGCCAAGGAGCGCATCGTTCCGCTGTCCCGCGCCGGTGCGCAGGCCATGGAGCGCTATGCGCATGAGGCGCGGCCCCTGCTGCTGAACGGGCGGGCGAGCGACTACTTCTTCGTGTCCAGCCGGGGCAATCCCGTCAGCCCCGATGCCATCCGCAAGATGTTCAAGCGTGCCCTGCGCGTGGCCGGTCTGGACGAGAGCCTGTCGCCTCACGCCATGCGCCACTCCTTCGCCACCGATCTTCTGGATGGGGGCGCCGATTTGCGCAGCGTGCAGGAGATGCTGGGTCATGCGAGCCTGTCCACTACGCAGATCTACACCCATGTGAGCCCCGATCGTCTGAAGGAAATCCACAAGCTCGCCCATCCCCGAGCGTAGCGCTTCCCGATGCCTCGGGCGGTGAATTGACGAGGTGCTGACATTCCCGTGCCGTAGGCGTTTCGCCGCGGTTGCGGGCCTTCTACGGATGATCATCCCGCTCGGCAATAAAGGATGCGGCGTGGGAAAATGCCCCTGAAAGTTCTCGTGGGACGTGCCGAGGGCCGTCCTCGATCGAAGGGAGGGGCCATGAGTCGCAAGAAGGCGAAGATGCTGTTCTGGGCGGCGCTCGTCGTGCTCGCCTACATCCCTTACCTCATGCAGTCGGCCGGCCACGCCATCATGTAGCCGGGCCCGGTCTGCTTGCAGGGGCGGTATGCGCAGGGGCCTGCGAGGCGGGCGGTTCTTCCCGACGGCCGACGGTGTTGCGACGGTGGGTTTCCAGCGGCTTGCGGAGCTGTTTCATCGCTGAGTGGCGAACTTCGGATTTCCTCTTGAATTCTGCATGCGCGAGGTTCATACTGCTCGCACCCTTTCGGGATTTCCGTTCCCGGAAGGCGGGCTGGCACATCTCGTCTCAACGGAGGAAAGGATGCACAAAGAGGAGCTCACCGACGGGCAGTCGCTGCGCGGATTCGCGCTGGCCACCATTGCGTTTCTGGCTATCTTCGCCGCTACGGCAGTGCCCATCCCGCTTTACGCCGACTATCAGGTTGCCATCGGGCTTACCACCGCCGATATCTCGAACACGATGCTCACCTATCTGACCGGTGTGACTCTGACGCTCCTGCTGGCCGGTCGCATTTCCGACGCGCTCGGGCGCACACCCGTTACCAGCCTCACGCTGATGCTCGCCATTCTCGGCTGCATCATGTTCATGACGGCCGACAGCGGTGCGGCGGTGCTGTCGGCGCGCTTCGTTCAGGGGCTTTCCGCGGGTCTCGGCATGAGCGCGGTGTCGGCCCTCGTCATCGATTGCGTGGGCGAGAAGCACCTGGGCTGGGGGTCGGCGGTGGCCAGCTGTGGGGCCATGGTCGGCATTATGATCGGATCGGTGGGCGTGGGCGTGCTGTACGACCTGGTGCCGAACACGGTCGTGCTGTACGGCATCATGATCGCTATTCTGGCCGTGTGCCTGTTCCTCATGCCCGTGGTTCACGAGCCGCTGGACCAGACGCTCTCGCTGCGCGCCGTCATCCGGGTGCGCATCTACGTTCCCAGCGACAACCGGCGCCTGTTTGCCGTAGTGGCCGTGTGCTATCTGGGTACCTGGCTCGTGTCCTGCTTCTTCCAGTCGTTCGCGGCGCCCATCGCGCGCCAGTGCTTCGGCGAGACCTCTCCTCTGGCCGGTTCCATCATCCTGGCCCTCATCATGGCGCCGTCGCTCATCGGCGGTCCTCTCGTGCAGCGCTTCGAGCCTAGGCGCACCCTCGTTATCGCCATGACGGCTGTGACGGCCGCCACTGCCGGCATGGCGATTTTCGTCGTCCTGGGAACCGAGCTGCTGTTCATGGCTGATTGCGCCGTGTTCAGCCTCGCCATGGGCGTGGCGGTGTCCGTATCGCTGCGCCTGCTGCTTCTGCATGTGAGCGTGCTGCGCGTGTCGGCTATTCTCGCCTCGGTGAATCTGGTGGCCTACGCCGGGTCGGCGGTGACGGGCGTGCTCTGCGGCATCCTTCTGGGGGCCTCTTCGTTCGCGGTGGTGTTCGCCGCTATGGCCGTGGTGCTGGTGGGGGCCAGCCTGTTCGTGGCGGCCAGCCTGCGCGCGCCCCATGAGAAGAAGAAGGACGGCCGGCTCACCCTGCACCGCTTCCACAAGACGCGAGCCGCGGGCGCCTCGGCCGCTGTGGTGGAGCCGACGAGCGTCGAGAGCGCCTGCGAGGAGACGGCTCCTGCTCTTTCATAGAAGGCTGCTCATATAACCTCAGCCATCATCTATGCAAAATCCGTGAACGCGAACAGAAGTTCCCTAAACTGCTGGAACGGACCCCTTTGAGTCGGTAAAATACACAGACGAAACAAAGGAAATCGGCAGCGGGCCGCCCAGGCGGGGCCCGTTGCTTCATGTCTGTGAAGGAAATGCATTCAATGGCCAACGAAATCGTCATCAAGGGTGCCCGCGAGCACAATCTGAAGGATGTCGACCTCACCATCCCGCGTGACGAGCTGGTGGTGGTCACAGGCCTTTCGGGCTCGGGCAAGTCGAGCCTTGCCTTCGACACCATGTACGCCGAGGGCCAGCGCCGTTACGTGGAGAGCCTCTCCAGCTACGCGCGCATGTTCTTAGGCCAGATGTCCAAGCCCGATGTGGACTCCATCGACGGCCTGTCGCCGGCGGTATCCATCGACCAGAAGACCACGTCGAAGAACCCGCGCTCCACCGTGGGCACCACCACGGAAATCTACGACTACCTGCGCCTTCTGTTCGCGCGTGTGGGCGTGCCCCACTGCCCGGAGTGCGGCCGCGAGATCAAGAAGCAGACCACCGACCAGGTGACCGACGAGATTTTGCGCCTCGGTGATAAGGCCCAGGGCGAGGCAACCCGTGCCATCCTCATGGCGCCGGTGGTGGCCGGGCGCAAGGGCGAGTTCACGAAGCTCTTCGCCGATCTGCAGAAGGAGGGCTTCTCCCGCGTGCGCATCGACGGCGAGATCGTGAAGCTGACCGGCGAGCCCCTTACCCTGAACAAGAAGATCAAGCACTTCATCGACGTGGTGGTGGACCGCGTCACGTTGAAGGAGTCGGCCACGAGCCGCATCGCCGAGGCAGTGGAGCTGGCCTGCAAGCTGGCGAGCGGGCGCGTGCTCGTGCAGGTGCTCGGGCCTGATGGCTTGCCGCTCGGCGAGGCCGGCGGCACGTCCTCGGGTGCTACGGGCGGCTTAGGGGAGGGGGAGCACCTCTTCTCGCTGGCGCTCGCGTGCCCCGAGCACGGGCACTCCATGGACGAGCTGCAGCCGCGCGACTTCTCCTTCAACGCACCCTACGGCGCCTGCCCCGATTGCCTCGGCATCGGCAGCCGCGACGAGGTGGATCCCTCGCTCGTGGTGCCCGACCCCTCGCTCACCTTGAACGAGGGCGTCATCGCACCGTTCAAGAGCGGCAACTACTATCCGCAGGTGCTGCGCGCCGTGGCCCAGCACGTGGGTACCGACGCCGATACCCCCTGGGAGGACATGCCCAAGAAGGCCCAGAAAGCCATCATGAACGGCCTCGGTACCGAGAAGGTGCGCGTGGACTACCGTACCGTGGACGGCCGCGACACCTACTGGTACATCGAGTGGGAAGGTGTGCTGGGAGCCGTGAAGCGCCGCTATCAGGAGGCCCAGTCCGACGCCCAGCGCGAGAAGCTGGCGGCCTACTTCGCCACGGTGCCCTGCGAGACCTGCGGCGGCAAGCGTTTGAAGCCGGAGATTCTAGCGGTTACCGTGGACGGCCGGTCCATCCACGACGTTACCGAGATGTCGGCGGTGGAGTCGTTGGGCTTCTTCGAGGGGCTGCACTTCACGGGCCAGGCCGCGGTCATCGCGCTGCCCATCGTGAAGGAGATCCGCGAGCGGCTGCGCTTCCTCGTAGATGTGGGACTCGACTACCTCACCCTGGATCGGGCTACGGCCACGCTCTCGGGCGGTGAGGCCCAGCGCATTCGCCTGGCCACCCAGATCGGCGCCGGCCTTATGGGCGTGCTCTACATTCTGGACGAGCCCTCCATCGGCCTGCACCAGCGCGACAACGAGCGGCTTATCGCCACCCTGGAGCGTCTGCGCGATCTGGGGAACACGGTCGTGGTGGTGGAGCACGACGAGGATACCATCCGCGCCGCCGACTTCGTGGTGGACATGGGCCCGGGCGCCGGCGAGCACGGCGGCCACGTGATTGCTGCGGGCACGCCGGCCGAGGTGATGGCCACGGAAGGCTCCATCACGGCCGACTATCTGTCGGGGCGCCGCCGCATCGAGGTGCCGGCGGAGCGCCGTCATCCCAAGCGCGGCTCGGTGAAGATGACCGGTGCCACCGAGAACAACCTGCAGAACGTCACGCTGGAGGTGCCCATCGGCACGCTCACGGTGATCACCGGCGTGTCCGGCTCGGGCAAGAGCTCGCTTGTCACCGATACGCTGGCTCCGGCGCTGGCGAACCGCCTGAACCACGCGCACCGCCGCACGGGGCCCTACCGCAAGATCACGGGGCTCGATAAGCTGGACAAGGTCATCAACATCGATCAGAGCCCCATCGGGCGTACCCCGCGTTCGAACCCGGCCACCTACATCGGGCTGTGGGACGACATCCGCGCGCTGTTCGCCAGCACGCAGGAGGCCAAGGCCCGCGGCTACGCGCCGGGGCGCTTCTCGTTCAACGTGAGCGGCGGCCGCTGCGAGGCATGCAAGGGCGACGGCCAGATTAAGATCGAGATGCACTTCCTGCCCGATGTGTACGTGCCCTGCGAGGTGTGCAACGGCGAGCGCTACAACCGCGAGACGCTGCAGGTGACCTACCGCGGCAAGAACATCTCGGAAGTGCTCGACATGACCGTGGAGGACGCTCTGGCGTTCTTCGAGAACATCCCGGGCATCCGTCGCAAGCTGCAGACGCTCTTCGACGTGGGTCTCGGCTACATTCGCCTGGGACAGCCCGCCACCACGCTTTCCGGTGGCGAGGCCCAGCGCGTGAAGCTGGCCAGCGAGCTGCAGAAGCGCCAGTCGGGCAAGACCTTCTACATCTTGGACGAGCCCACCACGGGCCTGCACTTCGAAGATGTGCGCCAGCTGCTCGAGGTGCTGCAGCGCCTGGTGGACGCCGGCAACACGGTGCTCGTCATCGAGCACAACCTGGATGTCATCAAGTGCGCCGACCATATCGTGGATCTGGGGCCCGAGGGCGGCGACAAGGGCGGCACCATTGTAGCCCAGGGCACGCCCGAGGAGGTGGCCGAGGTGGAAGGCTCGCACACGGGCCGCTTCGTGAAGCGCAT
>NZ_JAYMFF010000024.1:0-63323 GCF_035989245.1 Adlercreutzia wanghongyangiae | reverse complement strand
ATATCGTGGATCTGGGGCCCGAGGGCGGCGACAAGGGCGGCACCATTGTAGCCCAGGGCACGCCCGAGGAGGTGGCCGAGGTGGAAGGCTCGCACACGGGCCGCTTCGTGAAGCGCATGCTGGAGGAGGCAAAGAAGCTGCCCGTGGCTTAGGTCCGACGGCAAGCAAAACGCGCTCGCGGGCGGGCTGAAGCCCGCCCCTACGAAGACGGCCGCGCTGCAGGAACTGTAGGGGCGGGCTTCAGCCCGCCCGTTCGGCAACGAAGCGATCCTATCAGCCCGTGTCATTCTGAACGAGCGAAGCGAGTCGAAGAATCTTGTGAAATCCTTCGACTCCGGTCTTCGGCCTGTGCTCAGGATGACACGGGCCATCGAAATAGAGTGGAGCCTTAAGCCCCGTCGCGATTGCCGCGGCAGGGCTTCGCTATAATGGGACGCTATGAAGAAACGCACGCGGGAAAAGGTAGCCCTCCTCGTATTCGCGCTGCTCGTCATTTTCGGCGGCAGCGTGCTCTTGCGCTATTTCGAGACGGGGCGATCGTGGAATGTGGCCGCCTCGGCGGTGGACGACGCCTTCGGCCAGATGCAGGGCTACACCGCCATTGTCTACGACGGTACCTACGACCCGCTGGACGCGCTGCGACCGGCCATGGCTCCCGCTGCCGAGGGGGAGCTGACCGAACGGCCTGAGAGCATCGGCGCCATGGTGGCCTCCGAGCTGTCGCGCCTGCCGTTGGCCATGCGCGAGCGGCCCGTGTACGCCTCCGATGTGCGCGACTTGTACGAGGGCAAGGGCGCCGGGGTGGTCACATTGAACATCGCCGATCTGGATCGGTACACCATCCCCACGGTGCTGAACGCCGGCGATCGGAAGATCGGCGTGGTGGCCATCGACTACTACGCTACCAAGAAGCGTCTGCAGGTCCTGCGCCAGGAGCTGCTTGATGCCGGCGCGCAATCGCTCGTGTGCCTGGTGCCGCGCCTGTCGTGCCTGGCCACCACCGACGGTTTCCAGGCGGTCATCGTTACCGACGACTCCCAGGCCGAGCCGGGGCGGGGAGAGGGGGCCGAGGGCGCGCACATCATGTACGCCCCCGAGAAGGAAGCCGTGGGCGTGGTGCTGCTCACCTCCCTGAACGTTCCTTCCTCCAAGGTGTACGCCTCCCTGTAGCTGTACCTGTAGTCATACCTGCAGCTGCACCCGCGCGCCGCTGTCGACCGCTCGCCATTTCCAAAACGTTAACGGGTGCGCGCTTTGTTTCCGGTCAGTTAATAAGTCATCGTTCGCGACCCTCGCCACCCTATAATGCGGCCAGAAGCCAGCGGGCGTGCGCGCGCCGCGGCGCCCCGATACGTCAAGGAGGTCCGCATTGAGTTACGTCGATAACGTCATCGAGCAGGTGAAGGCGAAGAACGTCGAGCAGCCCGAGTTCATCCAGGCCGTCACCGAGGTGCTCCAGTCCCTGGAGCCGGTCATCGAGGCCCATCCCGAGTACGAGGCTGCGAGCCTTCTGGAGCGTATCGTGGAGCCCGAGCGTGTCATCATGTTTCGCGTGCCGTGGGTGGACGACGCCGGCAAGGTGCAGGTGAACCGCGGCTTCCGCGTGCAGTTCAACAGCGCCATCGGCCCCTACAAGGGCGGCCTGCGCCTGCACCCGTCGGTGAACCTGGGCATCATCAAGTTTCTCGGCTTCGAGCAGATCTTCAAGAACAGCCTGACCACACTGCCCATGGGCGGCGGCAAGGGCGGCTGCGACTTCGACCCGAAGGGCAAGTCCGATATGGAGGTCATGCGCTTCTGCCAGGCCTTCATGACCGAGCTTGCGCGTCATATCGGCGCCGACACCGACGTGCCGGCCGGCGACATCGGCACGGGCGCCCGCGAGATCGGCTACATGTTCGGCCAGTACAAGAAGATCAAGAACGTCTTCGAGGGCGTGCTCACCGGCAAGGGCCTCTCCTTCGGCGGCTCGCTCGCCCGCACCGAGGCCACCGGCTACGGCCTGGTGTACATCGTGGAGGAGTACCTGCGCTGCCATGACGACTCCTTCGAGGGCAAGACCGTGTGCGTGTCCGGCTCCGGCAACGTGGCCATCTACGCCACGCAGAAAGCCCAGCAGCTCGGCGCCAAGGTGGTCACCGTGTCCGACTCCACCGGCTGGGTGTACGATCCCGCCGGCATCGACGTGGACCTGCTCAAGCAGGTGAAGGAAGTGGAGCGCGCCCGCCTTACCGAGTACGCCGCCCGCCGCGAGGGCGTGGAGTACCACGAGGGCCGCGGCGTGTGGGTGACTCCCTGCGATATCGCGCTGCCCTGCGCCACCCAGAACGAGGTGCTCATCGACGATGTGAAGGCGCTTGTGGCCAACGGCTGCAAGATCCTCGCCGAGGGCGCGAACATGCCCACCACGCTGGACGCTACCGAGTATCTGCAGGAGCAGGGCGTCGTGTTCATCCCGGGCAAGGCCGCCAACGCCGGTGGCGTGGCCACCTCGGGCCTGGAGATGTCCCAGAACTCCGAGCGCCTCTCCTGGACCTTCGAGGAGGTGGACGCGAAGCTCAAGGGCATCATGGTGAGCATCTACCACGCCATCGACGACGCGGCCAAGCACTACGGCCACGAGGGCAACTACGTTATGGGCGCCAACATCGCCGGCTTCGAGAAGGTCGCCAACGCCATGATGGCCCAGGGTATCGTATAGAAAGCTCTGCTCGCTGACGTTGCGAACGACCTGCAAGTCGCGAAGAGAACCCCGGCGAGGATGAGCCGGGGTTCTCTTGCATTTTAAAGGTCGGCTTGCTGTTTGCAGTCGGCGAGGGCGTCGGCAACGGCGGTGGAGGTCTTCGTGGCTCCCGACACGGCGTCGATGGCGCCCTTCTCGACGATCTGCAGAGCGAATTGCTCGCCCAGATCGTGCCCGATGCCCGCCGTCTCGTTGGAAGTGTCCACTGCGGCGTCGACGATGGCGCCGTCCTTTACGGTGAGCACGACGGTCACCTCTCCGATGCCGGTGGCCGTGGCGCCGTATTGGTCGTCCCCAAGCTCCAGCGCGCCGAAACCGTCGATGGCCTCGAGGTTGCGGGCCACCAGGTTGGCGCGGGCCACGGCGTTCGCGATGGTGCCCGGCGCATAGGCGTCGCCCACCCCGTGGGCGGCGATGCCCGCCTCACGGACTCCGGCGAGTAGCTCCGGCTGGGCCTGGGGCGGCCGCGCGTCGACGAGCAGATCGAAGGGTACGGTGGCCGTGACGCCGCGCTCGTCGGCAAAGGTGACGGAGCCGTCCTCCACGACGAGGTCGCCGGCTTGGAAGTGCATGCGGACGCCGTGGGTTCGCAACCACGTTGTCCCCATGAGCTTGGGCCAGGTGGGAGCGCCCTGGTAGAGGCTCTCGGCTCCCGAGGGACTTACCATGTCGACGGTGCGGCCGGCCCGCACCAGGTACTCGGCGATGTTGCAGGCCTCCAACTCGCAGCCGTACACGACGACGCGCTCGCCCGCGATAAGCTCGGCCAGCGCCTCGTCACCGGCAAGCTGGGCGGCCCGCAGGTCGGCGAGCGTGACGATGCTGCCGGCGCTGCCCAAAGGCGCGTTGCGGCTCAGATCGCCGCCGCAGGCGATGAGCACGATGTCGGGGGCGACGCCGACGATGTAATCGAGGTCGACTTCGGTGCCCAGATGCACATCGACTCCGGTCAGCTCGAGCTGGCGGGAGAGGTAGGCGATATGGTCGGCGATGCGCTCGTGGGTGCCCTTCACGACCGCGGCCAGCTCGGTCAGGCCGCCCAGGTGGTCCTCTCGCTCGTAGAGGGAGACGCGGTGCCCGCGCTCCGCGGCGATGCGGGCCGCCTCCATGCCGGCGGGGCCGCCGCCGACGACCATGACGCTGCGGGGCTCATCGGCCGGCAGCGGGGCGTAACCCTCGGGCATCTCCTCGGTGAAGGCGCGGGTGTGCGCGGCGTTCACGCGGCAATAGGAGGGCGTGCCGAAGGAGAAGGGCGCGACGAAGCAGGTCATGCAGCGGGTACAGGGGGCCACCTCGTCGCGGCGCCCCTCCTCGAGCTTCTGTGCGATGGCGGCGTCGGCGATGAGGGGCCGCGTCATGAGCATAAAGTCGATCTTGCCGTCGGCGATGGCTCGGTTCATGAGATCGGGCTCCGCGCGCGGGTCCATGTAGCCCACAGTGCCCACGGGGATGGAGACGGCCTCTTTGATGCGCGCCGCCACCTCGATCAGGGCGCCGGCGCCGTCGTGGGAGCCATCGATAAGGCCGCCGAAGTGACGGTCGTAGTCGATGACGGTGCCGTAGCCGGTGTCGCCGTGCTCGTGGAAGTGCAGCACATCGGGTTGGAAGCCCCCGTTGTGGTGGCCGTAGAGCTGCGAGCGCACGTGCAGGCTGGAGGCGCCGGCTGCCTCGAAGAGCTTCGCGAACTCGATGGCCTCCTCGATGCTGGTGCAGCCCGTGTCGTCGCCGAGGGATGCGACGTTGCCCTCGATGCCGCTGTAGAGCACCTGCACGATGAAGTCCTCGCCCACGTGCGCTCGTATTCCCTCGATGATCTCGGTGAGGATGCGGGCGCGGTTCTCGATGGATTCTCCGCTGTACTGGTCTGTGCGCTCGGTGTTGGCGTAACGCGAGAGGAAGGTGGAGAAGTAGTGGTTGCACGATGCGTTCAGCTCGATGCCGTCCCAGCCCGCCTCCTTGTAGCGCACGGCTGCGTCGATGAATGCCTGTTGCTCGGCCTGCACCTGCTCGGTGGTCTGCATGAGCGCCGGAACCATGGCCATCTCCAGCGTGCCCTCCTCCTTGACGGTGGAGGCGGCCGCGCCCGTCGCGGTGGTCACGTCGAGCATCTGCGCGATGAGCACCACGTCGTGGCGATGGATGCGGTCGGCGATTTCCCGATGGGCGGGGATGCCCGCGTCGTCATAGATGCCGAGGAATCCCGAAAGACCGCTCGGCATGACCGCCTCCATGTCCGGTGCCGCGGCGACGTCGTCGAGGGGAGGCATATCGCCGGCGGTGCCGTCCATCGGCGGCAGGTCGACCGCCGCGCCGTCCATGGGCGGCAGTGCCGAGGTGTCCATGGAGCCGGTCGAAGGGAACAGCAGCGACTGCTCGTAGACGATCATGCCGAGGCCGCCCTCGCAAAAGCCCTCGTAGAAGGCGAGCATCTTCTCGTCGGGCCAGTCGGTCGACTCCTGAAGCTCTGAGCCCGCGCAGCTCTTGCCAAGGCGGTTCTTAACGGTGACATGGGCGATCTTCAGAGGGGAGAAGATGGCGCTCACATCACCGCTTGCCTCGGCGGCCGCCTCCTGGGGGTTCAGTTGGTCGCCGAGCAGACGACCTTCGCCGCCGCTGTTCGCCAAAGGATTCGGATCGTCGCCGTCCTGGCCGACCGGTGCGCAGCCAGTGAGGGAGGGAAGCGTGGCCAATCCGGCCGCCGTGACGGCGCCGGCGAGGAAGCTGCGGCGGGAGAGGTGCGGCGTGCGGGGCGCTCGGGCCTGGCTGCCGAGGGTGGTTGTTCGGTCGTGCATGGGATTCTCCTTCTCGTGATGGTGAGTCGCGGCGCGTCATCTGCACGCGGTCTGTTGATCGACCATAGAGCGTGACGGCCGGCCCGTCTGTAGGACATCGCTCGTCTCCCTGTAGGATTTCGTTAGTAAAAGGGCACTTCGCCCTTTGTTTCGGCGGCAAAGGGCGCCTTCTCCTCCTGTGGGGCCGCTATACTGAACGGAGTGGAAAGGAGAAGGGCCATGACGGGAGGAAGAGTCGGGTCGGTCTTGATGCAGGCGTGCCTGCAGGCCGGTCCGTTGTGCTATCTGGTGGCGTTCTCGTTCAAGTTGGGGATCGCCCAAAGCGCCCTGTCGGGCATCAGCGCCGTGGAGGCAGCGGCTCTTCATGTGGCCGTCGCTGGTTTTGGGGCCCTCGGTTGCATGGCCATCGTGTGGTTGTGGCCCCAAGGGGGATGCCGGCTCATTGCGGCGCTTGACGTCGCCGTGCCTCTGGCCCTCCTGCCTCTGTCGTGGCTTTTCGGCGCCGCGACGGCTCTTTTCGTTTCGTTGGGCTTGGCGGCGGTGTGCATCGCGCAGTTCTTCCTCGTCGTCCGGGGCAACCCCCTCGATTTCTCCGACACGCTGCTTGCGGCCGCGCTCGCCTTCGGCATCAGCGGGGTTTTAAGCGTGGCGATCCACGGTGCTCCGGTTCTTTTCGGTCTCGGTGCGGGGGCTCTCGCTCTGCCGCTGGCCGGTGCCGGAGTGCTCATGGGATGGCGCGTGCTGCGCGGCCCGGCTGCTTTGACCCCCGAAGGGGCGGCCTGCGAGGAAGGCGAGGCCTCCTTGGGTGCCCTGCTCGTTTCCTCCGTTCGGTCGGCCGTTCCCGTTCTGGTGGTCTGCTTGGCCTGCTCCATGAGCCTGGGAGGGTCGTGGAGCCTCAATCCTTTCTACGATGCCCGCGCGGAGCCCGTCCCGTTCTTCGTCGGCTCGCTGGCGGCTGTGGCCATGTTGGTATGCCTGCGGATCGCCTGGGTGAGGATGCGCAGCGCCGATGCCCTGTTGCTGGCCTCGGCGCTGCCGCTGTCGCTGGCTGTTGTGCTCACGGTCTGCTATGCCGTGGCGCCTTCTCCCTTCGAGTACGCTCTGGCGGCGATGTCGGAATTCTGCTTCCTGTCGATTATCTGGGCTTGCGCGCTGCTGCTCGATCGGTCCTCCCGATCTCCTGGCCTCGCGGGAACGCTGCTGCTCGTGTACTTTCTGGCGCTTTTCGCCCTGTTCACGTTCGTGGGAAGCCTGATGAGCCTGCGTTTCGCCCGGGCGGCGCTGGCCTTCGCGGCCTGCCTGGGGCTCCTTTACCTCATCTTCTTCGCCTACCGGGCGCGAGGAGCGGAGGTGGCCGCGGGTGCCGCGCGAAACGTCGCGGATGCGGCTGAGCCGAGGACGTCGTCGGACAGCCGCAACTTCATCGACGCCCGGTGCGCCGTGCTGAGCGCGTGCTGCGGCCTGTCGGCGCGGGAGGCGGAGCTGCTTCCCTTCTTCGCCTCGGCCATGAGCGCGACCGCCATAGGGGAGCGGTTGTTCATCTCGCCGAAGACGGTGAACAGCCACCGCTACCGCATCTACGGCAAGCTCGGCGTGAGCAGCAAGGACGAGTTGATGGCCCTTGTCTGGGAACGCGACTGAAGCGAAGGCGTTTCCGATCCGGCTTCGGTCGAGCGTTCCTTGGCGGAGAGCCGGTGCGTTGATCCATTCGCGGCATTCCCGATACGTGCTAGAATGGCGGCGTTCATGCGATGGGAAAGGGGAGCGGTGGCGATTCAGGAGGATGTCGGGGCGTTTCTCGCCTCCCATGCCGATGAGGGGTACCGGGCGTTCCAGGCGAAGCTCATACCGAATATTGATCCCGACTCTATTGTGGGTGTGCACACGCCCGAGCTGCGGAAGTTCGCGAAGGCGCTTGCGCGGCGCGAGGATGCGGAGGAGTTTCTGGCGGTGCTGCCCCATGGCAGCTTCGAGGAGAATCAGCTGCACTCGTTCATTATCGCCCAGGAACGTGACTTCGATAAGCTCGTCGGCGAGATCGAGCGCTTCTTGCCCTTCGTCGACAACTGGGCCACCTGCGACCAGCTGTCCTGCCGTGGTCTTGCCGCCGATCCCGATGCGGCGTTGGGTCGGGCGTGGCACTGGCTGGAAAGCGATCACGAGTACACGGTGCGTTTCGCTATCGGGGTGCTCATGGAGTTGTTCCTAGAGGAGCGGTTCCGGCCGGAGCTCTTTCAGTGGGTCGTTGGCGTTTCGCGCCCAGAGTATTACGTGAACATGATGCGGGCATGGTACTTCGCCGAGGCGTTGGCGAAGCAACCCGTGGCCGCCGAGGAGGTCATCGCCTCCGGCGCTCTCGATACGTGGACCCACAACAAGGCCATCCAGAAGGTCGTGGAGAGCCGCCGCATTTCCCCCGAGCAGAAGGACCGCCTGCGCGCCATGAGACGTCGCGCGTGAGCTAGGAGTTTAGCGAAACGCCTCCGAGGGGCGCTGTGCCCTCAAAGGCTTTCTCTACATCTTCGGCAAGTTCTGATAGACCCCCTGGCGGTGACCGACGCGTATCACCTCAATGATAAGATCGTCTTCTTCGATGCGAGCGAGAATGCGATAGCTGCCAACGCGATAGCGCCAACCTTGCTGCGACCCTTGAATAGCTTTAGAGCCGGGAACCGCTTTTGGATTGGAGCATCCTTGAAGATGGTCCTGTACCCACTTCGCTATCATGAGCCGTTGCTTCTTCGGCACTGAAAGCAACTCTTTTGCCGCTCGTTTGGTCCAGACGACATTGAAACTCATTCCGCCATCATGGCCATGCGCATGACCTCTTCCATGGAAAAGCGAGCACCGTCGTCGGCTTCAAGAGCTTCCGTGTAGGCTTCCAAGTCGGCAGCATCCTCTACCTTTTCGAGAACTGCCTCGCGCACGACGTCCGAGAACGTTTTGCCGCAGAAATCCGCATAGCTCTGAATCCAGCTCTTTTCTTCTGGCGCGAACCGGATCGCCGTTGCCTCCATGGCCATAAATGCTCCCTTGAACGTATAACGATGTAGTACATATTAGCAGGTGCAATAGCGAAAGTCGAGCAACGATGAGCTAATTGTGGCGTGACGGAAGGACTACATGAGAAGTGGGCTAGCCTTTGGCGCACGACTGGCGGTGGCAATCATTCTTCTTCCTTGTTCCGATAGAGCTCGAATGTGAGCTCACTCGCGTCAAGCTGAGCCGCCGAAAACACACGTTTCAATATGTCTATCTTAGTTAATGTTGAACTTCCGGGATTAAAGTAAAGCCCAGCGGCTATTTCATAGCAGTAGTCCGACTCTTCCGAAAAGAAAAATCGTGCAGGGAACTCTCCATCGGGAATATAGCGAAGAAGGGCGGACGGATCGAGGTCGTAGACGGAAGAAAGCACTCCACAAATCATTTCTGCCCAATTTCTCGTCGTAAACCTTGACCCGAGGAACGTGTATGCGGCTATCTTTCTGTTTGTGAACTCGAAATCCTCATCAAGTCCGACTTCTTCGTGCATATCAAAAGCTGGCATATAGCTAGTCTCGATTGTTGGCCATAATTCGAGAAATCGCTTCTTAAGCCATTTGTTTCTCTGCTCGAGTTCCGCTTCGGTCCATTTTTCACTGTCGGCTATTTGTTTACTCATTCTGAAACCGGTGTCTTTGAAACCGCCTTCTGAGTCTCGTTTGTCGATGAAGCGTTTGTTGCTGTATTGGGAATTGTATGCCGTCAAAGTTAGATTTGCGAGAGAATTGAGCCAGCGGTCATGAACCCTCTCGTAATCTGCTCCCAGATCCTCTTTCCAACTCGGAGAGAGGGATTGCGGCATGACGTGTTCAACGGTATATCGATCTTCTTTCATGCCGCCAACAATATTGACTCGCTCTAGGCTATTGCCGTTTTCGAGTTTGTCGTATAGATAGAATCGGTACGCTCCGATTCTATAGAAATCTCGTCTCTCGAATTCGTCCATGAACTCTTCGTCGCGGGGATAGCGCCCGCTTCCTTCTTTTGCCAAAAGGATATATTTCAGCACGTCGGGATAGCGGTTTTCGCTTTTAGCGCCTCGAAGCGTTTCGGAATGCAGTGTTTCGAACACCTTATTTAAGGCGTTTGTTGGCACTTTGCAAACCCAACGGCGGAATATGTAGTTTTCGATTGCCTCAAGGGATTCCGCTATTTCGGCATCGGTTATCTTTTGGGTTTCTCGGTATTCGAATAAGTTGAGCAAGTATGGATTGACGACGCTTGTGTCCAGCAATACAAGCCTTTTTAGGACTGCGTCTATCGAGGCATTCCCAGAATCATGTTTACGAATGAGTCTGTAATACTCTGAGTGCCTGAGTAGATTCTCCAGGAGATAGTTTGTCTCAATCCCGTTGCCTCTCACATAGTTTTTGAAGATCGCGTAGACCTTTTTGATGGCAGGGGTCTTCCGTTGCGTGGCCGCTAGCCAGTCGCGGGCGAATGAGCTGACATCATAATCAGTGTTCTTCTCGATCCTATTCCAATACTCTTCGTAGTATTTTTCCTGAGATTCGGAATCTAGCCCCATGAGGATGAAGTTGCGTATCTTGTCGCCTTCACTTAGCTCTAAGCCTGTAGAGTTGAGGCTTTCGAAGATGCGCTGAGCGTCGTCGGTTCCGTCAAGTTTAATGTCGATAACCATTAATTTTTCGATCGCTAATTGAAGCTGATCGGCAGATAACTCGCTTGCAGCTATTCTTTTTCGGAAGTAGTTGTAGTTCACGGTGATGTTGGAGGTGCTGATGAATTTGCTCTCATCGGCCGAGTAAATAGCTTCGAATGCTCTCTGATCGTCTTTGATGAGCTTTAGTTTCAGCTTGCTGTCATTTTTATGCCATTTGTCGATAAGGTATTCTTCGTTGATCATCTCTGCCAGATTGGCATCCTCTGAAACGATAGACCCCTTCTGCAAAAGGTGAACAAGCGCAAGCAGCAGAAGATAAGACGTTGTGATTCTCTGCTGCCCGTCAATAACAATACGCACATCTCCGTCGGCTTGCGACACAATGCTACCGAAGAAATGGGTGCTTTCGCTACCAACTGCCAACTCTTCGAGGTCGTCGAAGAGCTGCTTGCAATCTTCGATTCGCCAATCGTAGTTGCGCTGATATACGGGAATATGGAATCGGGTTTTTGTGCCCTCTAGCAAGTTCACCAAATATCTTTCTTCGCCTTTCATCTGTTTTCCTCTCCACTGTTCTACCAGGACTCAAACAGGTGTTCCGTTACATTTCCCATTGTAAGCGAAGTAACAGGCATTAATGTTTAATTGGTAAAACAAGAACTAATGTTCCATGTTATACTGAGGCCATGGAATATGAGCGCACATACGTTTGCATCGACTTGAAGAGCTTCTACGCCTCGGTGGAGTGCGTTGCGCGTGGGCTCGATCCTATGACGACGAAGCTCGTCGTAGCCGATCCCACGCGCTCGGAAATGACCATCTGTTTGGCGGTGAGCCCGGCCATGAAGGCGGCCGGCGTGCGCAACCGCTGCCGCCTGCACGAGATTCCCACGGGGATGGAGTTCATCACCG
Organism: Adlercreutzia wanghongyangiae; assembly: GCF_035989245.1. Classification (NCBI taxonomy): domain Bacteria; kingdom Bacillati; phylum Actinomycetota; class Coriobacteriia; order Eggerthellales; family Eggerthellaceae; genus Adlercreutzia; species Adlercreutzia wanghongyangiae. The sequence goes on along the minus strand of NZ_JAYMFF010000024.1, from coordinate 52,210 downwards.
CCCAACCCCGCATGAAAACGTACATGCAGGTGTCGGCGGACATCTACGCCACCTATCTGCGCTACGTCTCGCCCGACGACATTCACCCGTACTCCATCGACGAGTGCTTTATCGACGCCACGCCCTATCTGGAGCTTTACGACCTTACAGCCCGCGAGTTCGCCGACACGTTGCGCGGGGCCGTGCTTGCCGAGACGGGCATTCCCGCCACGGCGGGCATCGGGCCGAACCTGTTTCTGGCCAAGGTGGCGCTCGACATTGCGGCCAAGCATGCCGCCGACGGCATCGGCGAACTTACCGAGCGTACCTTCCGCGAGCAGATTTGGCCGCATCGGCCCATTACCGACATTTGGAACATCGGGCCGGGCATCGCCCGCCGTCTGGCGCAATACCGCGTGTTCGACCTGCGCGGCGTGACCGAGATGGATCCCGATGCGCTCTATAGCGAGTTCGGGGTGAATGCCGAGTACCTCATCGACCATGCTTGGGGGCTGGAGCCCTGCACCATCGCCGAGATCAAGGCCTACGAGCCGGAGAGCTCCTCGCTCATGAACGGCCAGATTCTGCCCTGCGGCTACTCCTTCGACGACACCCTCATGGTGATGCGCGAGATGGTAGACGATGCGGTGCTCGATCTGGTGCAGAAGCGCCTGGTGACCGACCATATTTCGCTGCACGTGAGCTACGGGCGCGACAACGCTGCCGAGGTGGGGACGGCAAGGGAGCCGGCGGCGAAGGCGGCGTCTGATGAGGTGCTCTTCGAAGGCGGTCACGGGGTGCGCCGCATCGGGGGAGTGCGGCCCCATGGCGGGGGCGGGCGCAAGATTCCCGAGCGCACGAACTCGTTCGCGAAGCTCTACGGGTATTTGGAGGCGCTCTTCCGCGAGACGGTGGATCCGACGCGCACCATGCGCAAGATCAGCATCGGCTTCGGCAACCTGGTGGACGAAGATTTGGCCACGGTGGACCTGTTCACCGATGTGGAGGCCGCTGCGCGCGAGCGCCGACGCGCTGAGGCCGTGCTTGCCGTGAAGGGGAAGTTCGGGAAGAACGCCCTTATCAAGGGCACGAGTTTGAAGGAGCGTGCCCTCGGTCGGGAGCGCAACGAGATGGTGGGCGGTCACCATGGCTAGTGGGGAAGCCTTCGAGGGATTGGCATGGGTCGAGGTGGAAGACGCCCCGCCTGGCACCGGATCGGGCGCGTGTGGGGATATCGACCGGCCGGTTCCGGCGGGATTGGGACGCCCCCATCCCGAACGCGCCCGGCAGTTCGCGCCCTTCGCAGCCCTGCGCGGCTACTACGACCTGGTGCAGGAGAAGGAGCGCGTTGTGGAACCCCGCCGCCCGCTGGCCGAGGACGAGGCCCGCGAGCTTGCCGAGGCTGTGGCGCAGTTGCAGCGCGGACAGCTTGTAAGCGTCACGTTCTACGAAAATGACGCTTACCGAACCATTGTCGGGACAGTCAGCCAGATAGATATGATCTATCATGACCTGTGGATAGTGCGCACGCGCATCCCCTTTGACGAGCTGTGCGCCTTGGAAGCGCTTTCCTGAAAGGATGACCATGAACGAGATCAAGTGCCCTCATTGCGGCGAGGCCTTCGCGGTGGATGAAAGCGGCTACGCCGCCATTCTCAGCCAAGTGCGCGACCAGGAGTTCCAGCGCGAGGTGGATGCCCGCGTCTCCTTGGCCGAGAAGGCCCGCGAGCAGGAAGTGGCCCTGGCAGTGACTAAGGCCGAAGAGGTCCTGCGCGCGCAAATAGCCGAGCGCGACGGGCAGCTGGCCGCCCAGACCGAGCGTTTCAAGGCGCAGGCGAAGGACTTTCAGCTTGCAGCGCAGAACGAGAAGGCGGAACTGGAGAAGCAGGTGGAGGGGTTGCGTGCCCAGCTGGCCTCCAAGGACGGCGAGGCCGAGGTCGCGCGCAAGCTGGCGGTGAGCGATGCGGTGGCCGCCGAGGTGGAACGGCTGCGCGCGGTGGAGCGCGAGCGCGACGAGTTGGCCCAGAAGCTGGAAAGCCAGCGCGCCCAGGCATCCATGGAGACCCAGCTGGCGGTGCAGCAGGCCAACGCCGCTGCCAAGGACGCCCAGGTGGCCGTGGAGCGCGAGCGCGACGATTTGCGCGCTCAGGTGGCTCGCGAGCGCGAGGCACTCTCTCGGGCTGAGGCGGAGCACAAGGTGGAGCTTGCCGAGAGGCTGAAGATGAAAGACGAGCTCATCGCCGACCGCGAGCGCGAGATCGAGCGCATCCAGGACATGAAGGCGCGGCTTTCCACCAAGATGCTCGGCGAGTCGCTGGAGCAGCACTGCGAGATCGAGTTCAACCGCCTGCGCCCCACGGCCTTCCCGCGTGCCTACTTCGAGAAAGACAACGAGGTGGTGGAGGGCACCAAGGGCGATTTCGTCTTCCGCGACTTCGACGAGGACGGCAACGAGATCGTCTCCATCATGTTCGAGATGAAGAACGAGGCCGACGACTCCACCCATAAGAAGACCAACGAATCGCACTTCAAGAAGCTGGACGCCGACCGCGCGAAGAAGGGCTGCGAGTACGCCGTGCTCGTGTCGCTGCTCGAGCCGGAAAGCGAGTTGTACAACGCCGGCATCACGGATGTGTCCTATCGTTACGAGAAAATGTACGTCATTCGCCCGCAGTTCTTCATCCCGCTGATCACGCTGCTGCGCAACGCGGCGCTCTCGTCGCTTCAATACCGCAAGGAACTCGCCCTGGTGCGCCAGCAGAACATTGACGTCACGAACTTCGAGGATCAGCTGGCCGACTTCAAGGACAAGTTCGGGCGCAACTACCGCATTGCGAGCGACAAGTTCCGCAAGGCCATCGAGGAGATCGACAAGTCCATCGATCATCTGCAGAAGATCAAGGACAATCTGCTGGGCAGCGAGAACAACCTTCGCTTGGCCAACCAGAAGGCCGAGGACCTCACGGTGAAGAAGCTCACCCGCAAGAACCCCACCATGAAGGCCCTCTTGGATGAGGCCCGCGAGGCGAAGGAGGGGCAGGGAACGGAGCGTCAAGAGGTTGCCGATGAGATTGCCGAGGTGGATGTTCTGAACGACGGTGAAGAATAGCTCTTTTCCTATAACTCTACTGTTATGATGTAAAATAGCATCATAACAGTAGAGTAAGGAAACAATGAAGCTTTATGAGGCCGACAAAGCGCTATGCATGTATGCGGACGGGAAGAGGGCTTTTCGCACGACTGATCTGGCTCTCGTGTTCGCCGAAGACGGCACGAAACTGCGCAGCACGATTTCCCGCCTGGTAAAAGCCGGGTCATTGTGGCATATTGCACGCGACCTGTACTGGTACGCCTCTGCGGGAGTCTCCGATATTCCCGCCATCGAGGAGCTCGCCGTAGCGCTTCGCTCCGGCGAGATGAACTTCATCGGCATGGAGAGCGCGGCCTCCCTGTGGGGTGTGATTTCCCAGATTCCCGTTGGTCGGTTGACGGTCGTCACGACGGGCAAGGAGGGTGAATTCAAGACGCCGTTTGGCGTGATTGAGTTCGTGCATACATCTCGAGACTGGGCGTATTTGCTTGACCATACGGTCGACTATCCGGGCCATGGATTGCGTTTGGCGACGAAAGACCATACCGTGCGCGGGCTTCTTCGCTCTGGGAGGTCTTTAGATCTCATCGATTGGGAAGAGGTGGAAGACGATGAGTGATTTTCTTGAATTCTCTCGGAAGGTAGCTGTGCGCAACAAGGTGGAGGACCTTCTCCCCGTCGTGGAGAAGGAGCTTATTCATTACGACATCCTCCGGGCACTCGCGCAATCAGATTGGCTCTGCAAGCTCAATTTCCAGGGCGGCACTTGCCTGCGCCTCTGCTATGGTGGCGTGCGCTATAGCGAAGACCTTGATTTCAACACACGGCTTGACCTCACAGCTACCGATCTGAGCGGCTTCAAGGATGTTATAGGCCGCAATCTCACGAAGAGGTTTGGCGTCGATGTGCGCGTCAAAGAGCCGAAAAAGGTTAAGCAATTCGACGGCGGTGGCACCATGAAGAGGTGGCAGGTGGTCGTGGATACGGCTCCTGAGCGGCCCGATTTGCCCTCGCAGAAAATTAAGATTGAAATCGCCCAAGTGCCTTCTTATACCCGTGAGAACAGAGTTGTCGTTGAGAACTATTCTGAAATTCAGGGAGTGTATGGGAGTTTGCTCGTGGGATGCCAGTCTCTTAACGAAATCCTTGCGGATAAGCTCGTTTCGTTCGCTCAGCAGGTGAAGGCACCGCGTTATCGCGACCTCTGGGACATTCCTTGGATCATGCAGCGTCCCGGAGTCGAGATTGCCCTTGCAGCTGATCTCGTTCTAAAAAAGGTAGGGGATTACGCTACTGGGAGAGCGCCTGCGGAATTGCTGGCCGATGGTGCTGAGAGAGCGGCTGAATACGCTGTCTCCGAGGCCTATATCGCCCAGATGCGGCGTTTCCTGCCGTCCTCCGTAATGGCGGATACCATTGAACGACCCCTTCAGCGAGAGGCATTGAAGAACCTCATCGTTGAGGGGTATCAACAAACGATCGCCCTTATCTCTTAAGCAGGCGGCAAGCTTGTTCTGCAGTATTTTCCAGAGGATGATTTCGGTCCTCACTAGGCAATGGACGCGGTGGGTTTTCAGGCGCGATTCCCGCTAGGCTTTTTCCTCTCGCATCCTGAGCGCGGCGGCGAGGCGGCGGCCTTTGCCGCATTTGGGCTTCGAGAGGGGGCAGTGCTTCTTGCAGCAGGTGCAGTGCTCTAGCTTGAGGGCCGCCTTGGCCTTCTCGCAGCCCTTGCAGCCGGCGGCGTGTCTTTCGCCTTTACAGCCCGTGTGCTTCTTCTTGCGCTTCAGCTTATCGGCTTTCTTGTCGGCCGCCGCCTTCTTCTGCTTCTTGTCCTTCTTGTCTTTCATGGGACTCCTCGCGGGGAACAGGTTCATTGAATGGCGGGCAGTATACCATGGCCCGCAGCCCTCACCAACCGCGGCGCCTCCTTGTCGCCTACTTGGATATCACTTCCATAGCTGTACTAAATATAGGACACTTGCGAAATTGCCGCGGCGTAGGATGTTCCCATCGCATTCAAATGAACGGAGGACGCCATGGCAAACACAGCATCATCGATCTGCGTCGTGGAGGGCACAACGGTGGCGGGCACGCGGCATGTGCCGGGGGTAGCCGAGCTGGCCGCAGCCTATCAGGTGGGGGAGCGCTTCGCGCTCGTGCGCGACGCCGCTAACCGCTTCGACCCTTGGGCCGTGGAGGTGCGCGACGGCAGCGACCGGCGCATCGGCTACGTTTCCTGCGAGTGCAACGAGTTCGTGGGGCGTCTCATCGACGGGGGAAAGTCGGTGGAGGGCCGCTTGGAGGCCCATGAGCAGATCGGGTCGTGGTGTCGTTTGGTGATGGGGGTGCATCTCAATGACTAGCGCCGTTGCCGTTCAGCGCCGGGCCTCGGGGGTGTCGCTGGCCCAGCGCGCAGCCGCTGCCGTGTTCGGCGCCCCCAGCGTGCGCCGCTCCAACGGAGGCGCCGATGCCAGCTTCGTTCCCCACGTGATGCGCGGGGCCGCTTGGCACCGCCGCCGTGAGCGCACCGCGGTGTTCGCCGTGGACCGCAAGGGCGCCGAGGCCTCCGAGCGCCTTCCACGCATTTGGGTGAGCGAAGTCGTTCCCGATTGCGTTGGCGACGGCCGCGCCTTCGTGGCCTCCTATCCGTCGGGGCCCGATCGCGGCGGCTGGCGTGCATGGGAGCTGGCGGAAATCTACTTCGGCGAGGCTCTGGGCCTGACAGGGGAAGACCAGCGTCGTCGGCGTATCGACTGCTACCGTGCCGCCGAGATACTGCTGCTGCACGCCGCCCAGCGCGGCTGCGTTGCCGCCCACTGCCGGCTTGGCATCATCTACGAGGGCGACCTGTGCGAGGGCGAGTACTGGTGCGGTCTTCTGGAGTCTCGCGCGCTGCATAGCGCCGATATGCCCTGCGACCAGCGCGCCTATCTGCATTTCTCCTACGGTGCGCTGCATGGTCATGGGGAATGCTGCTGGCGTCTGGGGGACATGGTGGCCGCCGGGCGCGGCTGCGAGGCATCGGCCGAGCATGCCTGCATGTGGTACCGGCGCGCCTTCGACGTGGAAAGCGGTGCCATCGACGAGGACCGCGCGTCCACGGGCAATGCCGCCCTGCGCTTGGCTCGGGCGTTCGAGTGCGGGCGCGGCTGTGTGCAGGATTTTCGCCGGGCCCGCACCTGGTATCGCCTGGCGGCCATCAGCCTGGGTGCTGCCTTCGATGCCGGCCAGTGGCACTTCAAGCGCGAGCGCCTGGAGGCTCGCCGCGGCGTGGCCCGCATGGCCCAGGAGATAGCGGGCTGCTACTGAGGTCCTCCCCGAGCGCAAGCGACGAGCCGCCCCGTAGGACGGCTCGTCGCGGAATTACCCGCCGGGCGGCATCGGCTCGGACCAGGGCGGAGGGGAGGGATAATCCGCGGTGGAGACGCGGTTTTTGCGCCTATTGGTCCAGCGGGTTTTCGAAGGCCGCGGGCAGTTTGCCGGCCAGCACCTCGTACTCGGCGATGTTGCGGCGCATGAAGTCGTTGAAGTCGTCGTAATGCTCGCGCAGCGCCCGGGCGAACTTCTCCACGGGCCAGATCTCGGGCGGCTCTTCCAGGCCGCCGTCGCCGTCCACCGTGTGCTCCCACTCGATGATCTCGGCCTTGGCGACCTTCAGGTCGTGGGGAAGCCGGCCCTCGCGTTCGAACTTCTCTAGATCGGGCATCAGGTGCTTCTGAATCTCGATGAGCTTGGTAACCAGTTCCTGATAGGTCATGGGTGCCTCCTAGCTTGTGCGGTCGAAAGAGCGCGGGCGTTGGCGACCTGCGCGCTCGTCTCGTAGTATGGTACGCGCCTGTCCCCTTGGTAGCGGAACGGGTGTTCTACGGGTCACCGCATGGGAGGCAATCCGTTGCCAAACGCTTATGTGGGACATAAGGAGGACACGAGGACACGGGTTTCGCGCTAGAATACCGGGGAACGAAAGAGCATGAAGGAGGAGCTGTGCCTCAGCCCGTTGTGGAACTGTATCGTACGATAGAACGCGCCAATGCGAGCGCCAAGGCTGCTGCGGTTGATGCGGGCACCGGCGCCGCCTTCGGAGTGCGACGGCTGACGGTGCCCGCGTTGATCGAGGAGCTGTGGGATCTGTGGGGCGACGGCCGCGCGCTCGTCTCGGCTGACGAGCGCAACGTGCTCGTGGGCGCGCTTTTGGCCGAGCGGGGCGAGCAGGTCGGGCTTCAGACTTCGGCGGGCACCATACGGCTGCTCGCGCGCTTCTTCGCCCGCGTGGGCTGCCTTGTCGACGGCTGCGGTACGGCTGCGGTAGAGTTCACCGCGCGCGAGGGGGCGGTGCTCGACATGGCAGCCTGCTATTGCGAGCGCTTGCACGAGCGCGGGCTGGTGGAGCTCGAGCAAGCGGCCGCAATACTTGCGCGTATGTTGGAGGCCGGGGATATGCCCCCTATCGCTCTTGCCGTCGTGGATGCCGACCGGTTTGGCGCCGGCGTAGAGGCGCTTCTGCGTGCTGCGGGCGGTGTGGGGCCCGATGCCCATAGCGGGTTGTTTCTGCTTCCCGATGCCGTGGAGGAGGCTCTTGTTTTGCCGGCGGGTCCCACGGTGCTTGCCGGCCTGCTGCTGGATGAGATTGAGGACTGCATTGCCGCTGGAGACAGAAGCATTTTGGTGGTGTTTCCCCAGGCCGATGAGCTCTTCGACGTTTTGGCCGGCCCTCTTGCGGAGCGGGGAGCGGCAGCGGCGTTGCGATGTTCGTGCCCCTTCGGCGAGACGCTCGTCGGCCACGCGCTCGCGGCTGCGGAAAGGATCGGCGGCTCGCATCTGGCCGAGTGCGCCGCCGATTTCGGCTACAACCGGCTCTCGGGGGCGCAGCCTCGGGATGTTCAGCGTCTGAACCGCGCTATCCGGGAAGATCGCTGCGCGGGGCCTGAAACGGTGCTGCAGGAGCTGCGCGCCATAGCTCCCGCGTTCGATGCTTTCGCCGCGATTTCCGGAGCCCTGAATGGGAAGGTCGGCGATGCTGCGGGGGCATTTGACGCCCTGGCGGCTCGCATTGCAGGTGATGCCGGCCTATCGCCGGCCGAGAGAAAGCGTGAGGCGGCGGCCCTGGAAAAGATTCGGGGATTGCTGGAAGCTCGAGCGCGCGTGGGCGGTGCCGCCTGCCCGGTGGGCCTTCTTTTGGAGGCGGTGTCGGTGCCGGTGCAGGTAGCGATCGGCGACTGCGCGCCGTCGGTCGAATTTGCATCCATGGAGCGTCTTGACTCTCTGGTGGCGGCCACGTACGACACGGTAATTGTTGCCGATCTGTCCCAGGCCGCCTTCCCGGCGAGGGCCGAGACGACGGCGCTCGACGGTCTTGCCGAGAAGCTCGGCTACGGCAGTGCGGCTGATGAGTTCGAGAGAGAGCGGATCCGCTTTGCCGCGGCTCTGGAGGCTGCCCGCCGCCGCTTCACCATTGCAATTTCTCAGCGAGACGAGGGGGGTGAGGAAACCTATCCCGCTTTTCTGCTGAGCGAGTATGCCGATAGCCTGGTACAAGCTGCTGAAAGTACCGGTAATGCGGCCTACGCTTGCGATTGGAGCGCTCGGGACAAAGGCGCTTTCGACCTGCCCGCGCCGTTCGTGCGGGGTGCCCGCCGGGCCGGGGAGGAGTCGCTCGTCCGCGGAGTGGGACGCAACTTTGCTGCGCCGACGAACATGAACGAGGTGCTCCCTGCGGTGCGGGGTACGCTGCGCGGTCTCAGGTTGACTGATTTTCTGAAGCATGCACCGGGTGCGGCGGGGGATGCTCTCGTTCTGTCGCCTTCTGCTATGGAGGCCTATCTGGGTTGCCCTTACGGATGGTTCCTGCAGAGGCGCATTCGTCCGAACCCGCCAGACGAGCAGTTCGGGGCGGCCGAGAAGGGCAGCTTTGTCCACAGTGTGCTGGCGCGTTTCTACGACGAACTGGCGGCTGAGGGAATCACGCGCGTCGATGCGGGCAATCTTGCGGCATGCGAGTGCCGTCTCGACGACGTCTTCGATCGATGCGCGGCGCAGCAATACGCCGGGGAGCCCGGCTCGGGACGCCTGGTGGCGCGCTCGAAGAGCGAGAAGGTGGAGGTCGAGCGCTTGCGAGGGCAGCTCCACGGAACGCTGCACCGCTTGGCGGCATTCGCCCCGGCCTACCGGGTGTTTGGCCACGAGTTGGCCATCGTTCCGGATGACGGCATCGATTACGCGGGATTCCGCCTGAACGGGCGCGCCGATCGCGTCGATGTCGATGCGGAATCGGGACGGTTCGTCGTGGTCGACTACAAGGGGTCAGCGGGCCGCGATTACGCGGCGGCCATGAAGGACGACGGGGATGTGCTACTGCCCGGTCGCATTCAGGCCGATGTGTACGCCCAGGCTCTGCGCGCGCGTCTCGAAGGGCTGCACTGCGCCGGCGCGCTGTACCTGAGCTATTCCGCACGGAACCGCGGCACCGCTTTCGTGGGGGCCGCCGATGACACCTTCGACGACGGGGACTTTCTGGGCGGTGCCTCGACGGTTCCCATGAACTTCGAGGCCTATCTCGACGCGGTGGAGGCATTGGTTGCCGACGGGCTTTCGGGTCTTCGGCGGGGCGAGATCGCTCCCGTTCCGCGTTCGGCTTCAACCTGCCGTTTCTGCCCTGCCGTGGGCTGCGAGAGGAGGCTGTCGTGAACCTCGATCAGTGCACAGATGCCCAGCGTTCGGTTGTCACTACGCTGGATGCTCCGCTTATGGTGTCGGCCGGTGCCGGCTCGGGAAAGACCTTCACCTTAACCCAGCGGGTGGCCTTTGCGCTGGCTCCCGGCAACGGGAAGCCCTATCTTCATTCGGTGGACGAGCTTTTGGCCATTACCTTCACGAAGAAGGCTGCCGGCGAGTTGAAGGGGCGTATCAAGTCGCTGCTTTTGGCTGAAGGACTTTACGACGAGGCGCTGAAGGTGGACGGGGCCTGGGTGTCGACGATTCATGGCATGGCCTCGCGCATTCTACGCGAGCATGCGCTTGAGATCGGCATCGATCCGGCCTTCGAGGTTATCGAGGGGGCCGAGCGCGAGGAGCTGCTCGCCGAGGCGGTGGAGTCGGTGATCGCCGAGGCCGAGGCGGCCGGCGATCCCGTGCTCGGCCGCCTCTTGCTGGCCGAGCGTTTGGGAGGCGACGGCATCTCGGGCGGGATAATGGACCAGGTGGAAGCTGTGCTTGCTCGTGTGTACGCCATGCCCGAGCGTTTCGAGGGGCTCGATGTGTCCGCAAGGGGCGCGAAACCCGGGGCTATCGTGCGTTGGGCGTGCGCCTATGCCGACGAGATGCTTGCGGCGAGCGAGGCATGGGTGAAGCCGAGCCCGACCAAGCTCGCGTTCGTCGATAACCTGACCGCCGCCCGGGATCGGGCTCTCGGGTGGCTCGACGGGGCGCAGGATGCCTCCTTTGACGATCCTGATTTCGACATCGACGGCTTCTGCCGGCTCTTCTACGGCTTCCCCCTGACCACTGGCGCGGCCACGGGGAAGGACAAGCCCAACTTCGACGACTGGCAGCGCGCGATGATTGATTTGGAGCGCGAGGTGCGTGCTGGCGCGGCCTCCCTGTGGCTGGCGGCCGTCGTGTCGCTGGCTCGCAAGGTGGATGCGGCTTTTGCCGCGCTGAAGGGCCCGGGACGCCTGGACAACAACGATCTTCTGGCTATGTGCGCCCGCGCCTTGCGCGAGCACCCGACCATCGCGGAGGATCTGCGGAATACCTTCAAGATCATCATGGTTGACGAGTTCCAGGATACCGACCGCATGCAGGTGGACATCGTCGGGGCCATCGCGCAGCCTGGGTTCTCCAACGTGTGCACGGTGGGCGACGCCCAGCAAAGCATCTACCGCTTCCGCGGCGCCGACGTGAACGTGTTTATGGAGTACCGGCGCGATCTGGAGGCACGCTCGGGCGGGGACGCTCTCGTGCCGCTTAAGAGTAACTTCCGCAGTCACAGCGATATCCTCTCCTTTGTCGAGCACGTGTTCTCGGCCGACGAGGTATTCGGCGACGACTTCCTGCGGCTGGAGGCCTGTGGGTCGGTAAACGATACCCCCGACCCGCTGTTCGAGGGGGGCGCCGGCATGACGCGCCCTCGCATTCGCGTTCACGTGGCCCAGCGCCCTTGGTCGGGGGTCGACTCCTCCGTTACCTTGAACGCCTCCGCCGCGGCTATCGCCGACCATTTCGCCGACTTGGCTGCCGCTGGCGCCTCGGCCGGGGACATGGTGCTCTTGCTGGGGAATATGAGCCGGGCGCACTGCTACGCCGAGGCTCTGCGCGAGCGCGGGCTGGCCTCTATGATCACGGGGGGCTCGGTGTTCTCCTCCATGCCGGAACCGGCGCTTGTGTCGGCGCTTTTGCGGTTCGCCGTGAACGCGCGCGATGACGAGGCTTTGTACCAGGTGCTGGTCGGCCCTCTGTTCGCGGTGGGTGATGATAGCCTGCTCGTTTTGGCCTCTCGCCGGCGCGAGGACGGCAACATCGGGTCCCAATCTATCGGCACCGGTTTTGCGAGCCCTGCCCTCGGCGACGACGCGCGGGCCCTTGGCTTGGATGAGCCGGCGGTGGCCGTTCTGATGGAGGCTCGTGCGCAGTTGGCGGCCTTCGTTCGGCGTGCGCGCGGAGGCCAGGCCAAACGGGCGCTCGAGGAGCTTTTCGTGGCCTCTGGATTGCTCGACCGTCTGGAAGCCGAGGGCGTGGACGGTCTTGCCGCCGGAGGCAACTTCGCCAAGGCGCTGCGCCTTGTGGCCGAGATGGAGCGCACCTGCTGCGGCATAGCGTCGCTGTCGGCCTCGTTCGACGCCCATCTGGCCACGGCCAAGGAGGCACCTGGGGCGCTTGCCTCGTCGGGCTGCGATTTCGTGCGCATCATGACGGTACATGCCTCCAAGGGTTTGGAGTTTTCCCATGTGGCCATTGCCGATTTGAAGGACGGGCGCGAGAATGCGGGCCGGCTTGTGGTGGAGAACATCGGTCGGAAGACCTATGCCGCCGCAAGTTTCGCCGATCCGGAATTCGAGAAGTCCCGGGGTACCTATGACCGTATGGCGAAGAAGATCGAGGACGATCTGGCGCCCGATTTGAGCTCGCTTGAGGAGGGAGCTGCGGAAGCGATCGAGGGGCTCTCTCCCGGCAAGCGTTATGCGGCGTTGGCTGGCTACGCGAAAGACCAGGCGCTTGCCGAGGCGCGCCGTCTGCTGTACGTGGCGCTTACGCGCGCGAGCCGTTCGCTGCTGGTATCCCTGGAGTTCAGGGGCAATCCCGACAAGGGCTACGCCGGCGCGGGCGTCTTCGAGGATATCTACCGTGCGGTGCCCTGGTCCACATCCGATCGCATGGCGGTTGACTGCCTGGAGTATGGCGGTTCGGCACCCGCGAAAGTCGAGTTCAGGTACTTCGCTGCCGAAGAGGATGAAGGCGATGGGGGAGATGCTGCGGAGGATGGCGACGGCCAGCGTGCGGCGGGCGAGGCCGATGCCGATTTGCCTGCGGATGGGTACGCTGCCGATGCGGACGGGGCGGCCGATGGCGACCCGGGGCCCTTCCTGATCGCCCGGCGCGAGCCGGTGCCCACGCCTCTGGCGGTGCCGCGGAACTTTGCGCGCGAGGGCCTGTATTCCTATTCGTCGCTGTCGGGTGCGCACCCTGATAGCGACGAGCCGGTCTCAGAAGACGGCGAGGGACGCATCGCGCCGGCCTTATTTGAGCCTTCGGCCGGCGCTGAGGCCGTTTCCGAGTCGACCCCGTCCGCGGTTGGGGCCACGCCGGGGTGGCCGGCCGGTGCTGCGGCCGGCAGCGCCTTCGGATTCTCGGCCAACGCTGCGGATGGCGCGCCCGAGAGCGCCACGGCCCTCGGCACGGCGTTCCACCGCCTGGCCCAGCAGGCCATCGAGCGCAGCGACCAAGGGGCGCTCTTCTGCCCTGGGGAGGCGGCTATCGTAGCGCAGATTCAGAAGGAGGGCCTGTCGGAAGGGCAGCAGGCGCGCTTGCGACAGGCGCTCTCCCGCTGGCTCGGAAGCGACGAGTCCGCCCGCTTCGCTTCCTTCGAGATGCGCTCCGCTGAGGTGCCCTTCATCGTGCAGGTACCCGCCGGTCTTTCGGCGGACGACCCGGCTGAAAGTGTCATCCCGAGCGAGCGAAGCGAATCGCAGGATCTTCCGCGCGATTTCTTCTTCCTGGAAGGGGAGATCGACGGCTTGGCCGACAACGGCGATGGGGCCGCTTTCCTCATCGACTACAAGACCGGCGGCACTCCCGACGAGGCGCCCGAGGCCCTGGATGCGAAGCACCGTCTGCAGGCGAGCTGCTACGCCTACGCGCTCATGCGCGCGGGCTACACGTCGGTAGACGCCCACTTCCTGCGCATCGAGCACGCCTCGGCGGACAATCCGCGCGACCCGCAGATCGTTCCCTATCATTTCGATGAGGACGACCTCCCCGCGCTGGAAGCGCTTATAATCAGCACGCAGCAAGAAGCAACGGCATAGCTCCATCCGTAAGGGACTCCACCCGTAGGGGGCGACTTCAGTCGCCCCTCTGCCGTAAGCGACAACGACTCAATGAACGTGGGTAATTTCCCGGGTGCGAAGGGGCGAATGAAGTCGTCTCCTGCGGGTAGCGGCAGTGCGCTATGCTGTCAGATGAAAGAGCGAAAGACAAGGAGGCCCTACGGTGGCTCGTGAGCATACTGGAACCAACCGCGAGCGCAGCGAGTACTACGGTGCGCTGCAGGATCTTGTGGACGCGCTGTTTGCCCAGTACGGCGATTTGGACCCGACCATCGCCGAGGCCATCGGCGCCAAGGTGCGCCGGCTCGACGTGGTGGTGGCCGCCGAGGCGGCCGATCTGCCCGAGGAACTGCTGCGCATCGTCACCCTGCTGCCGCCTGGCGACTATACGCGTACACGCCTATGCACCCAGCTGAACTCTGCCATCGCCGGCCACGCCTGGGGCCAGGTCTACGGCACGGTGGAGTAGGGACTGGACGCCCGCGGCGTTGTCGTCAGTGAAAAGCGCACTGTAAAAACGTGTGCGACGAGGGTGTAGGCGCATATACGGCAAAAGAAGAGGGCCCGTAGGCCCTCTTCTCGTTGTCGCTATGTCGCCTGGGTTAGAAGCGCAGGCTCAGGCAGGACAGGCCGCCGTCAACCTTGCGGTACTCGGAGGTGTCAACCACGAGCGTCTTGTAGCCCAGATCCTGCACGGCCTTGAGCACCGTGGGGTAGCCCTCGGGCACGATGACGGTGCCGTTCACCCAGATGCAGTTGGCGCCGTAGGCCTCGTCCTCGGGCACGACCACCTTGTTGTACGCGGCGAAGTCGGGCTTGTCGATGAACTCGCCGGACACGAGCATGTTGCCGTCCTCCAGGTAGTTCACGCCGGTCTTCAGGTGCAGTACCTCCTCCAGGGGCACCTCGGAGCCAGAAAGCCCCCAGCCCTCCAGAATCTCGATGAACTGGCGGATGCCCTCCTCGTTGGTGCGGGCGCTTCTGCCTACGAAGAAGTGGTCGCCCACCATCATCACGTCGCCGCCGTCCAGCGTGCCCGGCGCCACGATGTGCTTCACCTTGTCGTCGTCGAAGAACAGGCGGATGGTAGGCTCGATGGCCTCCTTCTCGCCGTTGCGGCTGTCGGCGCCGGGATTGGTGATGATGGCGCCGCAGCGCGTGATGACGGCCGGGTCCTCCACGAAGCAGGAGTCGGGGAACTCCTCCAAGGCCGGCAGCACCGTTACCGCCACGCCGCACTGCTTCAGCGCCTCGATGTAGTCGTCATGCTCCTCGATGGCGCGCTCGTAGATGGGCTGGCCCAGCTCGGGGGCGCTGGTGATGCCGTCGCACAGCGACTTGCCCGGGCGGCGGACGATGACGTTCTCGAATTTGGTCATAGATGACTCCTTGTCTCCGCGAAACACGCGCATTTGCGCGCAGGAACAGTGTAGCGCTGACGCGGCGACAATGGGCGGGATTCTTGGGCTTTCAAGAGGTTTTCCGCAGCGGCCGAAGAGGCTGCGGGGGCTAGCCTTCCTCGCGTTCCAGGATAAGGTTGCCGAGGAATCGGATGATGTCATCGGACTCGAACATCGGCTCGCCATCTACCACCAGGCACGGCACCTGGCCCTTGCCGGCCAGGCGGATGAGGTCGTCTTTCACGCCAGGCTCCAGCGTGTCGCGCATGGGCATGGCGATGTCCTCCTGCTCCATGAAGGCGAGCACCTTGTGGCAGAAGGGGCAGGTGGGCTTGTAGTACAGGACCATATTGTCGAAATACATGGGAGATCCTTTCTCGCAGACAAGACTCTTCCTCGTTTCTGGTCAGAAAAGCGACTTTTGTGTCGCTTCGACCGTTCGAATTGATGATAAATGCTCATTTAGGGCTGCAGGGGACGGCTTTCATCTGGTCAGAAGACCGTTTAATTAACGCAATTCATTATATTGAACCGTAGACACGACACAAAAGTCGCTTTTCTGACCAGAAACGAAGGAAAAATGTGTCGCAACCTTGGCTGAGGGGGCTGCGGCCAAGCCGCTCGGCTCTTATGTTGACGGCGATGCTCGTCTATGGGGGTACAATGGCCAGGTAATTGACGATTGCTCGAGGTTCGAGGCCGCGTGAAATGCCGCACTGGCGCTCGCGCAGAGCCGCTTCGGGCACGCGACGAAGGAGAACTGTCCATGGGTAGGGTCTACAATTTTTCCGCCGGTCCGGCTGTGCTGCCCGAGGAGGTGCTGCGCCAGGCCGCTGCCGAAATGCTCGATTACAACGGCACCGGCATGTCCGTCATGGAGATGAGCCACCGGTCTGCGCCCTTCGCCGAGATCATCGAAACCGCCGAGGCCGACTTGCGCGAGCTTCTGGCTATTCCCGATAACTACCAGGTGCTTTTCCTGCAGGGCGGTGCCACCCAGCAGTTCGCCGCCATCCCCATGAACCTCATGCGCAACAAGAAGGCCGACTACATCGTGTCGGGTTCTTGGTCGAAGAAGGCGTGGAAGGAGGCGAAACTGTACGGCGAGGTCCGCTGCGTGGCCTCCTCCGAGGACGAGAACTTCTCCTACGTGCCCGATGTGGCCGGCCTTCAGTTCGACCCGCAGGCCGATTACGTGTACATCTGCCAGAACGAGACCATCTACGGCACCACCTATCCGACGCTGCCCGACACCGGCGACATCCCGCTCGTGACCGATGTCAGCTCCATGTTCCTCTCCGAGCCCATGGACGTGTCGAAGTTCGGCCTCATCTACGGCGGCGTGCAGAAGAACATCGGGCCTGCCGGCGTGACCATCGTCATCGTGCGCGACGACTTGGTGCGCGAGGACGTGCTGCCCTTTACGCCGTCCATCATGCGCTACACCACCCAGGTGGAGGCGAAGTCGCTTTCCAACACCCCGCCGGCCTACGGCATCTACATCTGCGGCTTGGTATTCAAGTGGCTGAAGAACATGGGCGGTCTGGCGGTTATGGCCGAGCGCAACAAGGAGAAAGCTGCCATCCTGTACGATTACCTGGACCAGAGCCAGCTGTTCCGCGGCACTGCCCGCAAGGAAGACCGTTCGCTGATGAACGTGCCCTTCGTCACGGGCTCGGCTGAGCTGGACGCGCTGTTCGTGTCCGAGGCTAAGAGCCACGGTATCGAGTCCATTAAGGGCCACCGCTCCGTGGGCGGCATGCGTGCGAGCATCTACAACGCCATGCCCAAGGCCGGTGTGGAGGCGCTCGTGGCCTTCATGGCCGAGTTCGAGAAGAACAACGCGTAGGGGAGAAGTCGAAAGGACGCATCCATGGCTATGAAGATTCTGGTCACGGAAGATTTGGTGCAAGAGGGCATCGACTCGCTGGTCGAGCGCGGCTACGAGGTTGATTTGCTCATCGACCCTACGGTCGATGAGCTGGTCGCTGCCATCGCTCCTTACGATGCGCTCATCGTGCATCCGAACACCCACGTCGACGCCGCTCTTCTGGATGCGGCGGAGAACCTGAAGATCATCGGGCGCGCCGGTGTGACTGTGGACAACATCGATGTGGAAGCGGCCTCCGAGCGCGGGATCGTCGTGTGCAACGCGCCGAACTCCAACGTGATCTCGGCCGCTGAGCACACTATGGCCCTGCTGCTGGCCGCTGCCCGCCATATTCCCGAAGCCAGCGCCTCCATGCACGCGGGCCAATGGCGCCGCGGCGACTTCATGGGCAGCGAGCTGTACGGCAAGACGCTGGCCATCTTCGGGCTCGGGCGCGTGGGGGGCCTGGTGGCCGAGCGCGCGGCGGCCTTCGGCATGAACCTCATCGGCCACGATCCCTACTGCTCGCCGGAGCGGGCGCTGCATCTGGGCGTCACGTTGTACGACGAGGTGGCTCCGGTGCTGGCCCAGGCCGACTTCATCACGGTGCACCTGCCGCGCACGGTGAGCACCGAGGGCATGTTCGGCCCCGACGAGTTCGCCGCTATGAAGGACGGCGTGGTGCTGGTGAACGCCGCCCGCGGAGGCATTTTCAACATGGAGGCCTTGGCCGACTTCGTTGCGGCGGGCAAGGTGGCCGGCGTGGCTGTGGATTCCTTTGAATGCGAGCCCTGCACCACGTCGCCCCTGCACGAGTTTCCGGGGGCCATCCTCACGCCGCACCTGTCGCCCATGACCCACGAGGCCCAGCGCCGCGCCTCCGCCCAGATTGCGGAGTACGTGGCGGCCGGCCTGGAAGGCGGCATGGTGGCCACGGCGGTGAACCTCTCGCCGCTGCCGCCCGAGGCCTTCGACATCGTGGGACCCTACATCCACGCCTGCAAGATGCTGGGCGCGATGGCCAGCCAGATTCTGGGCCGCACGCCCAAGAACCTGAAGTTGGAATTGGCCGGCACCTTGTGCGACGCCGATCCGGCCCCGCTTCTGGCGGCGGTGCTGGACGGCGGCCTTTCCTACCGCCGCCTGGGCGCCTTCACGGCGGCCAGTGCCGAGGCGGTGGCATCCCAGCATGGCATCGCGGTGACCACTGCTGCCGAGCGCAACGCCGAGGAATACGCTTCCTCGGTGCGCGTGGTGGCCGATGAGGTGGAGGTGGCGGCTACGCTCTTCGGTACCGAGCACGCCCCGCGCATCATCTCGCTCATGGGCTACAAGATCGACATCGCCCCGGCGGCCTGCTCGCTTGTGTTCGAGTACGTGGATGCGCCCGGCCGCATCGGCACCATCGGCACCATTTTGGGCGAGGCCGGTGCCAACATCACCACCATGCAGATCGGCACGAAGCCCGAGGAGTCCTGCGCGCTCGTGTACATGAACGTGGAGGGCGCGGTGGACGAGGCGGTGCTTGCACGGCTGCGAGAGGCCATCGATCTTCGCAACCTCTGGAAGATCGCGCTGTAGGGCCATCGCGCTCGCCGATGCCGGGCCATCGGAACTTTTAACGGTACGTCGACGGCGCTTCCGCAGGGAGGCGCTGTTGCTTTTGCTATGATTCTTCCGATCAGTTTTAGCTGAGCGGCCACGTTACGGACGACGAGAAAGAAGGAACGGCCATGACACGGAAGATCGACATCTTCGACACCACCCTGCGCGACGGCGAGCAGTCGCCGGGCGCCTCCATGAACACCGAGGAGAAACTGGTCATCGCCCGCGAGCTTCTTCGCCTGAACGTGGACGTCATCGAGGCGGGATTCCCCATCTCCAGCCCGGGCGACTTCGAGAGCGTGCGGCGCATCGCCGAGCTGGCCGGCGACGCCGCCACTGTCTGCGCGCTCACCCGCGCGGTGGAGAAGGACATCGACTCGGCGGCCGATGCGCTGCGCTACGCCAAGCGCCCGCGCATCCACACTGGCATCGGCGTGTCGCCCTCGCACATGCGTGACAAGCTGCGCATCACCGAGGACGAGTGCGTCGAGCGCGCCGTGAAGTGCGTGAGCTATGCCAAGAAATTCGTGGATGACGTGCAGTTCTACGCCGAGGACGCGGGCCGTTCCGACTTCGCCTTCCTGGCGCGGGTCATCGAGGCGGTCATCGCCGCCGGTGCCACGGTGGTGAACATCCCCGATACCACGGGCTACTCGCTGCCCGAGGACTTCGGCGCGCGCATCAAGTACCTGATGGACAACGTGAAGGGCATCGAGGACGTCACGGTGTCGGTGCACTGCCACAACGATCTGGGCATGGCCACGGCGCTGTCGCTCGCGGGCGTGCGTAACGGCGCCACGCAGATTGAGTGCACCATCAACGGCCTGGGCGAGCGTGCGGGCAACACGGCCATGGAGGAAGTGGTCATGGCCATGCGCATGCACGGCGACGAACTTGATGCCCATACCGACATCAACACCCGCGAGTTCATCAAGGCGAGCCGCCTGGTGAGCTCCATCACCGGCATGAACGTGCAGGCCAACAAGGCCATCGTGGGTGCCAACGCCTTCGCGCACTCCTCGGGCATCCACCAGGACGGCGTGCTGAAGAAGCGCGACACCTACGAGATCATCGATCCGGCCGAGGTGGGCGTGGGTGCCAGTCAGATCGTGCTGACGGCCCGCAGTGGGCATGCGGCCCTGAAGCACCGCCTGGAGGAGCTGGGCTACAGCTACGAGGGCGAGGAGCTCGACCGCATCTACACCGCCTTCCTGGATGTGGCCGACAAGAAGAAGGAAGTCTACGACGAGGACCTGGAGGCCCTCGTGAACGAGCGCGACCGCGAGGAGACCGCCATCTACACGCTGGAGGGCGCCCAGGTGAGCTGCGGCTTCCCCCTGAAGCCCACGGCTACGGTCACCCTGCGCGGCCCCGAGGGCGATGTGCGCACCGTGTGCGACTGGGGCACTGGTCCCATCGACGCCGTGTACAAGGCCATCGACCAGATCGTGCAGGTGGAAAACGATCTGTCCGAGTTCGCGGTGACCGCCGTGACCCGCGGCATCGATGCCCTCGGCGAGGTGACGGTGCGCGTGAAGGCCGCCGGCGGCGAGGTGTACGTGGGCCGCGGTGCCGACGGCGACATCATCGTGTCCTCGGCCAAGGCCTATCTGAACGCCCTGAACCGCCTGCTCTCCGAGAAGCGCTAGGGGGAGCCGCGCGGCGAGTCGGCATACGGGCCTTTTACAACAAGGAAAGTGCGAAAGGGCTGCCTACGGGCAGTCCTTTTCGTTGGTCGGGGCAACCCATGAGGCATGCATCGGCTTATGCTGCCGGAGATGCCTTTCCTGCAGCCGACAGGCAAGTTGAACAAATGTCGAAACCAATCGCGAAACTCTCGCATGCTTTGCCTCATTGCCGTTGAGAAAAGGGTGCCATAGAGTAAGACGGTGAAATGAAATCTCTCATGTATTCGATGGGTGGAAGTGAAAAGTATGGGATTGACGGGCGAACAGTTGCGCATGGTCTCGGTTCTCCTAGCCGGTGCGCTTATTGCGGTGCTGAACCAAACGCTGTTGTCTCCGGCTTTGCCGGTAATTATGGACGATTTTCGGGTAGACGCTACCACTGTGCAATGGCTTACGAGCGGTTATGCCCTGGTGGAGGCGATTGTCATCCCTTTGTCGGCTTATTTGATGGGTCGCTTCACGACGCGACAGCTTTTTATCGGCGGCATGGTTCTCTTCTTCGCCGGTACGATGCTCTCTGCCTTCGCGCCGATATTCGTCTTGCTTCTGCTCGGACGAATGCTGCAGGCTGCAGCTACTGGGTTTGTTATGCCTATGGTGTTCTCGATTATCGTGCTGGTGTTTCCCCGTGAGCACAGGGGAAGCGCCATGGGACTTGTGTCTCTCATTATCGGATTTGCGCCGGCCGTGGGTCCGTCACTCTCGGGTGTGATGGTGGAAACAGTGGGCTGGCGGGCGCTGTTTGTCATTGTGGCGCTCTTTACGGCCGCTGTTATCGTGGGCGCTGTCGTTGCCCTGCGAGATACGTTCGCTTTCGAGCGTGCTGGTTTCGATAAACTCTCGGTAGTGCTGTCGTCCCTGGGCCTGCTGGCCCTGCTGTACGGACTGTCTTCCATTGCCTCCACGCGGACTCCGTGGATACAGGTAGGGCTTATGCTTCTTGGATTGGTGCTCATGGCGTTGTTCGTGCGTCGCCAGCTGAAACTGCCTACACCGTTTCTTCGCATCCAGGTGCTGGCCACTCGCGAGTTTCGTGTGTCCGTCATCGTCATCGGCGCCTTTCAGGCGGTTCTCGTGGGCTCGGGCGTGCTTCTGCCCATCATGCTGCAGAACGTTCTGGCTGCAACACCCCTGCAGACCGGCCTTATCATGCTGCCCGGAGCAATATTGGGCGCGACGACAGCGCTCATGGCCGGCAGGTTGTTCGATAAGCTGGGCGCGCGCCGTCTGGTGCTGCCTGGCGTGTTCCTCGCCATGGCGGGCGGTATCGGGATGATCATGTTCTCCACAGGCACCACGCTTGTGTTTGTGGCCTGCGTGTACACCGTGCTGATGGTGGGTCTCGAGTTCACCATGACTCCTGTTAGCACCTGGGGGCTGAATGCGCTCACGAACAATGTGATTCAGCATGCGAACGCCACCTCTAACACTCTCAACCAGATCTGCGCATCGCTGGGCACCGCCATCTTGGTGTCGCTGTCGGCTCTATCGTCCTCCCTTTACCCCTCGCTTTCGTCGCTTGAACAGCAGATGGCGGGCATCCATATCGCCTTCACCTTCGCGGCGGTCATATTGGCGGCCGTGTTCGTGCTAGCGGTATTCGCAGTGAGGGACCGCGGGCTGGAGCCTAGCGCTCAAGCTGACTACGTGATGGAGGCTATGCCCACGGAGGCCGGGACCGTCATAAAGGTGGGCGCGGTCATGCGTCGCGACCCGTACTATGTGGGACAGGACGCCCAGGTGAGTAAGGTGTTTCGTCTCATGATTCAGCACAAGACATCGGGGCTGCCCGTCGTTGACGACCAGATGCGTGTGGTGGGATTTGTGTCAGACGGTGATATTATGAAGTACATAGGTCGAAACGACGCTACGGTGCTGGACACCACGCGCATGCTGTACCAAGCTGCCGACGACGAGGATTTTGCCCAGCGCGTGGTGTCGCTCATGAGTCTGCCGGTGAGAAACATCGCCACGCTGCGTGCTATCAGCGTGCGGGTTGACACCGCTCTTGAGGAGGCTTGCCGTCTTCTGGCGGAGCGGCGCATCAAGAAGGTGCCGGTGGTGTCGGATGGGAAGCTGGTGGGCTCGCTCTCCCGCAGCGACATCATTCGCTCTACTATGGAAAATCTTACCGCCATCGAGCAGATGGCTCGGAGCGAAGATATCGAGGGGTCAAGAGCTTAGCGAACGTTGCGGCGCGCGAACTCCTCGGTTTTGAAAGAGCACAGTAGATCGAAGGCCATGTCGGAATCGTCGATATCTGCGCCGGTCAGTTCCTTAATGCGGTTCAGCCGGTAGTACAGCGAGCTGCGGCTGAGATGCAGCAAATCGGTGCAGCGGTAGATGTTCTTGTTGTTGAGCAGGTACACCTGCAATGTATGGTGCAGGTCGGTGCCGTGCGCCTGGTCATAGTCTGACAGCAATTCCAAAACGGGATGGGTCATGTTGGACAGGGGTAGCTTGTTCTGGCAAGCAGTCAGCATCTCGAAGAAGACATTGTCGCAGTACCAGCTGAGGTGCGAAAACTTCTCGTAGCGCGAGCCGTACTCCAGGGCACGGGTAGCCTGGAGTACGGCTTGTGGAAGTTGGCGAATGTCCGTACAGGGGTTGCTGATGCCTGCGCGCACGCCGTCCTGGACGGCGAGCTCCTCCAGGGCTGTTGTGTCGGCTGGGGAAAGAGTGGGAGCTTCGGCGTTTATGGGAATGACCGCCACCAGGTGGTGTCCGGAATAGGCCACGAGTGCCTGGGGCAAGAGCGCCTTCAGGCGAAGCCGCAGGTAGGGCACGATGTTCTGGCGCGCATCGCCGTCCGGGTCGAGCACGACGGCGCACATCTTGTCCGGGATTTGGCCGGCCGCCAGGTACGAGAACTTGTAGAACAGCCCCTCGATCTCCTTCGGGCTCTCGGCCTCCAGGATGTCCGCCAGCAGCTTCTCCTGGGCGGATCCCATGTTCTTCAGCCCGAAGCGCCCCTCGATGGTGGAGGCCACCACGTTGCTGATGACGGCCAGCTGCGCGGTGTGTCGGTCGGTGAAGGGCGTGTTGCACGAGTGGGAGATGAGATACCCCAGGTTCTTGTTGTTGGCGTACAGCTTGCAGCACAGCACCGGGTGCTCGCGCCTCAGGCACGAGGAGAAGTAGGGCTCGTTGTCGGGATAGCCAACATACTCGCCGCGCTGCTTGCGCTCGGCTTCCACCTTGTCGGCTTCCAGGGCGAACAACAGCCACTCATCGGTGAACTGGCCGTCCACGATGCTGTTCTCGAAGGGGGAGCCCTCGATGGGGTAGCCTTCGGACAGCGCCATGATGTTGTACGAGATATCCATGAGGATGAGCGGGTTTCCGATGATGCGGCTGGCCTCGTCCACGATGACCTGCAGGTCGTTCTCACGCCCCGCCGCCACAACGTACTGCGAGAGCTGCGCCACGAGCATCGTCTCCTCCGCGAGGAAGTCCTTGGCGAAGTTGAAGAGCGCGAAAAGGCGATCCTCGGGGAAGAACGCCAAGCATCCGTGGCTCAGGGTGAACTCGCGGGGCACGGTGCCGCACAGCAGCAGGGGCGTTTGCGGGGGCACCTCCGCCCCGGGGCTTATTTGGTCGAAGTCGCCGACGTAGAGCACGTCGGGCTCGAAGGAATCCAGCTCTCGGTCGAGCAGATAGATGTTGCGGATGTTCGCGGCTCCGGCCGTGGAGAGCTGCGTGACGGGGAACTTCTGCTCGAGCGCGGACATGATCTTGGCAAGCTCCATGGCGAACCAGACTCCTCGGGTACGGGTATTAGGACGATTGTTCAATCTAGCATAGCAAATGCCCCACAATTGTCAAAAGTGCTCCAGTCGATATTTCCTCGAGGTAAAGCTCATTTTGTTCGGAAATGAGATGGTCGGATTTGGGTTATCTTTAATTGAGGTACGATCGTAAAGAAAAGATAAGCCGATTAAGGTATGTTTTACCGCAGAATAAAGTCATTTACCAGATTTTGCTTCAACGGATTATTGGTTTGTACGGCATTGGGTGGACGGCAATGAAGAATGGACGTTGTTTTGCTTTCGAAAGCCTTGGAATATTATCCAAATCTTTTAGTAGATTCTCGAATTGATTGCTGTATTGCGACTATGTGTACACCGTACGTATAGTGCATCTAGGGCATTGAGGCCCTGAATGTTCAAACGCCTATAAGAGGAGGCAAGCAACATGGGAAATCGTCTCGAGAACAAGGTAGCTATTGTGGCGGCAAGCACGCGTGGCATCGGAAGAGCTACGGCAGAGTTGTTCGCAAAAGAGGGCGCGAAAGTTGTTGTGTCCGGTCGAAATGAAGAGCTGGGCGTCAAGTTGGTGGAGAGCATCAAGGCCGACGGCGGCGAAGCTATGTTCGTGCGAACAGATGTCACTGTTCCGGAAGACATGGAGAATTTGGTAGCAAAGACTGTTGAGCAATACGGCACTATTGATATTCTTGTCAACAATGCGGGCGGAGGTAACTCCCAGAACTTCGTTGACTACACTGTTAAAGACTGGAATGATATTAACGATCTGAACGGTCTTAGTGTCTTTCTGGGGGTAAAGAACGTTCTTCCGATTATGATGAAGAACGGGTCTGGCTCCATTGTCAACGTTACGTCGACTTGCGTGCATAAGGCAACGTGGGGTTCCACGATTTACGCCTATGCTAAAGCAGGCGTCATTGCAATGACGAAGTTTTTGGCTACGGAATTCGCGGAGTACGGTATCCGTGTGAACTGCGTATCTCCGGGTGTTGTGAACACTGACATCCACAAGGAGTACTCGGCCGAGATCCTCAATGCGATGATCGAGGATATTCCTATGAAGCGTATGGGCGAGCCTATCGAATTGGCTTATCCGATTCTGTTCATGGCGTCTGATGAGGCTTCGTATTGCTCCGGACGCGTCTTGGATGCCAATGGGGCATGGGCTTTGTAGAGCCGTCTTGTGTCCCAGCCGTCTTAATTCTAAGCAGCTCCTTGCAACGAAATGAATCGGGAAATAATACAAGGTAGGAGGTGACATTTAATGTCGCAGAAAATTGTTGCGTGCTACAAGTGGGTTCTAGATGAGGCCGATGTTTCTTTCGACAAGGATTTGAACCCCGACATGAGCAAGGCCCGACCGAAAATCAGCGAGTACGATCGCAACGCCATCGAGGCCGCCGTGCAGCTGGCCGATGAGGCTGGGGAGGGGTTGTCCGTCGGTCTGACCGTGGGCGACTCAGGTGCCGCGTCGTCTCAGAAGGAGGCCCTGGCCCGCGGCCTTTCCGAGGCCGTGCTGGTGGATACGGGCGCCGAGGCGGTGACCGACTATGTGGTGTTGGCCGACGCTCTGGCCGCCGGCATCGGCAACATCGGCGAGGTGTCCGTGGTGGTGTGCTCGGAGGGGTCGAGCGACCAGTTCGGCCGCCAGACCGCCCCGCGCCTGGCCGCCGTGCTCGACTGGCCCGTGGTCACCGCGGTGACCGGCATGTCCCTCGAGGGCGACACCCTCAGGGCGGTACGCAAGCTGGAGGACGTGGAGGAGACCGTGGAGGTGCCCCTGCCCTGCGTGGTTGCCGTGCTGCCCGAGATCAACAGCCCCGAGATGCCCGGTATGCGCGCCATCCTGGACGCCCGCAAGAAGCCGAGCGAGCAGGTGGCCCTGGCCGACCTGGCCGTGGAGACCGACCCGGCCGCCGAGGTGACGGGCCTGAAGGGCTACCAGACCGAGCGCAAGAACATCGTGATCGACGAGGGCTCCGCCGAGGCCAACGTGGCGGCGCTGCTCGCGGCACTGCGAAAGGAGGGCGTTGCGTAATGGCTGCCGAAATCTTTGTGTACAGCGATAAGGCCGGACTCGCTGCCGAGCTGGCGACCCTGGCGAAGTCCATGGGGGGCCGAGCGAATGCCATCGCCTTGAGCGCCGCCGAGGCGGCCGACCTGTCCGACTCCGACGCCGACAAGGTGTACCTGCTCACAGGCGCCGATCCCATGCCCGAGAACAACGCCCGCGCCATAGCCGATTTCCTGAAGGAGCGGGGCGCCTCCGCCCTCCTGGTGGGCTCCACGATGCGCGGCCGCGACTTGGCCGCGCAGGTGGCCGGCTTCGCCCGCGCCGCCCTGCTGGCCGACGCCTCCGACCTGGCCCTGACAGACGAGGGCCTCACTGGAAAGCGCATGGTGTACGGCGGTTCGCTGGTGCAGCAGGAGACCGTCCCCGGCTTCGCCGTGGCCACGGTGGCCGCGGGCAGTTGCGAGCCCGGCTCGGGCGCAGCGGAGATGGAAGAGGTGTCTATCGCCCCTGCTGGCCGCGTGAAGGTGGTGGAGTCCAAGCCAGCCGAGAGGTCCGGCGTGGACCTGACCGCCGCCAAGACCGTGGTGGCCGTGGGCCTGGGCATCGACGATGAGGCCGACCTGGGCATGGTGCGCGAAGTGGCCGCTCAGCTGGACGGCGGCGTGGGCTGCACGCGCAGCGTGGCCGAGGATCGCGGCTGGTTCAGCACCGACGAGTACATCGGTATCTCTGGATTGGTACTGAAGCCCGACCTGTACTTGGCCGTGGCCCTGTCCGGAGCCCTGCAGCACATGTTCGGCGTGCGCGAGGCCAAGACCATCGCAGCCGTCAACACCGCCAAGGACGCCCCCATCTTCCAGCAGGCCGACTACGGCATCGTCGGAGACTACAAGGAAATCATGCCTTTGCTTTTGAAGGCCCTGAAAGAGGAGAACTAACATGACGACTTTCTACTACCCGCTCAACGAAGAGCAGAAGCTCATCCTGGACACGGTAAAGGACTTCGCCGAGAACGACATCGCCCCGCTGCTCCCTGAGATTGACGAGACCAATGCTTATCCCTGGAAGATCTACGAGCGCATGGGTGACCTGGGCCTGTACCACCTCATGCTTCCCGAGGAGCTGGGCGGCGGAGGCCATGGCGTGACCACGGCCCTGCTTATCGGCGAGGAAGTGGGCAAGGTGAGCCCCTCTCTGGGCTTTGCTGTTCCCTTTAGCCTGGACGCTCCCTTGAACATCGCCCTGTGCTACACGAAGTTGAAAGACAAGTATTTCGATGAGGCTCTCAAGGGAAAAGTGCCGATTGCTCAGGCCGGCACTGACCCCATCGGTGGCTACAACTACCCTGAATGGCCTGTAGCTGCTGTCAAGGACGGCGACGAGTGGGTCCTCAACGGCACGCGCTGCTTCGCCACCTTCGGCGCCGTGGCTAAGATCATCGTGTTCATGGGCCGCGCCGAGGACGGCAACTTCCGCTACTGGTACATGGACCACACCACCCCGGGCATCGAGGTGGCCAAGGTGGAGAAGAAGATCGGCTGGAAGGGCCAGGACACCACGGTCCTGAACTTCAAGGACGTGCGTGTGCCCGCCGACCAGGAACTCACCTTCTTCCCCGACCCGCGCGACGATGATCGTGCCGGCATCGGCTTCGGTTACATGGGTACCGTGGCTGCTGCTGTGGGCGGCATGCAGGGCGTGTTCGAGAAGACCCTTGAGTACGTGAAGGCTCGCAATACCCATGGCGAGCCGATTGGCAACATGTCCGTAGTGGGTGACAAGATGGCCCGTATGGCTACGGAGATAGAGGCCTGTCGCTGCCTGTTCCATAATGCTCTGCGCATCTACGATGCTGACCCCATGAGTGTTCCGCGAGGCCTGCAGAACATGCTGAAGGCTATGACCACCCAGAAGTTCGTGGACATTGCCGTCCAGTGCACTGATTTGTGGGGCGGCCTGGGTATCGTCGAAGACACCGGTATCTCTCGCTATGTGCGCGATGCGGTAAATTGCTTGGCTCCGTGTCGCTCGACGGACGCCCACTATCAGCAGATTGCATCTTTCCTGGGTCTTGGCGTAAAGTACACGCTTTCGGATTAGGGTAAATTATCTGGGTTAACCTTCTGAAGAGGTTGGACTCGCTCAGAATTGGGCAGCCTCAGATTTCAGAAGCATCCTTATCACTTCAATATCGGGTTTGAAAGGCGGAATTCGCTTCCTCTTGATTAACTGCGCGTATCTGCGGCGCAATAAGGAGAATTCCGTCCTTTCATGGCCCGAAACCCTTTGAAAGGGGAAAGCTATGAAAAGCAAAACAATTTTGAAGTTCACCCTGTTATCTCTTGCGTTCTTGGGGGCTGCCGACTACATCTTCATTCCTATCAGCGCGGAGATTTTCGCCATTTTCCCAGATGAAAACCAGGCAATTCTGAACATGCTTATAACCGTCTCGCTCTTTGCCTGCGTGGCCGGCGCCTTGCTGAGCGGCGTCTTGGCGAAGCGCGTAAGTAAAAAGTACATTCTTGTTGCCTCGGAGCTCATTCTTCTGGTGGGCGGCGTATTCGGTGGAGCTATCGAGAATGTCTATTACATGCTAATTATGCGCATGCTCGTCGGTTTGGGCTATGGCTCCGGCGGTGTTGTCGTGATTAGCCTCATCACAGAGTTGTTCAGAGACGAGAAGGAGCGCAGCACTCTGGTCGGCGTATACAACGGTATCGCAGCCGCCTTTGGAGTTGCCTGTTCGCTTCTTGCGGGCTTTTTAGCTGTAATCAACTGGCATTATAGCTTCTTGGTCTACGCCATCATCATTCCTATCCTGATTTTGACCATTGTGTTCGTGCCGAAAACCAAGCCCGATGGTAAGACTGCTCAGGAGGAGGACGGTACTGGTCCTCGCGAGAAGGTGTCTTGGGTAAAGCTGGGCGCTGTGGCTATCGCAGTTATGATGTTCCAGTGCATCTTTTGCATCGTCTCGTATTTCCTCGCTCTGTATCTGGCAGAAATGGGTATTGGCGATGCCGCCACGGCTGGCATGTACACATCGTTCATAACCATCGGCCAATTCATATCTGGTTTCATCTTTGCCATTATATTTATGCGTCTGCACCGTGCCATGCCCGTACTTCTCTTTGGGGTCATGGGTTTGGCCTACTTGGGCATGTACGTATTCCCGAATGCGGGCGTTATCGGCGTGGCCGTAGCAATCCTTGGCTGCATCGAGGGTCTCGGAATGTCGTTCTACTATATGCATGCGGAAACAATTGTACCGGCTAACAGCGTATCCTTATCGGTATCTGTTGTTGCGTCAGCCTTGGGTCTTGGCGGCTTCCTGTCCTCCTACGCCATCATCGGCTACCAGGCCATGATGGGCACCGAGGCCATTGCCCCCACCTTCCTGCCCGTGGCCATCACGGCGCTGATCTGCGCCGGCATCTCCGTGGTGCTGGCAATCCGCGCCTCGCGCACGTCCAAGGACTCGCTGGCGGCCTAGGCGTGCCAAATGTCTGACGGGCCCCGCCCCGCGCGGGGCCCCTTCTCGTGAAAGGAGGAGAACGTGTCCGATTCCGATTTCGACATCATCGTGGTGGGCTCCGGGTGCGCCGGCGCCGTGGCCGCCTACGTGGCAGCGTCGGCCGGCAAGAGCGTGCTGGTGGTGGAGCGCGGCGTGTACGCCGGCGCAAAGAACATGACCGGGGGCCGCATCTACAGCCATTCGCTCAAGGAGGTGTTCCCCGACTTCGAGCAGGAGGCACCGTTGGAGCGCAAGATTACCCATGAGCGTATTGCTATGACCGATCCCGAAAGCGCCATGACCATCGACTTCACCAGCCCCGAGCTGGCGCGCGAGGGCCAGGACTCCTACAGCGTGCTGCGCGGCCCCTTCGACCAGTGGCTGGCCGCCAAGGCCGAGGAGGCGGGCGCGGAGTACATCTGCGGCATCGCCGTGGAGGAGCTCATGCGCGACGAGACCAGCAAGGTGGTGGGCGTGCGCGCCGGCGGCGACGAGATCACCGCCGAAGTGGTCATCGTGGCCGAGGGCGTGAACTCGCTGCTGTGCGAGCGCAGCCTGGGCAACCCGCGCCCCAAGCCCAGCCAGATGGCCGTGGGCATCAAGGAGGTGTTCGAGCTTCCCGCGCAGGTCATCGAGGACCGCTTCCTGCTGCCGGAGGGGGAGGGCGCCGCCATGCTGTTCGTGGGCGACGCCACCCACGGCAAGGTGGGCGGCGGCTTCCTGTACACCAACAAGGACTCCATCAGCCTGGGGCTCGTGGCCACCATCTCAACGGCGGGCGACGGGGACAACCCAACCCCCGTGTACCAGATGCTGGCCGACTTCAAGGAGCATCCGGCCGTGGCGCCCATCATCAAGGGCGCGAAGCTGGTGGAGCACTCCGGGCACATGGTGCCCGAGGGCGGCTACGTGATGATCCCGCAGTACGTGTTCGACGGCGCGCTGGTGGCCGGCGAGGCGGCGGGCCTGTGCATGAACATGGGCTACCAGGTGCGCGGCATGGACTTCGCCGTGGCATCGGGCCGCATGGCCGCCGAGGCCGCCTGCGAGGCCATCGACGCGGGCGACGTGAGCGCCGCGGGCCTGGCCGGGTACAAGCAGCGCATGGAGGACTCCTTCGTCATCAAGGACCTGGCCACCTTCCAGAAGTGGCCGCACGTGATGGAGGAATGGGACGCCATGTTCAACGACTACCCTGTCATGGTGCGCGAGATTTTCAATGCCATGTTCTGCGTGGATGGCCAGCCCCAGCAGCCGCTGCGCCGCCGCATCATGCCCATCGTGAAGAAGCGCGGCCTCATCAAGACCGCCCGTGAAGTGAGGAAGGCGGTGAGCGCCCTATGAGCCAGATCGGACCGATCACAGTGAACGTTGACAGCCTCGTCAGCATGGACAAGTTCGAGGTGGACGAGGAGAACGCGCACATCGAGCTGGTGGACGACCCTGACATGGAGGAGTTCAGGAAGCTCGTGCGTCTGTGTCCTGCTGCTTTGTACCGCCTGGGCGAGGACGGCTCTGCTATCTTCGACTACGCCGGTTGCCTGGAGTGCGGCACCTGCCGCATCGCCTGCGAGGGCACCATCGTGAGGAAGTGGGAGAACCCCCAGCCAACCATGGGGGTGGAGTATCGCTTCGGGTGAAGCTGCTCCTTTTGTTCGATGGATCCTGTCGCCTCGACCGCTGTTTGTTTTCTGAGTCGGTTGATGGTCATGGTGAGTTCGAGCACATATCGCTTTCTGCCGAAGCCGGCCGGAACGTTCCGGTCGGCTTCTTTCTTTTCCCAGGTGTTTTCGTGTATGATACGCCGAAACCTTAAGGAGAAGGAGGCGCTATGACAGACGACAACAAGCTCGGGCGCAAGATCACGACGCTGCGCGAGGCCCATCACCTTTCCACCCAGGACTTGGCCGACCGCTGCGGCTGCGAGGTGGAGGCCATCGAGAAGCTGGAGGGCGGCGAGGTGCCCGCGTCGCTGGCACCGCTTATCAAGCTGACCCGCGCCCTCGGCGTGCGCCTCGGCACGCTCATGGACGACGACGAGGACTTCGGGCCTGCCTACATCTCGGCCGATGCCATGGCCGAGGTGGAGCGCGTGAAGTCGCTGCAGACCGCCAAGGACGCCGGCGACCTGTCCTACTTCAGCCTGGCTGCAGGCCGACCCTCCCGGCACATGGACCCCTTCATCATCACGGTGACACCTACCGGTGAGACTTCCCACAAACTCGACTCCCACGAGGGCGAGGAGTGGCTCTACGGCATGGAGGGCTCCATCGAGATCGAGTACGGCAGCGAGACCTACGTGCTCGGCCCCGGCGAGTCCATCTACTACGACTCCATCGTGCCCCACCAGGTTAGAGCGCACAACGGGCAAAATGCTAAATTCTTGGCCTGCGTGTACACCCCGTTCTAGGAGGCGCGATGACTGAAGAGCAGAACAACGCGCCGGTGCCCGGGTCGCCGGATTATCCGCTGCACTCGGAGCTGACATTGGGCGCCTACCTGAAGCAGCAGGTGGCGGTCGACCCCGATCACGAGTTTGTGGTGTACCCCGACCGCGACCTGCGCTGGACCTACCGCGACTTCGACGAGCGCACCGATAACCTCGCCAAGGGCCTGCTCGCCATCGGCATGAAGCCGGGCGATCACTTGGGCGTGTGGGCGCGCAACATCCCCGACTGGCTCACCTTCATGTACGCGAGCGCCAAGATCGGCGTGGTCATGGTCACGGTGAACCCGGTGTACAAGTCCCATGAGCTGGACTACGTGCTGAAGCAGTCGGACATGAAGGCGCTCTGCGTCATCGATGCCTACCGTGACGTGGACTATCTGAAGATCATCCGCGACTTGGTGCCCGAGTCCTTAAGCGTTCAGCGCGGCTTCCTCCGCTCTGAGGAATATCCCTTCCTGGAGAACCTCATCTACATGGGTCCCGAGAAGCACCGCGGCTTCTACAGCGTGCCGGAGCTTCTGCTGCTCGGCCAGCACAAGCCCGACAGCTCGCTGGAATGGGCCCAGGGCCAGTTCGACAACAACGACGTGGTCATGATGCAGTACACGAGCGGCACCACGGGATTCCCCAAGGGCGTCATGCTCACGCACCGCAACATCCTGAACAACGGCTTCTACATCGGCGAGGGGCAAAAGCTCGGTCCCGATGACCGCGTGTGCCTGCCGGTGCCCTTCTTCCACTGCTTCGGCTGCGTGCTGGGCGTCATGGCCTCGCTCACGCACCGCTGCACCATGATCATCGTGGAGGACTTCAGCGCCGAGCTGGTGCTGCAGGCCCTGCACAAGGAGAAGGCCACGGCGGTTTACGGCGTGCCCACGATGTTCATCGCCGAGCTGAACCACCCCGACTTCGACTCCTTCGACCTGTCGCACCTGCGCACGGGCATCATGGCCGGCAGCCCCTGTCCGCCCGAGACCATGCGCGAGGTGATGGAGCGCATGAACATGCGGGACGTGACCATCTGCTACGGCCTCACCGAAACGAGCCCGGTGTTCACCCAGACCTCGGTGGACGACGACATTCCCCACAAGTGCGAGACCGTGGGCCGGGCGCACCCGCCGGTGGAGGTGCGCGTGCTGGATGTGAACGACGGGCACATCTGCGCGCCCGGCGAGCACGGCGAGTTGTGCTGCAAGGGCTACAACGTCATGAAGGGCTACTACAAGATGCCCGAGGAAACGGCCAAGGCCATTGACGAGAACGGCTTTCTGCATTCGGGCGACATGGGCACCGTGGACGAGGACGGCTACTTCCGTGTGACGGGCCGCATCAAGGATATGATCATCCGCGGTGGCGAGAACATCTACCCGCTTGAGGTGGAGAACTTCCTGCTGACCATGCCCGGCGTGCTGGATGCCCAGGTGGTGGGCATTCCCGATGCGAAGTTCGGCGAGATCGTGGGCGCGTTCATCCGCGTGCGCCCCGGCTTCGAGGACATGACCGAGGACGACGTGCGCGCCTACGCCATCCCGCGCATCGCCCGCTACAAGGTGCCCAAGCGCGTGTTCTTCGTAGACGATTTCCCCATGACGCCGTCCATGAAGGTGCAGAAGTTCAAGCTGCGCGAGATGGCCGAGGAGCTGGTGAGGTCGGGGCAGTAGCGCCTTCGAATCTTGCGGCGACGTGTATCCAGGAGACAACCTGTCTTCGTAGGGGGCGGCTTGAGCCGCCCCCTCTGCTGAGAGATGTGGCGGAGGACGGGCTGAAGCCCGCCCCTACGGAAGGAAACGACCGAGACCATCCCTTCGGAGGGGGAGCGGGCTGAAGCCCGCCCCTACAGAGGGGATGCGGGTGTTCGGCAAGGGCATCCTCCGCGCTGCTGCGCTTGCTCAGGGGGCGGCGGTGATGGCGTCTTCGGCGGCGTGTCTGACCTTGTCGATGAGCTCTTGCTTGTTGTGGATGCCCAATTTCTGGTAGATGCGGCGCTTGTGGGTGTTCACGGTGTTGACGCCGATGAGCAGCTCCTCGCTGATGTAGGGAGAGCTCCTTCCCTCGGCCAAAAGGGCCAGAATCTGCATTTCCCGGTCGGTGAGGCCGCAGCGTTCGCCCAGGCGCGCAGCGCCAGCTGCAAGGGCGTTCCCGGAGTGGTTTTTCGCCTGGGAGCGGGAGGCGTCTCCGGCCTTCATCATGGCCCAGACGTTGTTGTCGGCTGTGTTGCCCAGCACCATCATGACCGAGATGACGAGCATGCAGACGGCCGAGGACAGGATGCTCTGCATCTGCAGCGCATTGGCCGCGAAAACGTCTCGGGCGACGAGGATGACGAGAGTGCCCCCGAGCAGCCCCAGCGCCGAGAGCAGCCGCGCCGCGCCGGCCTCGGCCCCTGCGTCCCTTCGGTGGACGCGCATGGCTTCGAAGATGATGGACCAGGTCATGCACTCGAAGAACCCGTACGCCGTATGGGCGATGAATCCGGCGGCGAAGGTGTTGTTCGAGCCGAAGATGGGCAGCACCACCAGCGCGCCGAGCACGATGATGGTGGAAATGCGGTAGGCGGTATGGGGCTTCCACGAGAAGAAGTAGAGCCCGATGAAGAACACCACGGCCGCCAGGGCGCGGCCGCCTTGCTGGAAGTCCATCAGGATGGGGGAGGGCATATCGGTGGCCGGCGAGAAGCGCTGCATGATGCCGAACACGAAGCCGAAGGCGAAGAACCAGAACGCGAGGCTGCCCGAGAACCCCAGAATGCGGATTTCGCGCCTGGCGCCGTTCTTCCCGCCGTGCGCGAGCAGCGGGGGCCTCGCGGCATCCTGGGCCGCCGGACTCTCGGCGGTGCGGAGCAGGGCGCAGCTGACGAGGGGGAATCCGGCCACGATGATGATGCGCAGCCAGTGGGACAACTCGGTGGCGAACAGGTAGAGCGGGAAGGACAGGGCGATGGAGCCCGCGACCCAGATGTATCCGCGGGAATGCGGGTCGCTCGCGTAGTCCTCGGCCCACATGAGCACGAGAAGGGCCATGGCGACTCCGGCGAGGGCGAGCCCGATGAGGGTGGGCGCGCTCGCCGGCGCGGGATTGGGCGCGTGCACGAGCGCGGTGCCGAGGCAGGCGGCCGCTGCCGTGAGCCATTGGGCCTTTCTCGTGCGCAGTCTGCGCGAGAAAGCCGGCCGGAGGTAGCAGAGCACGTAGGCGCCGATGCAGAAGACGACCGAGACCATGGAGGTAAGCTCGCCCAGGGCCGTTTGGGTCGAAAGAAGCTGCGCCGACGGAAGGCCGACCAGGGCGGTGTCGATCCAGGCCCAGCAGAGGGCGAAGCCCACGATGCATCGTGCCGATGCGTGGTCGAAGTACGTTCGCAGCGTTTCCATGGCCCCTCCTTGTCGGACAATACGGCGCAACCCGTCTCTCCTTCATCCTAGCGGCTTCTCGGAGAGACGGGCGGGTCAATGTTACAGATGCGGGAAGCAATCGGGGGAGGGGACTGGGAGCTTCCCGCAGCTGTGCGGATGGCGTCGGCGCGGGCCCTAGGCCTTGCCGAGGTCGGCGGCGATCTGCTGGGCTGCTGTTCGGCCCGAATAGGTGCAGTAGCCGTTCATGCCGCCCGAGATCTGGTAGTTATAGGTATCCTGGTACAGGCTGCACGACGTGACACCTGAGCTGTAGAGGCCGGGAATGATCGCGCCCTCCTCGTCGAGCACCTGCATGCGGCGGTTGATGGCGATACCGCCGAAGGTGGTCAGCACCGACATGTCGCAGTGGACGGCGTAGTAGGGGCCCTCGCCGATGGGATTCAGGTACGCGGCGTCCTTGCCGAAGTCCTCGTCCACCTTCTGGGCGCACAGCTCGTTGTATCGCTGCACCGTGGCGGCGAGAGTTTCGGGGTCAGCGCCCATGTCGGCGGCGAGCGTCTCCAGGGTGTCGCCCTTGAACACGACGCGGTAGCCCGTGGCCTGCGAGCCGGTTTCCAGTTGATCGCGAAGCCCGGGAATCTTGTCGCCGGCCTCGAACTCGAGGTTGCCCACGTAAAGGCCGCGTCCGTTTTCAAGCAGCTCGATGAAGTCGTTGTCGAAGAAGGTGAACGTGTCGCACTGCTGCGATCTCTGCGCGTTCAGCACCAGGGCGTACAGCTTCTTCAGGTGCAGGTCCTCGGCCATGAAGCGCTCGCCGGTCGCGTTGATGTAGAGGCCGGGCTGGATGCAGGAGGCGAGGGAAATGGCGTCGCGAATCACGAAGCCATCCACGCCCATGCAGGGCAGAATGGAGATATCGGTCTCCTTGGCACCCACGGCCCAGGCCATGCGGTGACCGTCGCCCACGTTGGGCAGCGGGAACTCGGTCTTCACGTGGGTGGTGTCGATGCCAGTCTTTTCCTGCAGCAGCTCGAGGTCGTTGCCGATGCCCCCGCAGGCCAGCAACACAGCCGGCGCGTCGATCTCCAGGGTAGAGCCCTCCGGGGTCTCGGCGTATAGGCCGGTTACGGTGCCGTTGTCAGATTTCAGGTCGAGGGCGGCCGTGGAGGTGAGCACCTGGATGTCGAGCTCGCCGACCTTCTTTGCCATGGCCTCCATGAAGCTGGTGCCGATCTTTCCCTCCCACCAGTGGGCGGTCGGGAACGCGCTGACGCCGCGATAGTCGTCAACGGAATCGAACGCCACGCCCTGCTGCTGGAGCCAGTCGATGTTCTCGCCCGAATGCTCGATGTAGTCGCCCCACAGAAGGGGGTCGCTATGGTAGTTGGTATAGTTGAGCTCCTGGTCCACCACCTCGTAGCGGTAGGGCAGCGGCAGGTTCGCCTCCTTCTGCATCGTGGAGCCGAGGCCGAAGATGACCTCGGTGGCGAACGACGATCCGCCGATCTCGTTCTGCTTCTCGACGAGAGCGACCTTCAGTCCGGCGTTCGCGGCCTCGATGGCGGCGCACATGCCGGAGTTGCCGGCGCCGACGATGGCGACGTCGGCCGAGAGGGTCTCGTCGGGCGTGTAGGTCTTGGGTTCGGGTGCGTTAGTGGCATCGCCGTTTGCTCCCTGCGTGGAAGCCAACGTGTTGGGCGAGGAGCAGGCCGCAAGGCCGGCCACCAGGGTGCCGGCACCCAGGGCGCCCGCTCCTTTCAGGAAATTGCGACGAGAGATGTCCATGATGTCCTCCTTCTCCATGTAGCGTGTCGCCCGAAGGCGATGACGCCATGGTAGGGGGCCGTGACGGCCGCCGTCGACCTCCGTTTCAGAGGTTTGTCGGCGGACGCGGTCATCCCTTTCATGTTACGCGCGGGGTAAACCCCTGGTGAAGGCTTAGAAATCGGAGCGCTGCATGTTCAGGTAGTTGAGCAGTTCGCTGCGCTTGTGGATCTGCATCTTGTCGTAGATGTGGCGGATGTGGGTGTTCACGGTGTAGGGGGATATGACCAGCTTCTCGGCCATGGAGTTGGTAGTGTGGCCGCGGGCGATGAGCAGCAGGATCTCGGCCTCGCGAGCCGACAGCGAGAACTCGGCGGCCACCTCGGTGCAGATCTCCTCCACCTCGTTGCGAGTGGGAGGGGCGGCGGTCAGTGCCACGATGCTGAACTCCATGCGCACGAGCGGCACCAGCACGATGGCCAGAAGGCACATAAGTGCCAGGCAGGTGGGCGGCGTGATGGCACTGCTCACTGCTAGCGGCATGCTCTCGTACTGCAGCGCCAGGGAGTTTCCAGCTGCCAGGCCCAGGCGCACGAAACCTCCGGCCATGGCGAAGGTGAGGGCCGGCGTGGCATAGCCTTTGGTGGTCAGGATGCCGAAATACATGATGAGCAGCACCTCGAACAGCGCTTGGATGCCGATGCCCACGACGAAGGCGGCCAGATACAGTGCCGGAGACGACAGGAACAGCGCGAAGCCCACCATGAGCGCCACCAGCAGCGCCGGGTATATCTTGAATATGTTCAGGCGGTTGCGCGAAAGAGTGTAGATGCCGGCGATGGCCAAAATGAACAGGGCACCGCCCAGAATGCCGAAGGTGAACGAATCGTCGGAGGTGGGCAGCTGCTCCCACGGGATGATGCAGCTGAGGAAGTAGCAGGCGGCGCAGGCGAACAGGGTGACGAAGCTGACTCCGAGCATGTTCTTGAAACCGCTCTTGGTGGCGCTGCGCGGCAGCAGCACGGGGAAGGTGTCGCGGCCGTCGGTGCGCGCGACGGCCAGGGCGATGCCGGAGATAAGCGGCAGCAGGGCCGCGAAGGGGGCGGTGAGCGGCGAGGGCAGCAAATAGGCGGCAAGGACGCAGAGGAACAACGTGAGCCCGAACACCGTGCCGATGCGGTTGATGGTGAAGCTTGCCTTGATGCAGGCGTACCGCTCGCCCCACAGGATCCACAGCACGGCCTCGGCCGCACTGATCACCAGGGCGATGGCGAAGTAGACCGGGGCGGCCACCAGCTGGAAGGGGAGAAAGCCCAGGGCCAAGGTGCCCGCTACGGCGACGGCGGTGGCGGCAGGCAGGGCGGCGCGGCAGTCGCTGAGGTGGCGTTTGCGTCCCAGCAGGGCCGCGATGAGGAACAGGAACACCGAGGAGGCCAGCAGGCTGACGATCCAGCTGACGGTAACGCGGTCGTCCAGCAGCTGCACGTCGAAGAAGAAGTCGGGGATAAACCACAGGGTGTAATGCCACGCGAGCAGAAGCGCGAAGCCGACGTACTTCGCCAAGGGACGGTCGAGGAAGGCGACGATCGCCTCGTGCCGCCCGTCGGTGCTCGAGTCGGTTTCGGGGCGCGTGACATCCATGGGCGAACCTTCCTGCGTCGTCTCGTCGGGTATCGCGCGGCGAAACATCACTATAGCATAGCGTACCGCAATGGCAGTTTCCCGACTGCTCTCTCGAACCCGCTTTCTCGATTTTGAGTATATGAATCACCATCGCGAAATGACATCACTACATTTTGAGTATTCCCCATCTCATCAGGGATTTGCGATGGAAAACGCTGCCTTTGCGATCTTTTTGCGGCCCTCGCAAAAAACTAGGTAACGACGCTTTCATGGTGTTCGAGCGATGGCGCGACGCGGTTGCGATTCCACAATGCTCACCAGATCGGTCAGGTACGCGAAAGGGATTCGCGAGGTCCTGCGGGGCCGCTCGGCGGGGGTGCCGGGCCTGACGTAAGAGAAAGGAAGCACCACCATGTCGTTGCTTGCAAAGGGCAAGGGGGAAGTGACGTACAAGGATCTGACGTCGCTTCACAAGTGGGCACTCGTCGTGCTCATTTCCATGGGCTCGTCCATCATCTACGCGCCCATGTATCTGAAGAACGTGTTCTACGATCCGCTGATGCAGGCGCTGGGGTGCAGCAACGCCGATCTGGGCCTGATGGTGTCGGCCTACGGCATCGCGGCCATGATCTGCTACCTGCCCTCGGGCATCGTGGCCGACAAGTTCCGCATGCGCACCTTGGCTGTGGGCGGCTTTCTGGCCACGGCGGTGCTCGTGGGCGTGTACGCGATGCTGCCCTCGGTGCAGATCTGCCTCGTGCTGTTCGTGCTGATGGGCGTCACCTCCATCCTGGTTTGGTGGGGCACCCGCTTCAAGGTGATCCGCCTGTGCTGCGAGGAGGACGAGTACGCCTCCAAGATCGGCATCAGCTACTCCATCTACGGCGTGACCGGCCTGGTAATCGGCCTTATCAACGCCGGCATCATCGCCGCCATCTCCAACGTGGTGGCCGGCGTGCAGGTGATGCTCGTCTTCCTGGCCGTGATGATCGCGGTGCTGGGCGTGGCCTCCATCTTCCTCATCCCCGACTTCAAGGGCGAGATCAACAAGGACGCCAAGCTGTTCAGCGTGAAGGAGGCCCTGGAGGCCATCAAGCATCCGGGCGTCATCTGGGCCTGCGTCGCCTACTTCTGCGTGTACGCCGTGTACCAGGGCGCTACCTACACCACGCCCTACCTCACCCAGTGCTTCGATGCCGATGGCAACCTGGTGAACGTGGTGGGTCTCATCCGCACCTACGGCATCGGCCTTGTCGCCGGCCCGGTGGTGGGCTGGCTGGCCACGAAGCTGAAGAGCCCCTCCAAGGTCATTCTGGGCGCCTTCATCCTGTCCATGGCCGTGCTGGTGGGCTTCATCCTGTTCCCGCATGATCCGGGCAGCTCGCTGGTAGCCGCCGTGCTGGTCGTGGTGTTTGGCTTCACCACCTACGGCGCCTTCTCCATCGGAAGCTCGCCGCTGTCGGAGATCAAGATTCCCATGCGCATCTTCGGCACCGCCGCCGGCCTGCTCTCGGTCATCGGCTTTCTGCCCGACGTGTTCATCCACACCTGGTACGGCGGCCTGATCGACGCCCAGGGCATCGCGGCCTACAACAGCATTTTCGGCTTCGAGATCATGTTCGGCGTCATCGGCTGCATCTGCCTGGTCATGCTGCTGCGTTCCATCAAGAAGCATTTCGGCACCGAGACGGTGAACGCCGCCGAGGAGGCTGAGGCCCAGCAGATCGCCGGCGGCGAGGCCACCGTATAGCATCCGACCGACGTTGGAAAGGAAGCGCGCCATGCCGAACAAGATCGATGTGCTGTCCCGCATTAGCCCCCAGATGAGCGCCGTGCTGGCCCAGGAGGACGCCCTGGCGGGGGATGCGAACGACACGAGCGCCGGCTTCGCCCAGATGCGCGAGAACTACGTGGCCGGGCGGGCCTGGTGGAACGAGGGAGCGCCGGAGCTGGCCTGCGTGGTCGACGATGCGGTGGAGGGACCCTCGGGCGCCATTCCCGTGCGCCGCTACTACCCGCGCCCGCTGGCGGCGGGGGAGACGTCGCCGGCTATCGTGTACGTGCACGGCGGCGGGTTCGTGCTGGGCAACCTGGACACCCATGACCGCATCTGCCGCATTCTGGCCGAGCGGGCGGGCGTGCCCGTGGTGGCCGTGGACTACCGGCTCTCGCCCGAGGCGCGCTATCCCAGCGCCGTGCGCGAGGTAGCCTCCGTTGCCTCCTTCCTGCACCGGGAGGGTGCGGGTTGGGGCATCGACGGCGATCGTCTGGCCTTCGCCGGCGACTCGGGCGGCGCTCATCTGGGGCTGGCGGCCACGCTGTACCTGCGCGAGGAGTGCGATGGGGCCGACTTCGTGCGGTGCCTGCTTTTGTTCTACGGCTGGTTCGGTCTGACCGATTCCGCCTCCATGCGGCTTCTGGGAGGTCCCTGGGACGGTCTGGCCGAAGAGGACTGGCAGTTCTACATGGGGCTGTACGCCGAGAACCCGGAGGAGCTGGCGCAGGAGCCCTACGCGAACCTGTTCCTGAACGACTTGACCCGCGATGTGCCGGCCTGCTACATCGCGGCCGCCGAGTTCGATCCGCTGCGCGACGACTCGGCCTGCCTGGCGGCCATCTGCGAGCAGTACGGCATTCCGTGCCGCTACGAGGTGTTCGAGGGCGTCATCCACGCGTTTTTGCACTACACCAAGATGCTCGATGCGGCCAACGACGCCCTGGATCACGCCGCCGCCTTCTACCGCGAGACCCTGGGTCTTGCCTGATCAACTGGATACGGGAGGGCGGCCCCCGCCGCCCTCTTCGCTGGCAACGACACCATAACCCGAAAGGAGAAACCGACTATGGACTTCAAGCTTACCGACGAGCAGGAGCTGATTGTCGACAGCTACCGCGAGTACATGGAAAGCGAGAACTGGGAGACCTACTTCCACGAGTGCGACGAGAAGCACGAGTACCCCCTGCGCTGGGTGGCCGGCCTGTGCGAGCTGGGCTTCGACCAGATCATGCTGCCCGAGTCCCACGGCGGTTTGGGCCTGGAGCAGCCCTGCGTGACGCTGATGGCCGTCTACGAGGTGCTCGGCCGCTACGGCGCGCCCACCTACGTGCTGTACCAGCTGCCCGGCTTCGAGACCATCATCCGCGAGGGCACGCCCGAGCAGATCGACGCCGTGATGGCCACGCTGGGCACTGGCGAGCAGATCTGGAACTCCGCCTGCACCGAGCCGGGCGCCGGCAGCGATGTGAGCTCGCTGGCCACCACCTACAAGCGCGAGAACGGCAAGATCTACCTGAACGGCACCAAGACTTTCATCACCTCGTCGGCGGGCGTGAAGTACCTGGTCATCATGGCGAAGAACGCCGATGACGAGTCGGTGTTCACCGAGTTCTTCGTGGATATGTCCAAGCCGGGCGTGAAGCTGTCGCCGCTGCCGAAGCTGGGCCTGCGCATGGACAGCTGCTGCGAGGTGTACCTGGACAACGTAGAGCTGGAGGAGTCCGACATCTTCGGCCGCGAGGGCAACGGCTTCATGCGCGGCGTGTCCGACTTCAACTTCGAGCGCTGGCTCGTGGGCGCCTGCGACTACGGCACGGCCATCTGTGCCTTCGAGGATGCCATGAAGCACGCCAATACCCGCATGGCCTTCGGCAAGCCCATCAGCCGCTTCCAGCTGAACCAGCTGAAGATCACCGAGATGTGCATCAAGCTGACCAACATGCGCAACATGCTGTACGAGGCCGCCTGGATGGCCGACAACGCGGGCGGCGAGTTCGACGCGGCTATGGCGGCCATGTGCAAGTACTACTGCGCCAACGCCTCCTTCGAGGTGACCGACGACGCCATGCAGGTGATGGGCGGCATCGCCGTGGCCAGCGAGCACCGCATCAACCGCATCTGGCGCGACCTGCGCGTCGACCGCGTGTCCGGCGGCACCGACGAGATGATGATCTTGGCCACGTCCAAGGGCGCCTCCATCAAGTACCGCCAGTAACCGGTTGGCCGTCGAGTCTGACGGGCCCGACGGCCGCCGACTTTCTTGGGTGAATCTCTGATATTGCCAAATTGCCAAATTGCTTTTGTAAAGGAGAGAGAAATGGCTGCTATCCCCACTGAGAAACCGTCCTTCGGCGTTCTGGACGACGTGAAGGTCGTCTTCGCCGCCATGGAGGAGGCTATCCCGCGCGCCTGCAACATCATGGCCGACTGGGGCGCCGACGTTATCTGGTTGGAAAACACCGGTTACGGCGACACCGTGCGCGACGCCAAGAACGCCGCCCAGGCCGAGCGCCGCAACTGCCGTTCGGTGCAGCTGAACCAGTTCACCCCCGGCGGCAAGCAGGTGCTGCTGGACATGCTGAAGGACGCCGACATCTTCTTCGAGTCGTCCAAGGGCGGCACCTGGGAGCGCAAGGGCTTCACCGATGAGGACATGTGGGCCGTGAACCCGAAGCTCGTCATCGTGCACTGCTCCGGCTACGGCAAGTTCGGCGATCCCGACCGCGTGAAGCGCCCGGCCTACGACGGCACCGTGGGGCCCTATGCCGGCTTCACCTGCCAGAACGGCACGCCCGAGCAGCCCATGATCACCATGCCCTATTCCGGCGACTACATCAACTCCTATCTGCTCATCGCCGCATCGCTGGCGGCTCTGCGCAAGGCCGAGCGCACGGGCGAGGGCGAGTCCATCGACTGGGCCATGTACGAGGGCATCATGTACATGAGCCAGTACTACCTGGTGGACTACTTGAACGACGGCATCAAGTGGCCCCGCGCGGGCGCCCGCAACCAGAACCTCTGCGGCATCGGCGTCTACGAGTGCGCCGACGGCTTCATCGCGCTGAACCTGTTCGGCATCCGCCAGAACAAGTGGATGCTGGAGACGCTGGGTTTGGGCGAGGCCTGGGGCACGCCCGAGCTGCCCGAGGACACCGCGTCGCTGTGGCTTTCCATGCCCATCGCCGAGGAGTTCGAGCGCCGCTTGGAGGCGTGGCTGAAGGAGCGCACCAAGCTGGAGCTGGAGGACATCCTGGCCGAGCAGGCCATCGCTGCTCAGAGCGTCTACGAGTTCGAGGACATGGTGGCCGACGCCCACATGGCCGCCCGCGGCAACTTCGTGGAGTGGCAGACCGCCGATGGCGAGACCTTCAAGGGCCTCTCGCCCATGCCGCGCTTCGAGCAGACGCCCGGCCGCATCTGGCGCCCCATGCCCGCCAAGGGCGGCGACACGGCCGACGTGCTGTCCAAGCTGGGCTACACCGAGGAGCAGATGGCGGCCCTGGAGGAGGAAGGCGCCATCCGCCGCGGCGAGAACTAGGCCGCAGGGCGCAAGTCCTAAGAGAGAGCGAGGGACCCGCCCGCCCGGCGGGTTCCTCTTCGGGGGAACGTGCGAGCGAGAAGGAGGATCAGGTAATGGCTATCGGGGGCAACGAGAATCTCCGCGACTTGTGGAACGGGCTTTCCGCCAGTCGCGGCGATCATCTCTTCCTGGTGAGCCGGGACCGTTTCGGCACCGAGCGCTCTTTCACCTATGCGGCATTCGACCGCCTTATCAACCGGACGGCGAACTACTTTCTGGCCCTGGGCATTCGCAAGGGCGAGAACGTGGCCGTTCAGCTGTACAACTCGCCCGAATATGTGAGCGTCACCTTCGCCCTGGCCAAGATCGGGGCGGTGGCGGTGCCCATCAATATGCAGCACAAGCTGGAGGAGACGGCCTTCGTCCTTGAGAAATGCGGCATTCGCACTGTGGTGGCCGAGTCCGACTGCCAGTGCTGCTATTGCGCCGATGCGCCGCGGCCCGAGGGCAGCTGCGCGGGCTCCTGCGAGGGCGTACGGCCCTATGCCATGGAGCACGTGCTGATCGCCCACGCGGCAGGTGCGCCCCTGTTCGGCCGCGCCGTCGACTTCGACGCCGCCGTGGAGGCCTGCCCCGACCAGTTGGGCGAGCTGCGCTCGATCGATCCTTTGGACACGGCCATGATCATCTTCACCTCGGGCACCACCTCGTGCCCGAAGGGGGTTGAGCTGACCCATGCCAACCTGATCTTCGGCGGCCGCTACGGCGAATGGCAGTGCGG
The DNA here is from genome assembly GCF_035989245.1 of Adlercreutzia wanghongyangiae. Lineage (NCBI taxonomy): Bacteria > Bacillati > Actinomycetota > Coriobacteriia > Eggerthellales > Eggerthellaceae > Adlercreutzia > Adlercreutzia wanghongyangiae. The sequence continues at coordinate 7,477 of NZ_JAYMFF010000024.1, read as the reverse complement.
CCTTACGGCGGCGGACCGCCTGCTCACCACCATGCCGGCCTTCCATTCGAACTTCCAGACCGCGGCGCTCATGCCCGTGCTCACGGCCGGTGCCACCCTCATCATGATCGAGAAGTACAGCGCGCGCCGCTACTGGTCCCAGGTGCGCGCCTACCGGGCGACGGCCATTCAGCTGGTGGCCATGATGGCGCGCACCATGATGATGCAGCCGCCCGACCCCGCCGACCGCGACCATTGCGTGCGGTCGGTGCAGTACTACCTGGCCTTGTCCGACGACGAGAAGGAGGCCTTCGAGCAGCGCTTCGGCGTGCGCCTGCAGAACTGCTACGGCTCCACCGAATCGGTGTGCTGGGTGCTGACCGACCGCGTGAGCGGCCCGCGGCGCTGGCCCAGCGTGGGCCGGCCGGGTCCGGGCTACGAGGTGGCCATCCTGGGGGAGGACGGGCGGGCCGCCGCGGCGGGCGAAGTGGGGGACATCGCCGTGCGCGGCATCCCCGGCGTTTCGCTCATGAAGGGCTACTACCGCGACGAGGCCGCCACGGCCGCCGCGCTGAGCGCCGGGGGCTGGCACCTTCCCGGCGACAAGGGCTATTGCGATGCCGACGGCTGGTTCTACTTCGTGGACCGCAAGAGCAACATGATCAAGCGCGCCGGCGAGAACATCTCGGCCTCCGAGGTGGAAGAGGTGCTGGTCGATCATCCGGCAGTGGCCGAGGCCGCCGTCATCGGCGTGCCCGACCCGGTGCGGGACATGGCCGTGAAGGCCTTCGTGGTGCCCGTCGCGGGGTGCGAGGCGCCCGTCGAGGAGATAACGGCCTACTGCGCCTGCCGTCTGGCCGATTTCAAGGTTCCCACCATCGTGGAGGTGGTGGACAGCCTGCCCCACACCAGCGTGGGCAAGGTGGAGAAGAAGCGGCTCGGCTGAGCGCCGGACGCCCGTTCAAAGGAGAGATGCATGACCGTGAGCACTGAGATCGTCGGGCGCACCTTCGGCCCCTTCGTGCGCGACTACACGTTCCGCGATTTGGAGATCTGCGCGCTCGGCTGCGGCGCAGGATGGGACGGCAGAACGGACTTGGAATACGTGAACGAACACGATGCGACCAATCCCCAGCTGAAGGTGCTCCCCATCTTCGGCGTGCCGCTGACGGTGAACGAGGAGATGACGACTACGCTCGATTACGGCTTCGACTATGCGGGGTCGCTGCACTACGGCATCGACGCCTTCTTTCATGCACCGTTCAAGATGAACGATCATGTGGAGACCTATGTGACCCAGGAGGCCCTGTGGGACCGCGGGGAGGGGCGCGGATCCCTTTCCAAGCAGGTGGGGAGGTCCTATTCCGCCGACGGCACCCACCTGTGCACCGTGGAGACCTACGATTGCTGCATCTACGACGGCGGGTTCGGCGGCGAGCGGCCCCCGGCCGATGTGGTGGACTACCCCGATCGCGCGCCCGATTTGACGTACGAGGAGGTGTGCGGCTACCAGTGGCCCCTCATCTACCGGCTCATGGGCGATTGGCACCAGCAGCATATTGACTGGGGCTATACCGAGCAGACCGGGCTCGCGCGCCCCATCAACCACGGGGTGTGTACGGCCGGCATCGCCATGCGCCACGGAATCGCGCTGCTGTTCCCGGGCCAGCCAGAGCGCCTGCGCCGCTTCAAATGCCGGTTCACGGCTCCGGTGCTGCCCGGCACGCGCCTGGCAACCCAGGTGTGGAAGGTGTCCGACGCTGAGGCGCGCTTCCGCATGGTAAATGCCGATGCGCCCGAGGACAAGCCGTTTCTGAATGCCGGCGTGCTGGAGTGGGAGTAAGGGTCGGAAGGGAGCTGTGATGAGCGACGTGAAGGGCAAGACCCAGGTGACGAGTCCTCCCGAGGGATGCCTGGCGGCGCCGGGCGGCACCGCGGTGCGCTGCGTGCACGTGAACCCCGACGTGCGTTCCCAGCGCGCCTACCGGGAGGAGCAGCTGAAGCGGTCGGCCGGGTCGGTGGGGCGGGTGCTGCGCGAGCTTCCGGCTAAGACGCGGCAAACGGCCAAGAAGAGCATCGACGACGTGCAGATGACCCCGTTTCTGCGCAAGGTGTCGCTGTTCTCCAGCGGCGGATCGTTTTTGGACGGCTATGTGCTCTCGCTGATCGGCGTGGCGCTCACCCAGATCGTGCCCATGATGGGCCTGACGGCGGCCGAGAGCGCGGCCATCGGCGCGTCGGTCATGCTCGGCATCTTCTTCGGCACTATTTTCGGGGGATACCTCACCGACATCGTCGGGCGCAAGAAAATGTTCACCATCGACATTATCGCCATCGCGGTGTTCTCGCTGGCGAGCGTGTTCGCCACCACGGCGTGGCAGCTGGTGGCGGCCCGCTTCCTCATCGGCGTGTTCGTGGGCGCCGACTATCCCATCGCCACCTCGCTTATCGCCGAGTTCACGCCCAAGAAGCACCGGGCCGTGTCCATGGGGCTGGTGTCGGCGGCATGGTATCTGGGAGCAACGGTGGCCGCAGTGGTGGGCTATGTCCTCTACGGCCTGGATGACGGGTGGAAGTGGATGCTCGGCAGCGCCGTTGTGCCCTGCGCGATACTGCTCATCGGGCGCCACGACATTCCCGAGTCGCCCCTGTGGCTGGCGAGCAAGGGGCGCACCGACGAGGCCACGGCCGTGGTGGCCCGCGTGTTCGGCCCCGATGTGGAGCTGGAACCCGAGGAAGTGCCCCAGAAAACCTCGCTGGCCACGCTGCTCAAGGGCGGCTACCTGAAGCGCATGTTCTTCCTGGGGGTGTTCATCCTGTGCCAGGTGGTGCCCATGTACGCCATCTACACGTTCGGTCCCGAGATTATGACGGCCTTCGGCTTGGGGGAGGGCCGCGAGGCCATTTTGGGCGAGAGCGCCGTGAGCCTGTTCTTCCTCGTGGGCAGCATTCCTGCCATGTTCTGGCTGAACTCCATGGGTCGCCGCCCGTTGCTGCTGGTCAGCTTGGCGCTTATGGCCGTGGGGCTGCTGGTGTTGGGCCTGTGGCCGACAGCTCCGATTGCGGTGGTTATCGCCGCCTTCGGACTGTACGCCTTCTTCAGCGGCGGCCCGGGCATCCTGCAGTGGCTGTATCCCAACGAGCTGTTTCCTACCGAGGTGCGCGCCACGGCCGTGGGTATCGCCATCGCCTTCTCGCGCATCGGCACCATCGCCGCCACCTACGCCACGCCGCTGATGCTGGACGCCTGCGGTGTGGGGCCGGTGATGCTGGCCGCGGCCGTGCTCGTGCTCGGCGGGCTGGCGACCTCCTTCGCGATGGCGCCGGAAACGCGCGGCAAGTCGCTGGCCGAGACGAGCGCGCTGCAGGAGATCGACGGCGTGCCCGCGGTACGCCCGCGCCGCTAGGGCGAAAGGGCGCCCGTGGTCGAGCTCGTATGCGCCGATCCCGCGATCTACCGCATTCGCCTTCCCTTCGCCAACGTGGGCGCGGGGGAGACGAATTGCCATGTGCTGCACGATCACGGTCAATGGCTGATTGTGGATGCCGGTGCGGCCGGCCTGGGTAATGCGCGTCGGCTGCAGACGGCTTTGCGCGAGCTGGGCGTCGATTTTGGAGCGTGCCAGGTGATGCTCACCCACGGGCACTTCGACCATGCGGGGGTGCTGCCCGCTTTGTTGTCGGCCTCGGTGCCTCTGCACCTGAGTCCTCAGGCGGTGGCTGCGCGCGAGGCCGTCCGGCTCAGGCGCACCCAGGAGGGGTTTCGGCGCGAGATGCGGGACATGGGCGCTTCTTCCGAGGATGCGCGAGGCTACGGCGCCTGCAACGCCGAGACCGCCGTGTTCCCCGCGGGGCGCTTCGCCTACCGTCCCGTTGCCGACGGCGATGAGATTTCGGTGGGCCGCTGCCGGTTTCGCGTGATGGAGACGCCCGGCCACACCCCCGACCACCTCTGCTTCTACGAGCCCGATCGGGGCATTCTATTCGCCGGCGATCACGTGCTGCCCGCTACGACGCCTGCGGTGGACGCCCATCCCGATGGCGTAGACGGCCTCGGTCTGTATCTGTGTCATATGCGCCGCGTGCGCGATCTGCCCGTCCGCCTCGCGCTGTTCGGTCACGGCGATCCCGAGCGCGACAGAGCGACCCTGGCCGCCCGCATCGACGCCATCGTCGCCCGCAAGCGGTCCCGCGTGCAAGCAGTGCTCGCCTTCTTGTGCGAGCGGAAGGGGGCGACGGGCCAGGAGGTGGCCCGCTGCGCCCTCGCGGGCCTCTCCGACGCGTCCTGGCGCGCGACGAGGCCCATGGCGCGCTACTATTTCATGCTGGAGGCCCTGGTCGTGCTGCGGCACCTGTGCGCAACCGGAAGGGTCGAACGCCTCGCAACCGACGGGCGCGCCGCCCTCTTCCGCCCCCGCTGAACCTGTGGGGGGCTTCTCGGGCCTCAACGAGAAGAGCCCGCCGGAGGGGCGGGCTCTGGGGAAAGTCGCCGGGATGCTCGGGGAAAGATCGCCTGGGGTAGGAGGCGGCATGCCGGCTGCGAGGAGAAGGCTGGGTTAGCGACCGATCCACTGGGGCGCGCGCTTCTCGACGAAGGCGGCCGGACCCTCGATGCCGTCCTCGGTCTTCTCGAGGAAGCGGTAGGCGGCGTCGGAGAAGCGCATGGCGTCCTCCTCGGACATCTGGTCGGCAGCGTGCACGATGAATTTCGTCCACTTCAGGGCCAAAGGCGCGTTCTTCAGGCACTCCTCGGCCAGCTCGATGGCGCGGTCGAGCACCTCCTCGGCGGGCACCACGTAGTTGATGAGGCCCAGGGCCTTGGCCTCGGGGGCCTTGATCTTCTTGCCGGTGAGCAGAAGCTCCATGCAGTCCTTGCGGTTGATATCGCGGGCCAGGCGCACGATGCCGCCGGTGGAGGCGATGATGCCGAGCCCCACCTCGGTGCAGCCGAACTTCGCGTTCTCGGCGGCCACCACCATGTCGCAGGACAGGGCGATTTCCATGCCGCCGCCAGCCGCCGAGCCGTTGCAGGCGCAGATGACGGGCTTCGAGCACAGGCGCGCGGTCAGGCCGCCGAAGCCGTGCTCGGTGACGGTCTGGCACTCGCCGCCCTCGGACAGCTCCGAGAGGTCCTCGCCGGCGCAGAACACCTTGCCGGTGCCCGTGACGATGATGGCGCGCACGTTCTTGTCGGTCTCCGCATGGTTCATGATGTTCTCCATGGCGGCCGACGTGACGCCGTTCAGGGCGTTGGCCACGTCGGGGCGGTTGATGCGGATGATCAGCAGGCCGTCCTCGCGCAACTCGGAGACGACGGTGTCGGTGCCAAAGTAGTCTGCCATGGGTTCCTCCTCAATATTGGAAACGGAATTGCGGATGCGCGGTGCATCCATCGCGATGATAGGCCGTGGGCACGTGGGCGGGCATCGCATGGAGCGCGGTATGTGGGGAATACCCCGAATATGGCCTATCACTAACTTTTGAGTAACGATGCTTTCACGGGGTTTAGGCGATGCGCGACGCTGAGGGGAACGCGAATAATTTCGCTCATCGAAGCGAGGGCGGATGCGTCCGGCATCGCTTGCGGAAAGCTCAAGCACGAGGAGTACCAATTAGAAGGGAGTGTGCTGAAGTGAATATCGTCGTTGCATTCAAGGTGGTTCCCGATGATCAGGACATCCAGGTCGCGGGGGACCGGTCGCTGGATTTCTCGAAGGCCAAGGGCATCGTGTCCGCCTACGACCTGAACGCCATCGAGGCCGCCGCCCAGCTGGCCGCCGCCCATCCGGGCTCCACGGTGACCGCCATCACCGTCGGCCCCGCCTCCATCGATGATTCCAAGCTGAAGAAGAACGTGCTCGCCCGCGGGGTGGACAACCTGCGCATGGTGGCCGACGACGCTCTGGCCGATTTGGATGCCGCGGCCACGGCCGAGGCGCTGGCGGCCCTGCTCGGCGGGACTGACTTCGATGTGGTGCTGTGCGGCGATGGTTCGGCTGACGACTACGCCCAGCAGGTTGACGTGCAGCTGGCTGCCCGCCTGGGGCTGCCGAGCGTGAGCGCGGTGACGGCCCTTACGGCCGAAGGTGACACTATTGTGGCCGAGCGCACCTTGGAAGACGTAGTGGAGGAAGTGCGCGTGCCTCTGCCCGCAGTAGTGGCGGTGTCGCCCGATGTGGCGTTGCCGCGCATCCCCGGCATGAAGGACATTCTGGCCGCCGGCAAAAAACCCATGGAAGTGACTGCGGCTTCGGTGGCTCCCGCGCGGACGATCGAGGTAGTGTCCTGCGCGGCGCCTCAGGCCGCCGAGCGTGCCTGCACGGTGCTGGACGCCTCCGCCGATGGCGCCGTGGAGGAGTTCGCGGCGGCGCTGAAGGCTGCCCTGTAAGTTTCGTTGGTTGAATAGATAGAAGAGAAAGGCAGAGCTGAACATGAAAGCACTGGTAATTGCCGAGACCACCGATGCTGCCCGCGAGTTGGCCGCTGGTGCCCGCACCCTGGCCGATGAGGTGGTGCTGGTCACCTTCGGGGCTACTCCGACGGGTGTGGCCGACAAGACCCTGGTCGTTGCCGTTCCCGAGGGGGCTGTGGTCGACGACGCTTACGCGACGGTGCAGGCCATCTATGATGCCGAGGCGCCGGCAGTGGTGCTGGGCGAGCCGCGCCGCCATGTGAAGAGCGTGCTGGGTCGGGTGGCCGCCGCCGCGGGCGCGTCGGTGATCACCGATGCCGTGGCGCTGGATGAGGAAGGCGCGAAGAGCCTGTACTTCGGCGGCGTGGGCGAGCGCGTGCGCAAGGCGGCCGGCGACGTTGCCTTCTACACGGTGGCTCCCGGCACCTTCGAGGGCGCCGAGCCCGCTGGCACCGATGTGGTGGAAACGGTGACGTGGCAGGCGCCCGCCACGCCGGTGACCCTGGTTTCCTCCCGTGAGCGTGAGAAGGGTGGTGCCGACCTGTTCAAGGCCGATGCCGTAGTGGCGTGCGGCCGCGGCTTCGCCGAGGAGTCCGAGCTGGATTGGGCTCGCGCCCTGGCTGAGAAGATCGACGGCGGCTTGGCCTGCTCGCGTCCCCTGACCGAGGGCGTAGACTGGATGCCGTCGGGCACTTATGTGGGTGTGTCAGGTTTGGTGCTCACGCCGAAGGTATACGTGGCCTGCGGTATTTCCGGCCAGATGCAGCACATGGTGGGTTGCAACCGTTCTGGCATGGTATTTGCTATCAACAAGGACAAGAACGCCCCCGTATTCAAGCAGTGTGATTTCGGCTTGGTGGGCGACATTAAGGACGTGCTGCCCGCTGTGACGGCCGCCCTGTAGGATCGTTCGAAGAGGGTTGGGCCCGCGCGGTGGCGATGTTGCGCCGGGGAATACGGCACGGGCCCGACCCCAACGAACCGTAGAGGAAAGGAGAGACGAGTGTCCGAGGCAGATTTCGACATCATCGTCGTCGGCTCCGGTTGCGCCGGCGCCGTGGCGGCCTACGTGGCCGCGAGCGCGGG
>NZ_JAYMFF010000023.1:0-48861 GCF_035989245.1 Adlercreutzia wanghongyangiae | reverse complement strand
CTGTTCCGCATCTGGAAAGCCGACGCCAGATTGGGCATGCCCCACATCCCCCAGCTTACGCTGTTCCCAAGTTATTTTCTTCCCGCGCAACGGCTTGTGCACTATCGGGCTTCCCTAGACACAACACTGCCCTTTCCATGCTAGAATCTTCGAGAGACGAAAGGATGCCGGATGCCACGAAGCGCAGGAGCAAATACCAAGATCAATTCCGATGCCGCCAAGCTGCGCATCCCGGTAACTGTGCTTGAGTCAATGATAGACGCCATTACAGATGCGGTGCCCACTGACAGCATTTACATTTTCGGCAGTTACGCACGTCGCGAGGAGCGTCCTTCGAGTGATGTCGACATCATGGTCATTACCGAAAATGACAATGAGAGGCCCATCCGATATGCCACCAAGGCATCGATGTCAATCTCGCGGTTGATGTACGACGCCGGTTTCGACTACGATCTGCTGGCTCGCTTTCGTGATGACTATCTAGATCGTAAAATCCGCCGCACAACAGTGGACTACGCCATCGCCAACGAGGGCGTGAAGATCTATGGCTAAAGAGCTCCGCGGCCTTCTCTATGCAGCATCCGTAGATGTCGAGACCATCGATGCCCTCGCCTCGTTGGGAGTCGCGAGCTACGCAGAGAGCATCGGATACCATGCGCAGCAAGCTGCCGAGAAACTGGTGAAGTCGGTGTTCGAGAAGAACAACGAAGCTTTCCCTTTTACGCATAATATCTCGTCGTTGTTGAACCGAGCCAATGATTTGGGCTTCCTCGACTTCGACGACGAGACCCTCGAACAGGCCTCTTACCTCTCGAGCCTCATATCGCTTACACGTTATGCGGACGCGCCGGATTTTCAGGAGGGTGAAGCTTTGGATGCCATGCGCGCCTTCGAGGCCATCTCCCGGATGATTTCCGACAATGGGTATGAATCCCTTGCCTTGTCGCCCTGTAAGGACGAGCCCAAAGAGGGTCAGTCCGTCCGAGAGTCCCTGTAGACAAAGGAAAGCGTTCTTCCGCTTTCGTCCACCCATTCGGTCCATCCATTGCAGCTTCCGACAAGGACGAAAACGGCGGCAGCGCTCGGACTATCGAAATGCAGCGTGCAGCCGAGTTCGTGCAGCCCTTTCTCCGTCGGGGCAAGCTCGCCTGAATCAATGAGCTTGCGCCTCAGCGACTCCAGCTTGTTGTTGGGATTCCGCTTGGGAACAGCGTAAGCTGGGGGAGCTGTACGCCGTCAACAACGAGCGCAATGACGACTGCGCACTTGGTTACGACAGGACGTTGTCTATCGCCACGATGACCTTCAATGGAGGGAATGGGGCCTCCGATGCATCGCTTAGCAACTACAAGATAATCCGTGTGGGTGACATCGCGTTTGAGGGTCATACGAATAAAGAGCACGCTTTTGGCCGCTTCGTCCTCAATGACGCAGGTGACGGTCTTATGTCTCCTCGGTTTTCCTGCTTCAGGCCCATCGTGGAGCAGCGATTTGAATTCTGGAAGTATTTTATTCCGCATGAAAGAACGATGCGCCCTATCCTGGTGAACGCCACGAAGAGCGGGACCATGATGAATGAATTGGTCCCGAGCGATCTGGCTCAAGAGCCAATTCTGGTTCCAGATTTACCGGAGCAATCTCGCATCGGTGCCCTCTTCCAGAAGCTCGACTCGCTCATCACCCTTCATCAGCGTGAGTTAGATCGGCAAAGAGCCGGGCGCGTTTGCCTCAAGGACGAACATCGAACATCGACATCAGCCTCTTAAATGCGTCTTGCCCGTCCAGGCAGGTGTCCGTTAGATACCCCTTCTCCCGATCCCATTCGGAAAGGCCTCGGTAGTAGAACATCTTCTTAGAGTCCTCGATAATGAACGGAACAAGCTCAAAGCGCAGGCACTCCTTCAACACGATAAGCCTTCCGACCCTTCCATTCCCGTCCTGGAACGGGTGGATGCGCTCGAACTCGCAATGAAACCAGACGATATCGTCAATCGTAACGTCGACAATCTGGTCGTACTCGGAAAGCAGCGAACCCATACGGAAGGCAACCTCTTCCGGCTTGACCGTCTCGCGACCGCCGACCACGTTGGGCCGCCTCTTATAGTCCCCGACGGCAAACCATGCAAGCGTGGAATCCCTCGTGCCCTGCTTCAGCATGCGATGCAGCTGCTTGACGATGTCTTCAGTAAGCGGCTCCTCCGCTGTGTCGATGCAGTAATCTATGGCCCGGAAGTGATTGACCGTCTCAATAATGTCATCAACGGGAACGCCTTCGCCAACATCCACGGTGTTCGTCTCGAAGATCATTCTGGTTTGATCTTCACTGAGCCTGCTTCCCTCGATATGGTTGGAGTTGTAGGTCATCCGCACCTGAAGTTCGTGGTACAGGCCGCCTGAAATTTGGGCGTATTTCTCATCCCTGAGCGTTTGCAGCAAGTTATTGCTCGAAATAGCTCGGCACAACTCGCCTACTGGGCAGCAAAGGAAGGTCGCCATCCTTTCAAGAACACGGTCCGAGACTTTCTCCCCTCGACCAATCTTCGCCATGGTACGGGAAGAGATGCCCAGCTCCTTCGCCAATGCGGTCCTCGTCAGACCCCTCTCATTCAGTTTTTGCGACAAGCCGGAATACGAAATCACAATATTCACCTCATTCCTTTACTTTTTATAGCACAGTACGCTCCCAAGTAAAGGTTTCAGGGTGAAAAGGTAAAGTTTGCACAACGCAATCTGCAGGCCGAAGCCGTCTTCTCCTACCTCAAGCACAGGCTTTCTCATATTCTTTAAGATTTCCAGCCCGCACTGATAGGGAAAGGACGGCGCGGGGCCGTCCTTTCTTGGGGTCGTTTGGAATAATGCGAGGCGACCGGTACTCCTGGTGCCCCTACAGAATCATGTTGCGGGCGATTTCCAGGGCGTCGTCGATGCCGTCGGGGTTCTTACCGCCGGCCTGGGCCATGGTGGGCTTGCCGCCGCCACCGCCCTGGATGGCCGGGCCCATGGCCTTGATGATGACCCCAGCGTTGAACCCAGCGGCCACGGCCTCGTCGGTGCCGGCGGCCATGAGCACGGGCTTGCCGTCGTTCACCGCGGCCACCACCATCGCGCCCGGGGCGCTCATGCGGCTGCGGACGATATCCCACATGTTGCGCATCTGGCCGCCGTCGCGTACCTCGGTGCGGGCGATAATGACCGGGTAGCCCGCCGGCGCGTCCTGCACCTGGGCAAGCAGCGCGGCGAACATGTCGTCGCCCACCATCTCCTTGGCGCGCTTGGCCTTGGCGCGCATCTCCTTCATGGCCTTCTGATCGGCGGCCACGCGCTCGGACACGTCGAACATGGGCACGCGCAGGGTGCCGGCGGCCTCCTTCAGCTCGGCCTCCACCTTGTTCACGTAGGCGAGCGCGCCATAGCTTGTCACGGCCTCGATGCGGCGCACATTGGCGCCCACGCTCGACTCACTCGTGATCTTCAAAAAGCCGATCTCGGCGGTGTTGGACACATGGCAGCCGCCGCAGAGCTCGCGGCTGAAGTCGCCCGCCTCTACCACGCGAACCACATCGCCGTACTTCTCGCCGAACAGACCGGTGATACCGGCGGCGCGGGCCTCTTCCAGGGAAGTCTCGTAAATGGTGGTGGGCGTGGCGCTCATGATGTGCTCGTTGGCCTCGCGCTCCACGTCCGCCAGCTGCTCGGCCGTGCAGGCCTCGAAGTGGGTGAAGTCGAAGCGCAGACGATCGGGGCCCACGTAGGAGCCGGCCTGCTTCACGTGATCGCCCAGCACGCGGCGCAGGGCGGCGTGCAGGATGTGGGTGGCGGTGTGGTTGCGCTCGATGGCGGCGCGGCGGTTGGCGTCCACGCGGGCCACCACGGCATCGCCCTCGGCCAGACCGGCCTCATCGGCGCGCACGGCGTGCACCACGAGGCCCTTCTCGGGAGCCTTCGTGTCCAGCACGTAGATGTGCGCGTCCCCGTTCTCGATGACGCCGGTGTCGCCCACCTCGCCGCCCATCTCGGCGTAGAACGGCGTGGCGGCAAGCACCACCTCGCCGGACTGCCCGGCAGCCAGAGTGCCCACGCGCTCGCCGTCCACCACCACGGCCAGCACGCGCGTGGCGGCCGCGGTGGCGCTATAGCCCACGAAGTCGGTGGGGCCGAGCTCGCGCAGCAGGTCGGCGTAGATGCCGCCATAGGTGGACCAGGCGGCCTCGGCGTCCTTGGCACCGGCGGCGCGGGCGCGCTCGCGCTGGGCCTCCATGGCGGCCTCGAAGCCGGTCATGTCCACGGTGATGCCGCGGCCCTCGGCGATCTCCTGGGTCACTTCCACGGGGAAGCCGTAGGTGTCGTGCAGGGTGAAGGCCTCCTCACCCGAGAGCACGTTGCCCTCAAGGGCCGAAAGCGCATCTTCCAGATAGGCCTGGCCTTGGCGCAGGGTGGCGCCGAAGCGATCCTCCTCGGCCATGATGAGGCCGCGCTCCAGCTCGCGGTTCTCCACGATCTCGGGGTACACATCACCCATGAGGCGCACGATCTCATCCACATACTCGTTCAGGAAGTGGCCCTCGATGCCGATGAGCTGGGCCTTCATGATGGCGCGACGCAGCAGGCGGCGCAGCACGTAGCCGCGGCCCTCGTTGCCCGGCAGGATACCGTCGGCGATCATGAAGGTGACCGAGCGGGAGTGGTCGGCGATGATGCGCAGGGCCAGGTCCACCTCGGCGTCCTCGCCGTAGGTGTGGCCGGAAAGCCGCTCGCCCACGGCCACCAGGCTGCGCAGCACGTCGGTCTCGTAGTTGCTTTGCACGCCCTGCATGATGGCGGCCATACGTTCCAGGCCCATACCCGTGTCGATGTTCTTCTTGGGCAGCGGCAGAAGCGTGCCGTCCTCCTGGCCGTCGTACTGGGTGAACACGCAGTTCCAGTACTCCAGGAAGCGGTCGCAGTCGCAGCCCGGCGCGCAGTCGGGGCTGCCGCAGCCGAACGCGGGGCCCTGGTCGTAGTAGATCTCCGAGCAGGGTCCGCACGGGCCGGTGGGGCCGGCGCGCCAGAAGTTGTCGTCCTCGCCGAGGCGCGAGATGTGGTCCTCGGGCACGCCGAGCTTCTTCCAAATCTCGATGGTCTCGTCGTCGTCCTCGAACACGGTGAAGTACAGGCGCTCGGGCGGCAGCCCCAGCACGTTCACGGAGAAGTCGTAGGCCCAGGCGCACATCTCGTCCTTGAAGTACTCGCCGAAGGAGAAGTTGCCGAGCATCTCGAAGAAGCTCAGGTGGCGCCCCGTGGTGCCGATGATGTCGATGTCGTTGGTGCGCACGCACTTCTGCACGCTGGTAGTGCCAATATAGGGCGCCTCCAGCTGCTTCTGCTGCAGGAAGTAGGGCTTGAACTGCACCATGCCGGCGCTCGTCAGCAGAAGCGACGGATCGTCGGGGATGAGCGAAGAGGACGGCACCAGCTTGCAGCCCTTCTCCTGGAAGTAGTTCAGGTACTTCTCGCGAATCTCAGCGGTTGTCATGTACTGCATAGGTATCCTGTCCGTCCTTTGCGGATTGCCGAAAATATCCAGCCGATGATTATAGTACAAGTTACCTGCGCGGGTCGTCCTCGTCGTGGGAATGGCGCGGGCCGACCTTCCCGTGGCGCTGCAGATGCAGCTTTGGCAGACGCCCGGTAATACCGGCCACGTCCTCGAGCCGAATGGGACGCAACGAGCCGGTGGTGGTTGGCGCCGTGGCGTCGGCAATGGGGTTCACCTTTTCAGCGTCCTCGGGCGTGCCCTTGAAGAACACGCCGTCCTCGGCCACCAGGTGGCGCCCGGTCTTCTTCTCGAAGTAGTACACGAACACCGACTTTGCCACGGCCACCAGCGGAATGGAGGCCAACATGCCCACGAGCGATCCCAAAAGTCCGCTCATGGCGCCGCCCAGGGCCGAGCCCACCATCAAGGCGAACAAGGTCAGCGCCGGGTGGATGTCCACCGAGTTCGCCATGATCTTCGGCGAGACGAAGGTGTAGACGAGCTGCTGAATGACAATGGTGCCGATCAGCGCGATGGCCGCCGTAACAGGCCCGGCGAAGATGGCCACGATGGCAGCCAGAGCACCACCGATCCACGGGCCGATAATGGGGATGATGTTCATAACGCCGGTGATAAGCCCCAGCACCGCCGCGTTGGGCACGCCGGCAAACCCGAACAGCACGCCGCAGCCCACGCCGATGATGGCGCACTGCAGCAGCGTCCCTTTGATGTAGCCGCCCATCACACGTGTAAAGGTGGCATGGAAGAACTCCGCGTCGCCCGCGTGCTTAGGCCCGATGAGCCGACGCGTCTCGCGGCCGATGGCGGGCAGTTCCATCAGCACCCAGAACGCGATGACCAGGCCGAAGCCCAGGGCCATAAGGCCGTTGGCCAGCGTGGTGCCGAAGGCCATCACGCCGCTGCCGGCACCCGAGGCGATGCCCGCCGCCCACGAGGCGGCGGCCTTTTGGGCCTCGGCGATAAGGTTCTTCACCGTGTCGTCCTCGAAGAACTGGGCGTAGCGGCCGTACAGGTCGTTGCCCCAGGCCGTCACGGCGTCCACATAATGGGGCATGCTGGTGAGCAAGTCGTTGAACTGGGCGTTCAGGCCGAACATAGGCGAGAACAGCAGGAAGCCCACCGCCAAGATGACCACGGCCATCAGCAGGTAGGCCACGGTGGTGCCGATGGCGCGATTCACGTGATGCTTCTCCAGCCCGTTCACCACGCCGCGCAGGCAGAACACGATGATGAGCGTCCAGATGAGAATGGCAACGGGCACCGCGAGAATGCCCATGAGCCACACCACCACGCCCAGCAGCAGAATGGCGGCGATCACCGACCACAGGTCGAGAAACCGCACCCGGGCCTTGCGTTCCCCCGGTGTGAGGCCGACGGAGGACGTCTCCACGGCGCGGCGGCCGGAAGCGGGCGTGCGAATAGGGTCGCTGCTCATACAATCACCTGGGACTCTCGCGCAAACCGAACTACTGAACCGTGTAGGGACCCTTCTTGGCCGGCGCCGCCTCGGCGGCCGCGGCGTTCGGGGAAATGCTCGCAGAGGCCGCAGGCGCATCCGTGTCGGTGCCGGCGGCGGCCACCGCGGCGTTGGTCAGCGTGGCGGCGGTATCGCCCAGCTGGCTCTCGAAGGCGCCGGTGCGCGCATCGCGGGCGGCGGTGTCGGCCTTGCGGGCCGCACGACGCGCCTTCTGCTCGGACATCACGGCGCTGGCGGCATCGCCCATGGCGCTCACCGCGTCGGCCACCGTCGCCGAACGCTCCGGGGCCCGGTCGGCCGCGGAGGTTGCGGCGGCGCCCAGGCGCACCGACTCATCGGAGGCGTAACGCGGCTTGAACTTGCTGCGCAGCTTGCCGGTCAGGGTGTTCACCAGATCGATAGGAGCGCTCGTGACCGTATCCACGGCGCCGGCAGCCTTCGACACGGAATCGGTGATCTGCGTCACATCCTCCAGAATCTGGTCAACGCGCATCAGCTCCAGGTTGGCCGCATCCACCGTCAGGGCCAGGCGCTCCACCAGCGGGTCGACGCGGCCCACCGCCGGACGCGCTTCCTCGGCCAAGGCGTTGGCCTTCTCCATCAGCGGGTTCACCTGCTCGGTGATCAGCGTGTTCACGTTGCCGACCAACGGCTCAACCTGGGCAGTGATCTTCTCCACGTTCTGCAGCGTGGGCGTCAGCTCCTTGTGAGCATCGTCGATGGTCGAACGAGTCGAGCGAATGGTCAGCGCCAGCTCCACGACGAACCAGACCAGCACCGCGCCCACAAGCACATAGACGATCGGCAGAGCCACGTCCACAACAGCAGCGAAATCCATGATGAGCCTCCTTATATTTGCGAAGACCTGACTATACTATTACCGCGCCCATTCTAATAAGCCCACCAGCAATTTCACAGAAGGCCGTCACACAAGTAGCCATTCCGTAAACGGCCGTAGACGCCCCGTCAATTCTGGCGGTCGCGGGAAGCGGCGTCAGTGCGGTAGGCCTCCCAGCCGCGTTCGCTGGGCTGGTAGAAGCAACCGCGCTCCAAACCTTCCGGCAGGTAACGCTGGTCCACCCAGCCGCCCGGATAGCTGTGCGGGTATTTGTACTGGCCGTAGTTCTCGGAACCGGGACGGTGGCGGTCGCGCAGGTAGTCGGGCACCTTGCGCGCCGGACCGTTGCGCACTTCGCGCAGGGCCGCATCGATGGCGGCCTCGGCGGCGTTCGACTTCGGGGCCAGGGCCAGATAGATGGCGGCCTGGGCCAGATTGATGCGGCATTCGGGATAGCCGATGACCTCGGCGGCGCGGAAAGCAGCTTCAGCCACCAACAGCGCCTGGGGGTCGGCGTTACCGATGTCCTCGGAAGCGGCGATGTACATGCGCCGGGCGATGAACTTCGGGTCCTCTCCCCCGTCGATCATACGGGCGAGCCAGTACACCGCGGCATCGGGGTCGCTGCCGCGCATGCTCTTGATGAACGCGGAGATGATGTCGTAGTGCATGTCCTTGTTCTTGTCGTAGGGCAGCACGCGATGGGGCGTGGCGGTGCGCACCATGTCCTCGGTGATGGCCACCGGCGCTTCGCGTGTGCCAGGCGGCACCAGGCCCGCGGCCAGTTCCAAGGTGGTGAGGGCCCCGCGCCCGTCGCCCCCGGCCAAGGTGACGATGGCCTTGCACGCATCGTCCTCCAACACGTAGGCGCCCCCCAGGCCGCGCTCGTCGCTCACGGCCCGCTGCACCAGCTGCACGATCTCCTCGTCGGACAGCGCATGCAGCTCCACCACGCGCGAGCGCGAGATAAGGGCCGAGTTCACCTCGAAAAACGGGTTCTCGGTGGTGGCGCCTACCAGCACCAGCAGCCGATCCTCCACCGCATGCAGCAACGTGTCCTGCTGGCTGCGGTTGAAGCGGTGAATCTCGTCCACGAACAGAATCGTGCGCAAGCCGTTCATAACGAGCCGCTTCTCGGCCGCATCGATCTCGCGGCGCAGATCGGACACCGTGCCCCCGATGGCCGACACCTCCACGAACGTGGCCTTGGTGGACTCGGCGATCACATGGGCCAGCGACGTTTTCCCCGTACCCGCCGGACCGAAGAGAATGACCGAGCTCAAGCTGTCGTTCTGAATAGCGGCGCGCAGCCAGCTGCCCTCGCCCACGGCTTCGGTCTGGCCGACCACCTCGTCAAGCGCGCGCGGTCGCATGCGCACAGCCAGCGGGGCCACCGCGTTGCGCTGTGCGTTGTCCATTGCAGTAAATAAAGTATCCATGGCTCGTAATGGTACCACGCGAAGCCGCCAAATAATAGAACAAATGTTAGTTTTCTGCAGCAATGAAAATCGGCAATGGCCCGAAGGGCCGAGCCTCGGGATGCGCCCAAGGAAGTCAGCGAGCGGCAGCGAGGCGCCTGCAATCGTGCCGAAAGGCGGCTGAGCGTACCTCGTTACGCGAAGGAAAGCCTTGAGGCGCGAGGGCAGGTGCATCGCCGTCGCGCAGCGTCGAGAAAAGAAGCGGCCCGGCGGAGGGGGCCGCCGGGCCAGAAGGAGGGGGGATGCGACTCTCTCGGGAGTCGCTTTCTGCTTTTCAGAGACAAAGCAGGCAAGTGATCGGAGGGGGTTGTCTCACTTGCTGGCATCAGTATAACAAGCAGCCTTGAATTCCCTATGACGTGAAGGTGGGGAACTTGTGGATTCAAAGGGTCATCTTTAAGCAATTCTTCAGAAATAAGAAGCATTGCGACCAGCGAGAACGTGACGGCAATTTCTTATAATAGCACCGTTGCTGACACGTTGTCGAGCCTTGTATCCAAGCCTTTCACGGCAGAAAACGGCCCCGTTCCACGACCGCGGCGCAGTCTGGGAAAGCGGGGGCGAAATTCGGGAGTTGCCTAACCGTTCTTGCGCTGGAACAAGATGTTGTTCGTCTCCAGCCAGCTTTCCACGGTGCCCGTATCGAAGCCGTCGGCAGGATCCACCACCAGAGCGTACATCTCCTCCTCAGCCAGCACCGCATCCAGCGCGTCGGTCAGCTGGATCTCGCCGCCCACGCCCGGCTCCACATCGGCCAGAAGCTCCATCACGCGCGGCGACAGCAGATAGCGACCGAACACGGCCAGATTGCTGGGGGCGTCCTCCAGGGCCGGCTTCTCCACCAGCGCGTCCACCTTCCACACGTCGTCGGCCACCGGCGCCCCGGCGATGACGCCGAAGCGGCTCACCTGGTCGTCGGGCACGGGCATGACCGCGATGACGCTCGCACCACCATGGGCGTCGGAGACCGCCCGCATGGCCGGCAGCATCTGGTTGTCGGGCACGAGCACGTCGCCCAGCAGCACGTAGAAGGCCTCGTCGCCGGTCTTCTCGGCCGCGCAGCGCACCGCATGGCCCAAACCTAACGCCTCTTCCTGGTACACATAGCTCACCGGGTAGTTGCCCACGGCCTCCACGGCATCGGCGTAGGCGTCCTTGCCGCGCTCGCGCAGCAGCGCCACCAGCTCGGGATTGGGAGCGAAATGGTCCTCGATGGCCTTCTTGTCGTGGCTGTTGATGATGACCACCTCGTCGGCCGCCGACGCGAGCCCCTCCTCCACCACATACTGGATAGCGGGCCGGTCCACCACGAGCAGCATTTCCTTGGGCTGGGCCTTTGTGGCCGGCAGAAAGCGGGTACCGAGCCCCGCTGCGGGAATGAGAGCCTTCATCAATCGCCTTTCTCTTCATTGAGCCATCGCTGAAACCTGAAATCAGGCGAAAACCGTCTCCCAGGCGAAAACACCGAGGAGCTCGCGTTCGCGCATTCAACGGCCATGATACTACACCGCATCGCGGCGGCGCGCGGCCATCGATCTGCTTTCCGCGCGAGATAACGCTCGTTTTGGCTCGGAAATCGCTACTTTGTTACCGCCGGGGCCGCAAGGCACCTCGCGTGTAATACGCCAACTGCGAAAACAGTGGATATACCGTACAGCAGAGGGCCCATTTCGCAACCGTACGTCACAAACTCGTGATTTCCAAGCCAAAACGAGCGCAAACAGTTCTCATTCGCCGTATACTGGCCCCATGGAAACCGTCAGTGGACAAAATATCGACCCCATCCCCGACGAGGACTTCGTGCAGTGGCACGAAGCCGAAGGCGGCAAGCCCGCAGGCATGCGCTTCCTCGCATTCAACACCATCATCGACATCGAGGCCTACGGTGACGCGGCCGCATGTCGCACGGCCTTCGAAGAGGCCCGAGCGCTCTGCCGCACCTTCGAGCGCCTGTTCAGCCGCACCCTGCCCCATTCCGACATCGCACGCATCAACAGCGCGAAGGGCGCGGCGGTGCCCATCGATCCCCTCACCCACGACTTGCTCACCCGCGCGCGCGCCTACTGCGAGGCCAGCGAGGGCACCTTCGACATCACCGTGGGACCGGCCGTGCTCCTGTGGAACTTCCACGAGGGCACCGTGCCCGACCGTGCCGCCCTGGCCGAAGCCGTCACCCACGTGGACTGGCGCGCGCTGAGGCTGTGGAAGGAGGGGGAAACCTGCTGCGCCCAGCTGGCCGACCCCGCAGCAGCGGTGGACGCGGGCGGCATCGCCAAGGGATGGATCGCCGATGCGCTGGTGAGCGCAATGGCGGCCCACGGGCTTGCGGGCATCATCGTGAATCTCGGCGGCAACGTGGCCGTCAGCGGCGCCAAGCCCACCGGCGAGCCGTGGAACGTGGGCGTGCGCAACCCCGCCGAGCCGGAGAAGCTCATCGGCGCGGTACCGCTGGCCGGCGGCTCGGCGGTTACGAGCGGCATCTACGAGCGCTGCTTCACCGCGCCCGACGGCACCTTCTACCACCACATCCTGGATCCGCGCACGGGCATGCCCGCCGAAACCGACGTGGCCGGCGTCACCGTCATCTGCGAGAAGTCCATCGACGCCGAGGGCTTCTCCACCACGCTTCTGGCCCTGGGGTTGGAACGGGGACTCGCCCTGGCGCGGCGACGCCCCGAAATCCAGCAGGCCTTCTTCATCGACTGCGCGGGGCGCATCACCACCGCTCGCTAGCAATCTCGGAGCTCTGCCGCACGAAAAGAGCTCGAAAATGGTCAGAAAAGCGACTTTTGGCTTCGCGAAGACTCTGTTTTGCCTCTCTTGCGCCTCTTTGCTAGTCTATAATTATCGAATTATATATATTAACTGTCATTTTTATCCCATATCTTCCACCTATTAAACTCAACAGTGCACAAAAGTCGATTTTTTGACCAATTTATAAGCTCTTTTGTGTTCACCGCAACCTACGCCACCCCCTGGACGATACAATTATTGCAGCAGTGAACTATCTATGCAATCGAGAGTGGGGTACTGGTGCCAAGCACATCCGCCAAGGACAAATTCAACCTGGATTCCACGTACTTCGTGGCCTTCGAGATGGCCCACGAGACGCTGCGCCAGGGGCTGGCCGCTGCCAGCAGCCTGAACGTCACCCAGTACCGCATGCTTACAAAGCTTTTCCAGGCGACGAGGCCCGTGAACCAAGGCGAACTGGGGAAGCTGCTGGGCATGAAACCCAACGCCGTCACCCAGGCGGTGGATGCCCTGGTCGCACGCGACTACGTCACCCGCGAGGCTGGCGAAGTCGATGGCCGCACGCGCTTCCTATCCATCACCGAGGAGGGGCGCGCCCACATCGCAGCCGTGAACGAGTCGCTCGTCGCGAGCCTGTACGCGAACTTCCCCACCGGCAACCCCACCTACCGCACCATTCTGGAAGCCGCGGTGGCCGCCGGCGCCTCCATCGAGCCTCCGTTGAACGCCGAGGCGGCCTCGCGCTTCCCGGCCTCGCGGTCGCTCGTGTCCATCGAGCTCATCCGTGCTGAAACCGAGCGCACCCTGCGGGAGGCCACGGGCGCCTCGTTCAACGAGTGCCGCATCGTGCAGCGCCTGGGCGAGACCGACCGTCCCGAGCGGGTGGGCGCGCTGGCCGAGGCCCTGGCCATGTCGCCGGTGAACGCGGCGCGTGCCGTCGATCGGCTGGTGCAGCGCGGCTGGGTGCGCCGGTTGAAATCGCCCCGCGACAAGAAGGCCGTCTATGTGGCGCTCACCGACGAGGGCGTGTACGAGGGCTTCCTCATCGGCGCCACAGTGAACGAGCTGGCCGCCACCCGGCTGTGGAAGAACCTCACCCCCGGCCAGCGGGAGGCCATCGAGCAGGTGGGGCACGTGGTGGTGGCCGACCTGGACGCCCAGCGCCAAGCAAAGGAGCAGGCCGCCTACGACCTGCTCCAGGAAATCTAGCACTCTCTACGAAGCCGACGATAGGGCCGGCGGCGGCGCCCTTTAAGCGGCTGAGGCCTGCCGAGGGGCAGCCGTCGCAGCCGTCGCGCCTTCCAGCTTTCCCCTATAGGCCGCGGCACCGAAGAGCATGGCCAGATTCACGATCACATCCGCCGCCACCCAAGCGCCGAGCGCGGGCAGGCTCACGGCGGCCGCGTTCAGGGCCGAGAAGGTGCCCAGGGTGAGCGCCGCCACCACGGCCCCGCAGCCCGCGCACGCCACGAGCAGGGACGCCTCCAGGCTGCGGCCCGCACGAGCACGCGCCACGCAGGCGCTGATCACCATGGAGGCGGCGCCCAGAAGCGTGCCCAGGAAGGCCGCAAACACGATGACGCCCGCGATGATGACCGGCAGCCCCGGCAGCTTCGAGCTCATAGAGCCCACCTGCACCGCCGACAGGATGCCGAGCACCACGAGCGCCAGGCACACGATGGCCACAAGCGCCGTGGCCCAACCCCACAGAAACGCCGTAAGCGGGCGCGGGCGTGCCGTACCGCGGGCGGCCAGCACGCCGTAGAGCACCGCCCCGGCCGTGGAGACCACAAGCGCGAGTCCTGCCGCGAACAGGAAGGCCACGAAGGCCGACCCCGTGAGGATAGAGCAGATCACGTCCAGAATGGGCACCCCCGACGCGGAGATGTAGTCGAAGGCGAGCACGCCGGTGCCGCCGGCTACCGTCAGGGCGATGCGTCCGAGAAGCGCGATAATCGCCGCGAGCGCGTACAGGGTGAGGAAGGGACGCGCCATCGCTTTCATATCGTTCATGTTAGTCTCCCATCTCGTTTTCCACGGCAGAGGTGCCGCAGAGGTAGCCGCCGCAGAAGGCGAGCCCCACGTCTCCCATGAGCGAGCCCAGAATGGGATCGCCGATGTAGCTGTTCTCGCCGCAGGCGCCGCCGGCGGTGTGCCAGCCGGCGTACAGGCCCGGAATAGGGCGCCCGTTCACGCCCATCACCTGCATCTGGTCGTTGATGAGCAGGCCGGCCTTCGTGCCGTACAGGTTGCCGCCGATGCGGCAACCGTAGAAGGGCGGCGTGGTGATGGCATGCAGCCACTCAGGCGGCATAGGATACATGAAGTCGTCCTCGCCGCGCTCGCACGCCTCGTTCCATTTCGCCACGGCCTCGGTGAGCACGCCCTCGGCAAGCCCCAAGTCGCGCTCCAGCTCCTCCAGGGTGTCGCGGCGCTTCAGCACGTCGGCATCGATGGCGTCCTGCACGCCGTGGTGCCAGTCGCGGTAGTGCTCGGGCACCTTCTCGATCTGCTCCAGATCGGGGGTGATGAGCTTGCGGCAGTGCTCCTGGGCGAACCCGGCCAGATGATCCTCGTAGTTCGCGTCGAAGATGATGTAGGAGCGATGCCCCGGAGGGGTCATCTGGATGGTGGCCAAGTCCCCCAAAGCGTAGATGGCGTTCGCGCCGTCCTCGCCCACGCGGGAGTCCATGTAGCGCAGGCGGTTGCCGCACCGATCGATGGTCAGCCACGGCTGACGCGAGAGCTGGGTCATGCCGTCGTAGAGGAAGCGCGCCCAGGTGCCGCCCTCGGCCTGCCAGTCCACGCCGCCGTCGAAGGAGGCCGAGCTGTTGAAGCCGGACACGTCGGCACCGGCGCCGAGGCCCATGCGGAAGCACTCGCCGGTCTCGCCGGCGGTGAGGTAGCTGGAGGCGCAGCCCATGGCCGCCGTGGGAATGTACTTGTCGAGCAGCGCCTTGTTGTTGCAGAAGCCGCCCGCGGTGAGGATGACGGCGCGCCGCGCGTGGATGTACTTCTCGTCGCCGTAGTCCTCGTTCACCACCACGCCCACGATGCGGCCGTCCCCGTCGCGCACGAGCGCGGCGGCGGGGCTCTGGAAGTGGAAGTCAACGCCGTGCTTGTTGCCGTAGTTGTACATGGCGTCGGTGGCGTCCTTCATCTTCAGCACGTGGTGGTCCAGCGTCGAGCGCTTCGGCGCCACGTACACCGGCACCTCGCCCAAACGCCATTGCACGCCGCATTCGGCCATCCAGTCCAAGCTGTGGCCGCCCTCTTCGGCGATCTTGTAGATGAGCTTGGGGTCGGCCGCGTAATGGTACTCGTCCATGGCCCAGTCGGTGAGCGCCTGGGGATCAAAGGGGTAGCTCGGGAAGGCAAACTGCTTGTCCTCCTGGCCGGAGTAACCGCCCAGGATACCGCACATGCCCGCTTCCTGGGCGTTGCCACCGGGAAGCCCCATGGCCTCCACGCAGATGACGTCAGCGCCCAGCTGCACGGCGCGGGCCGCGGCGTTCAGGCCGCCTCCGCCGGCCCCCACCACGCAGATATCGCACTCGTAGTCCCACGCGGCGGGCACGTCCCGTGGCGGAATGGGCGTGGCGTCGTTGGCCGGGAAACTCGCGGCGTTGTGTTCGCGGTAAGTGCCGTCGACGGCGCTTGCGTTCGTGGCGTCGCTCGGGGCGTCGGCCGCCACCGGGTCGCCCTCGCGCGTCCAGTCGCCGCGGCGCTCGGTGCTCGCGGCGAGGGCCGCCTCGGGAGCAAGAAGCCCCGCTGCGGCAGCGCCGGCAGCCGCCAGGGCCGAACCGGTCAGAAAGTCGCGGCGCGAAAGGCCGCTCGTGCGGATCGACTTACTCATGGCTCTCCCCTTCCTGCGCAGCTGCGGCTGCGGCACCAGCGGCGGCAACATCGGTAGCCACCTCGGCACCGGCCTGGGCCAGGGCGTCATCCACTGCCTGCTTTACGCCGGCGGTGGTAATGGTGGCACCCGCGATGGCATCGATATCGGAGCCCTGGGCCGCCTCGATCATCTGCGCGTAGCGACCGTCGCGGATGGCCTCGTAGCCCCCGCGGCTCTGGCTCTCGCCGTCCTGGGCGGTTTCCAGGCACGTCAGGCGCCCGTCGTCCACCAGCAGCGTCACGCTGATCCAACCCTCCATACCGCGGCCGTAACCGGTGTACACCCCATCGCGCAGGTTGCCCTCGGCCCGGGCCGCGTCATCGGCCACCACCTCCGCGGCCCATGGGTCGTCGGTGCGCTGGGCCAGCTGCTCGGCCGAAGCCGCATCCTTCGAGCCCGAGCCCTCGTAGGAGGCCCCGCAGCCCGCAAGCCCCAGGGCAAGCGCCGTGGCGCACCCCAGGGCCGCTGTCGTCTTAACGCCGTTCATGTTCCCTCCGATCATTCCGACATGTTTGACCGATATTTCTTCATGAAAGTTTTCTTTTATTTTCACTCATGAAGTTATTTGAGCGGAGCATAACAGCATTTTTCCCGTGTATCAAGGCAATATTGACGATTTTTTGCATAGCGTCAATTACAACCAAACTGATAATTTATGGATATTGACTGAAGATGAGAAGCCGAGTATGGTGATTTCCAACGACCGCAGGAACCCCTGCGCAGCCGTCGCGGCTGGCCCCGTGGAAAAGAGCGCCACGCGCGGGGCGAGCACTTCCGCCACCGGCCCAACCGCGACGAGCTTGACCTGTCCGCATCTGTTAAGGAGGGATCCCCATGCTCTTCGACGTGTACGGCCCGAACGCCGTCTACCAATGGCTGGGTTTGGCCATGGTGCTCGTCCTGCTCATCGTGCTGAACGAATTCGCCCGACGCACGAAAGGCGGCGGCATATTCATGTTCTTCGGCGTATGCGGGTTCATGACCGTGTACTGCCTGGCCGTGGAAATCGGCGCGGCCATGGGTGCCGAGTGGGCGCTGACCAATCCCACCCACACCGACATGAACAGCTGGTTCCACTACGCGAAGGTGTATGCCGCCACCGCCGGCTGCATCGGCTTCATGGCCATCAAGTACTCCTGGGGCAAGATCGGCCGCTCCCACTGGTTCAAGGCCTTCCCCTTCATCATCGTGGCCATCAACATCCTCATCGCCGTGGTGAGCGACTTCGAGAGCGCCATCCGCGCCTTCGGCACCACCTGGGTGTCCTCCGAGGGCGTGACGCTGTACGGCGGCTGGCACAACGTGTTCAACGGTGTGGCCGGCATCATCAACATCGCCTGCATGACCGGCTGGTTCGGCATCTACATCTCCAAGAAGCGCCAGGACATGCTGTGGCCCGACATGACGTGGGTGTTCATCATCTCCTACGATTTGTGGAACTTCTGCTACACCTACAACAACCTGCCCACCCACTCCTGGTACTGCGGCGTGGCACTGCTTCTGGCCCCCACCATCGCCGGCCTTATCTGGAACAAGGGCGGCTGGATTCAGAACCGCGCCTTCACCCTTTCCATGTGGTGCATGTTCTGCCAGATGGTGCCCATGTTCGCCAACGACTCCATCTTCGCCGCCAACTCGGTGAACAACCCGAACGTGAACCTGGTGGTGTCGCTTTTGGCCCTGGGCGCGAACATCGCCGCCTTCGCCTACATCATGTATCGTGCCAAGAAGCTGGGCGTGAACCCCTACAAGCAGGAAGTGTTCGTGGGCACCAAGGACTTCCGCGAAGCCATGGAGCGCCGCGCCGATACCGCCTACCTGCTTGAGACCGAGCCCGCCAGCGCCACGCCGGCCGAGATCGCCGAGATGGTGGCCTACAACGAGCTGCCCGCCGAGGGCACTCCGGGCTTCGTGTACGTGGCCGTAGAGGAAACGAATCCGCCCCAGCGCAAATAGGCGCTTCGGGAAACCAAGCCTCCCCAAGGGGATCCGCAACCGCGCGGATCCCCTCTTTTTTGCTTTGCCCGCTCTCACAGATGACGCAAGTTGGCGCGATAGCTGCGCAGGCGATCCTCGCCGATATCGGAGATGACGGCATCGAGGGCCGCGATGACTTCCTCCCGTTGCTCGGGTAAGCGGCCACGCAGCATCACCGGGTTCGACGCGCCCAACATGGCGAACTCCACGGGAACGGAGAGCCGCGAGATCAGCTCCTTCACCTCCTCGTACTTCTCCACCTCGCGCGCCTCGCGCCACCGTCCGGCCGCGATCTCCGCATGCAACGCCGAGTTGCGGTAAACGGTGAGCATGTTCGCGCCGATGAGCCAGGGACTCGTCCGATTGCAGATAGCCGCCGTTGCCCGTGCGCCTTCGATGCCGCGCCCGGCACCCGATATGCCGGCCAGGTAGAAGAACGCGTACGAGATGCCCGCAGCGTCGAGTCGCGCGCACTGCTCGACGATATCCTCGGCCCCGTAGCCCTTGTCCATGAACGCAAGGGCCACCTCATCGCCGGTCTCCACGCCGATGGTAAGGCCGTCGAACCCCGCCGCCGCGAGGTCGGCCAACTCGCCATCGGTCTTCGCCGCAACGTCGGTTATCCGCGAGAAGCACCCGACGCTCTCACATTGCGGAAAGTAGGCGCGCACCAGCTCGGCAATCCGCAGCAGATGGCGCGCCTTCAGCCCGAAGGGGTTCGCGCCCGCCAAAAATATCCGGCTCGTGCGCGCGCCGGGCAACGCGAACAGGCGCTCCTCTGCTTTTCGGAGCGGGTCGTGATACCACGTCTGCGCCTCCAGGAGATCCGCCTCGATGTCCTCCAGGGGCGAGGGACGGAACTTGAACGGCAGGTCCTCGTACAGCGTGCAGAACTTGCATCGATGGTGCGTGCACCCCGCCGTCGCCTCGATGATGAGCGAGTCCGCCTCGTAAGGCGGCCGCCAGATCGTTCCCGTGTAATGCATGGTTTCTCCTCTCTTACACTCGCTGCGACTGGGCAGCCGCCGGTGCCAAGCTCTTTGCCGGCCCCGGTCCCCTCCCAACGCAGCCGTCGCCGATTTCGCCCCGGTCCCGTCGCCCTCGGCTCCATCGGCTTCATCATGCTAAGATTGGTGCTAAATTTGAAGTACTGTCTTTTTCTGGAGTAGATGGGAGAACGGCCCATGGCACGCAGACGGGGCGATGAGGTGGAGCGCTGCAAGTCCGTTTCCACCATCCAGCGTATGATCGGCGGAAAATGGAAGATCGAGATCCTCTTCTACGTCGCCCTCAAGGAGGTACGGCATTTCGGACAGCTCAAACGCTGCATCGGGAACATATCGGAGTCAACTCTCTCCAAGCAGCTTAAAGAGCTGGTAGACGACGGCTTTCTCACACGCACCGATTTCGGCGAGGTGCCCCCGCGCGTGGAATACGCCCTCACCCCTCGCGGCGAGAGCTTCGTGCCCATCCTCCTCGCCATGAAGCAGTGGGGCGAAGACGAGCTGGGGCTTTAAGACAACTGCTCGAATCAACCCTGGGCAAAACCCTTTCACCACGCTTGTTCTGCTTTGAAAATGACGGGTAGCGTAGTTTTTGGAAGTCGGAATGCGCTATGACAATTAGTCTGCCCTCAAAAACCCCAGGTCAGCGATTTGTACCCAAAAGCATCCCCATCGGCAGACTACGCTACCCGTCATTTTCAAAGCAAAACAGCCACACCAGGGCGTGCGGCCTGCTCTGTTTTCAGCAGCGTAGACAAGCACGGTATCCGTCACATTGGCAAGCGGCCAGCTGTATGCTGGACAGCTTCTGGCCAGCGGCTGCACGACGTTCAGATAGCCCAGAACCGGCGAACACAGCGTCAATGTTGCTTGAGATAGCTTCTCGAAATCTTTGGGAAGTTGGTTATTCGGAGGAAGCCACAAACAACATTGCGGCCCTTGCGGCGGGGGCGCACGAGCAGCTCCCTCCGAATTTTACTCCGCACTCGGAGATCATCCGCGAGCTCGCCGAGCCTTGCGCCCCCATCCAGGTAACGGCATCCATGGCCTCCCCGTGTACCCGTGAACGGGAGGCGGATTCCCTCGTTGCCGCTATGGAGGCGACGGGCATCAAGAACGAAACCATCGTGACACTGGGGAATACGAGCGCATGGAAACCGACGCCAGTGCCATCGACGTCGTTCCTGCATAAAGATGGCTCCTGGGGCAAAGGCCACTCGCAAAAAACATCGCGCAAAGCAAAAGGCGGCCGATCCGGGGAGGGCGGCCGCCTTGCGTACGTCTCGGTCACCGCTGGAAGGAAGGAGGAGGAAGGGCGGCTCCGAGGAAGATTTCGAGCTGTGCTCTGCAACCATAATACAAAGAAGCCCGTCCGGGTGTATCACCTAAACGGGCTATATTGCTTTCGATTTCACTGCGGCAGAAACTGCGGCCCGCCGTTGCGACGCGCGCTTCGCGAAAAAGTCGCGGACGGGCAAAGGCACGCTACTCGGCCTTCGCCTGCTGGTCGGCCACGGCCTCCTCCAAAAGCATCAGCTGGCGCTCGGCCTTCTTCGTGCCGCGGAAGATCATGAGCACGTACACGAGCAGGGCCACCCACAGAAGCGCGTAGGCCGCGATGATGTAGGGGGCGGAGGGCAGGATGGTGGAATAGATATCGGCAAGAATGGGATTCATGGTTCGGCCTTTCTCGTTGATTGGCGGCTCGGGCGGGATCCTTCGACTCGCTTCGCTCGCTCAGGATGACACGGGACAACTTCGCTGCGCGGGATGGCGCGGGCAGCTTCGCTTGCTTAAGGATGCTGCGAAGCAGGTTCCGACACGGCGCTTAGCGCTCGTCGTCGATGGTTTCCTTCAGCGCCTCCACGCGCTGGGTGAGGCGCACTTGGTTGAAGCGGGCGCGGTACAGGGCGAAGCCCACGAGCATCATGCCCAGCGCGCACAGGCCCACGCACAGGCCCATCTCCGGGCTCATGCCGCCCTCGCGCAGCACCACCGGGTGGATGGACGAAGGAATGAGGCGCGTGATCATGAAGCAGATGGGCACGTCGATGGTGGCAATGATGGCCACCACGGCGGCGAAGGTGGCGCGGCGCTCGGGCTCGTCCACCGAGCTGCGCAGCACGAAGTACGCGATCACGATGAGCATGAGGATGAGGTAGGTGGTCAGGCGCGGCTCCCAGCTCCACCACACGCCCCACTCAAAGCGCGTCCACATCTCGCCGGTGATCATGGTGAGCACCACGAACAAGAGCGCGATTTCCAGGCAGATGCGCGAGCAGGTGTCGAAGCGCTGGTTCTTCGTCATGAGGAAGCGCACGGCATAGTAGCAGCCGAAGCCCAGGGCCACAAACGAGGTGATGGCCACAGGCATGTGGAAGTAGAAGATCTTCTGCGAGAGCAGCATCTTCTGGGACACCATCACGTCCCCGATGAGCTCGGCGCCGTTCACGGCCGCGCCACCCACCGGCGCCACGATGAAGAACGCCATGAGGAACCCGATGGTGGTGAGCACCGCGCCGGCGATGAGCGCAGGCGCCGTCAGCTTATCGGGCCACTGCCCCACCTCAGGCAGCTTTAACGTTTTATTCGACACACATTCTCCTCTCCGTAAAATGCATTTCTAATAGTACAGGTTGAGCATAAGTCAGCGAGGTTGCGACAGGTGCCTGCAATTGCCTTGAAGCGCGGCCGAGCGGCCTTTGCGCCGTGAGGGAAAGCGCTGAATGGCAAGGGCAGGTGCAATCGCAACCGCAGCATCAGGTCGTCTCCCTCGGTTAGTTGACCACGAAGTCGTAGAGCACCCAGCTGGCCAAGATCATCACCACGTCGTAACCGGCGCCGAGCGCGAGCGACGTGAGGAAGCCGTCGGCGAATACGTCGCCGCCCACCAGCGCGCAGGTGGTGGCCGACACGCAGGCGTACAGCAGCGGGAAGATCACCGGCACGAACAGCAGCGCCAGCATGACGTCCTTGCCGCGCGTGGAGGCCGTGATGGTGGACAACAACGTGCCGATGCCGGCGATGCCGATACTGCCCAGCAGCAGCGGTATCACGATCATCCAGCCCGTTTCGGCCGGCGTGGCGAAGCTCGCGAAGAACAGCCAGTACAGCGGCACGGCGATCACTTCCACCACAGCCAGAAACACCAGGTTCGAGGTGGCCTTGGCCAGGAATATCACGCCGCGGTCGAGCGGTGCCAGCAGAAGCCCTTCCAGGCAGCCGTTCTCGGTCTCCTTGGCAAACGACCGGTTCAGGCCCAGAAGCGACGTGAACACCACGAGCGCCCACAAAAGGCCGCCGGACACTTCCAAAAACTCCGAGCCGGGACGGGCGAAGGACAGCGCTACACCGAACACCACGATGACCAGAAAGGCGTAGATGCCCATGGACACGATCATGTCCTTGGTGCGGAACTCCGCCTTCAAATCCTTCACGAGCAGCGTCTTGTACTGCATCCAGGTCGACGGCGGCTTGCAGAGAGCGCTGCGGGTTCCTCCGCGATCAGCCGCAGAAAACGCACTGGAAGGCTCCGGGTGTTCCGACCGAGCGAGTTCCGCAGCGACTGAAACAGCCCGGTGGGCTGTTTCACCAAGCGAGGACTGTTTGAGCGAATCGGAATTCCCGGAGGCTTCCGCTCCGTGGCGGTCTTCCATCTAACTCACCCCCAATCCCACGGTAGAGCGGTAGAGCTCGCGGAATTCGTCAGGTGCGAGCTCGTCTTTCTCGCCGAAGTGCACCACGCGGCCGCGGGCGAGCACCAGCACGTGGCTCGCGAGCGCGAGGCCCTTGTCCAAGTCGTGGCTCACCATGACGAAGGTGCGGTTCTCGCGCACCGAGGCGATGAGCTCGTCGAAGATCTCGATGGCGTGGGGGTCGAGCCCGGAATAGGGCTCGTCCAGAAGCACCAGCGACGGGTCGTTGATAAGCGCCCGGGCGATGGAGGTGCGCTGGGTCATGCCGCGGGAAAAGGTGCGCACCCGATCGAAACGGCGGTGCTTGAGGCCCACCGCCTCCAACAGCTCCATCACGCGGCGCTGCGACGCGCCTACGCCGTAAAGCTTCGCGAACAGCAGCAGGTTCTCCTCGGCCGTAAGGTCAGGGTACAGCATGGGGTTGTGCGAGATGAGCCCGATGGCCTCGCGCGCCCGCTCCGGTTCCTCCTTCAGGCTGATGCCCGAAAGCGTGACGGAACCTTCAGTGGGCCGCGACAACGTGGCCAGCATGCGCAGAAGGGTCGTCTTGCCGGCGCCGTTGGGTCCGAACACCGACAGGAACGCGCCCTGCGGCAAGGTAAACGACACGTCGTCGACGGCCTTGCGGCCGCCGAACGACTTCGTCAGATGATCGACCTTGAGAGCCGTGTCCACGGGACTACTCCCCCGCCTTGGCATCAGTCGCGCCCGCAGCCGCATCGCCCCCATCGGCACCGGCGGCCGCATCGCCCTCGGCGTCTTCCACCAAGGCCACCTCCTCGGCCACGACGGCCTCCACCACGCCGGAGCGCTGCGGGGCAGCTTCAGGCTGCTCGTCGGCCGCCAACGCGCGCACCAGCGCATCGGCGGGATCGGCGTCCTCGCGTTTGGTGGCGCGCTTGGCGAACAGTGGAATAAGGCAGCCCACCATCAGCAAGCCGAAGCCCACCCACACGAGCGAGATGAGCGGGTTCACCCGCACGTCCATGGAGAAGTCGCCTTCGTCGTTCACGCCGCGGTACACCACGAACAGGTCTTCCAGCGGGAAGCCGATCACGCTGGCCTCCAGCTTCTGCTGCTGGGTGGTGGCCACCAGCTGCACGGCCGGGTTCACCTCGCCCACGAACTGGCCGTCGCGGTACACGTCGAAGGTGAGCGAATAGCGCACGTTGCCGTTGCCCAGCTCGTCGATGGCGTTGTCCTTGTACACCAGCTCGAAGTCCTGGATGGTAAAGGACTCGGTGGTTCCGCCGGTCTCCTCGTCATAGGGCAGATAACCCGTTATTTCCGTCACGTACATGGACGAGCCGATAAGGCCCACCAGGATGATGCCCATGGCCCCGTGGGCCACCGAGCCGCCGAACAGCGACAGGCGGCGGCGCAGCGTGGCACCAGTCGCGCGCTTCAGCGAGCGCACGGCCATGAACAGCGCATTGAAGATGAGCAGGCTGGCCACAGCGAAGCCCACCACGGTGATGCCGTTGTAGTAGACCGGCGCGCCCTGCTCCAGCAAGCCCTCGGCCGTCGCACCGCCCATGGCGATCATGGCGTCGTAGCTGGGCAGCAGATAGGTGGCGAAATACACCATCAGCACAATGAACAGCACCAGCGCGCACAGGGCGGGCACCCGGGCAGCGCGCAGAAACGCCTGCTTGTCGGTGCGACGCCAACCCAGAAGCGGGCAGATGGCCAGCACGGCCAGATAGGCGATGCCCAGCGGCCGGGCAATAGCGTTGTAGGTGCCGGCCAACAGCGACTGGCCGCCGAAGGGCAGCCAGCTGGGCAGGGCCGACGACACGGTCATATAAGCCAGCAGCACCGCGAACACCACCATGATGAGGTTGTTCACGTAATAGGCCGCTTCCTTCGACACCATGGACTCGATATCGTCGTCGGCCGCATCAACGGCCCCGAAGCTCTTGCGGCGCACGAGCAGCCCCACCACGCCCGCCAGAAGCGAGAGCACGATGAGCGCGCCGAACATCACCAGCGACACTGGGTCGCCCTCGAAGGCGTGCACCGATTGCACCAGACCCGAGCGCGTGATGAAAGTGCCCAGCACCACGAAGCAGAAGGTGAGGCACGCGCAGAACACGCTCCAGCGCTTGAAGGCACCGCGCTGGCGGTACACGGTGAACGAGTGAATGAGCGCCACGCCCACGAGCCACGGCAGCAGGCTCGCGTTCTCCACCGGGTCCCAGCCCCAATAGCCGCCCCAGCCGAGCACCACGTAGGCCCACACGGCGCCCAGGCCGATGCCGATACCCAGCAGCAGCCACGAGAACATCAGATAGCCCGTGGAGCGGTTCACCCACAGCGGCGAGTCGTCGTTCACGATAAGGGCCGCCACGGCGTAGGCGAAGGGAATGGTCAGACCCGCATAGCCGATGAACAACGTGGGCGGATGGATGGCCATGGCCCAGTGCTCCAAAAGCGCGTTCATCGAGCGCACCGAGGCCGCCGCGTTCAGCTGGCCGTCGGCGAAGTAGCGCGGATCGGTCACGATGAAGGGCATGTTGTCCTCGGAGAACAGCAGCACCGCCACGAAGGCCGTCAGCACCAGCTGGGAAATGCACAGCGCGCCGTTGTCGAGCGGGCGCGCGTTCTTGCGGGTGGCGAACACCAGCACAGTGTTGAACACGGCGATGAGCCATGCCCAGAACAGCAGCGAGCCCTGGCGACCGGCCCACAGGCCCGCCAGCTTGTACAGCCATGCCTCGGGGGCAGTGGAGGTGGATCGGTTATCCAACACGTACTGGATGGTGTTGTCTCCGGTGAAGAAGCACCACACCAGCACCGCGCAGCACACGGTCAGCGCCACCGCGCCCAGCACCGTGGCCACCCGGCCGCCCCAGGCGAGGGTCTCGGCGCGCTCGAAGGAGCGCCGCTTGTGCAGCAGATGCGCCACGCCCAGGCACAGGATGGAGATGGCGCAGCCAGCGAAGGCGACGAGCAGTCCCAGAAGTCCGATCATCGACATGGCCTAACCCTCCAATGCGACATCGGTGGCGGCGAACTTGCCGTCGGCGCCGATGGAGCCGGTCAGCACCACCGTCGAACCGTCGGCCACTTCATCGGACAACGCGCCGTCGAAGGTCACGGGCAGCTCGCTGCCGTCCTCGGCATCCACGACCACGAAGCGGTCGCCCATGCCGGCGGCGGTCAGCGTGCCGGCCTTCACCGTGCCGGCCACCTTCACCACGTTGCCCACCACGCCATCGCCGTAGCCCAAAAGCTGGGACACGGTCAGGGCGCTGTCGGCGTTCTCGTACTTCGAGGGGCACTTAGTCACCAGCTCGGAGCATTGCAGCACGCCCGCGTCGTCGATCTTGCCGGTGCAGATGGCGGTCACGTCGTTGCCGAACGTGGAAGACGCCGCGCCGTCGTAGCGCACTTCCAGCTGCGTGGCCGGATCGCCCTCGGGGTCGTAGATCTTGAAGGTGAGCACGTTGCCCGAGGTGGAGAACGAGTCCTGCACCACGTTGCCCGACACCTGCACCTTCTGGCCGGCCTGCGGGTTCTCGGCGGCCTCGGCCACCGATACCGTCTGGGCGGCCGTGTTGCCGCCCACAAAGGCCAGCACCAAAATGAGCACGATAATGATGACGCCGGACACGGCGATCATCCGCTTTTTCATCTTCGCGTTCATAATCCTCCTGTTTCCATCGGCGGGCCAGACCGGCCTCCCCGACGGTCTGAAAAATTACCATCGGAAAGTATCGCCGAACCCAGAGGGCGAAGATGCGAAAAAGCAACCGAAACCAGCAGATCAGCGCAAACGCAACACTTCCGCAATAACCCGCTTCGCGGTCATCGATCGGCCGCACCGAGCCAACGCGTGGAAACGAGGCTAACGTCCTCGCCTTCAGCGGCTCGAGGGGCACGCGGCGACAGGGGCGCTGTCGGCTTTACCGCGAGACGCGCCACGAGGACGGCCCAGGCGGAAACGCAGAGCCGCAGCGGGGCACGCGTCCACGCAGGCGCCGCAGGCCATGCAGTCGCCGGCGCGCACGATGGTGTCCTCCCCCGCCAGCACCGGCGTAAGGATTGCGGGATCGGCAAGGCACGCCTCGGCGCACTTATCGCAGTGGATGCAGGCATCGTGATCGATAGCAACGTTCACCTGGCCCACGCGGCCAAGCACCTGGAAAACGCCCCCGAGCGGGCAGAGCGCGCGGCACCAGACGCGCCGGCTGACGAGCAACTCGGCGATAACGATGGCCACAAGGGTGCCGGCTCCCGCGAAACCGCCGAAAGCGAGCCCCTTGTTCACCGCGCCGATGGGCGAGACGGCCTCGAAGACGGGAAATCCCACGAGCGCCGATGCTGCCACCACGGCCGCGGCCACGGCGATCTTGGCCCGCCGGTCCACCGTGCGCTCCGGCACGGCGATGCCAACGCGCCGGCGCACTGCATCCACGCCCTCGCCGATAAGGTTTACCGGGCACACCCACGCGCAGAAGGCGCGGCCGCGCACGAGCCCGTAGACCAGCACCACGAGCAGGGCCCCCACCAGCACCGAGGCCGTCAGAAGGCTGCGCGAGGCCGCCATCGCCTCCAGGGTCGCCAGCGGGTCGAGCAGCGTGATGCCGGCGACACTGGAGGAGGACAAGCTGCCGAACAGGACGCCCTCGGCCGGCGTGGCCACTTCCCCATCGCCGCCCGCGAACAACCCCGCCAGGCCCCATCCGGCCAACAGCGGCGGCAGGCAGAACAGCACCAGCATGGCCACCTGCACCACCCGCCGCACCACCGTTATCTTTCCCATAGACCGATCACAACCTTCTCTTCAATAATGGCAATGCGCAGAGGGAACACGGGGTGTTCTGACCGAGCGAGTTCCGCAGCGAACGAAACAGCCCAGTGGGCTGTTTCGCCGAGCGAGGACTGTCCGAGCGAATCGGAATACCCCGTGGTCCCGACCAGCGGAGAGCCGCAGCGTCGGCAGGTCCGTTCGTCCCGTAGGGCGAACGGAACCTAAAGTGTCTCGTCCTCGAAGTTCACGTACACCAGGTTCACGTTCAGCACGCCGGGAATGGCCACGATACGGCTCGACACCGCGTGGGAGGCGCCCGTGGAGGGAGCCTCGATGGTGATGACGATCTTGTAGCCGCTCACCTCGTGCACCTCCACGCCTTCCATGGCCTCAAGCGCCCGGCATACCGCATCCACCGCCTCCGGCCGCGCCTCCACCACCAGCGACGAGATGACCACCTTCTCCGCTTCCATGGCTACGCCTGATCCACGGGATGGCAGGTGATGCACTCGGCGCGGGGGCCGTCCACCGTGCGGGTGGACACATCCCCGCCCGCGTAATGGTCGGCGGGCAGCGCCGGTGCCTCGGCCAGGAACACCTCGGCCGCGTCACTCGAGCCGTGGCAGCCGTAGCAGCCGTTGGCACCCAGGCGCTCGTAGCGGCCCTCGTGGCTCGCCGTCATGAGCGGCGGCTCGCCAGGATTGTAGGCAGCGCCGGTGTCGGCCATGGGCGCAGAGCACCCCGCCAGGGCGGCGGCGCCCAGAGCACCCGCGAGCACGAGCGCGGCAAGGCAATTCGACTTCTTCATGTCATCCCCCTAGATCTTCTCGATGCGAACGCAGGTCTTCTTGAAATCGGGCTCCTTGGAAAGCGGGCAGTAAGTGTCCTGCACCACCAGGTTCACCAACGTCTCCTCGGCGAAGAAGGGCGCGAACACCATGCCCTCGGGCGGCCGCGTGCGCCCGGCGGTGGACACCGTGATATCGCAGGTGCCGAACCGCGAGGTCACCCGCACGCGGTCGCCGTCGGTCACGCCGAGCCGCTCGCAGTCGGCCGGGTTCATGTCCAGCAGCGCCTCGGGCAGCGCCCGGGCGAGCTCGGGCACGCGCCGGGTCATGGAGCCGGTATGCCAGTGCTCCAGCAGACGGCCCGTGGAGAACCAGAACGGGTATTCCTCGCTCGGCTCCTCCGCCGGCGGCTCGTAGGGACGGAACACCACGGAGGGCTTCTGGCCGGCCGACTTGTAGAAGCTCACGCCACCGGCCTTGTCGTGCTCGCCGTAGACCTCCACGCCCAGCTCGTCGAAGCCGTCGGTCTGGGGGCCGTCGCAGAAGCGCCACAGGGTGGGCAGCCACTTCCCGTCCACCTCGCGCACCGGCCAGGTAAGGCCGTGGTTGTGGATGTACTCCTCGTAGGGAGCCAGCTGCTTGGCCTCCATCTTCAGCTTCGCCTCGGCGTTGATGGCCGCCGCGTCGG
Source organism: Adlercreutzia wanghongyangiae (assembly GCF_035989245.1). Lineage (NCBI taxonomy): Bacteria > Bacillati > Actinomycetota > Coriobacteriia > Eggerthellales > Eggerthellaceae > Adlercreutzia > Adlercreutzia wanghongyangiae. The sequence continues at coordinate 19,972 of NZ_JAYMFF010000023.1, read as the reverse complement.
GGTTCAGGTCGGGGTTGGAGAACGTGCGGTACTCCTCCCAGATGCTTGCGCACACCTCGCGGTCGGTGCCCTTGAAGGCGGCCGCGTCGGCATCGTACCAGGCGCCGAACAGGTGCTCGAAGGCGTCCTCGCCGCCGATCTGCTCGCCGGCCAGCACCCGCTTGGCAATCTCCATGAGCATCCACAGGTCCCACTTCGCCTCGCCGGGCGCGTCCACGGCCTTCTCGAACACGGCCGTGCGACGCTCGCCGTTGCCGAAGGCACCCTCGCGTTCCACCCACATGGCCGCGGGCAGCACCACATCGGCGTACTGGCACGACAGCGTCGGGTACACCTCGGCCACGCAGATGAAGGCGTCGTTGATGCCGGTCAGCTCGCCTTTCCCGAGGAAGCGGGTGAGGTTGGGCATCGACACGGCCCAGTTGTTATGAGCGGTCCACAGAAAGTCGATGTTGCCCTTGGACAGTTCGCGGAACATCTTCACCGTGTGGAAGCCCGGCGTCTCAATGGCGTCCAGATACCCGTTAGGCAAATCCCAGATGGCCTCGGTGTAGCGACGATGGTCCGGGTTCTTCACCACCAGATCGGCAGGCAGGCGGTGCGAGAAGGTACCCACCTCGCGGGCCGTGCCGCAGGCTGTGGGCTGGCCGGTCAGCGAGAAAGCGCCGTCGCCGGGACGAGCGTAGCGACCGGTCAGCAGGTGGATGTTGTAGATGCAGTGGTTCATCCAGGTGCCGCGGTTGTGCTGGTTCACGCCCATAGTCCACAGGCTCAGCACCTTGCGACTCTTGTCGGCGAACACCTCGGCCAGCTCCTGGATATCCTCGGCCGGCACGCCGGAGATCTCGGAGGCGTACTCCAGCGTGTAGGGCGCCAGCCGCGCGGCGAAGGCGTCGAAGTCGATGGGCTCCACGTTGTCCACCGCCTGGCCGATGTCGCTCTTGTCGTAGCCGTCGTCGGTGGCGTTGCCGATGTTTTCCGTACCCTGCTTGAACTGCACGTGGTCGGCGACGAAGTCGTGGTCGTACTTGTCGTTCACGATAAGGTAGTTGGCGATGGCGTTCGCGATGGCGATGTCGGAGCCGGGGCGGAAGGTGAGCACCTTGTCGGCCGAGGCCGAGGTGCGCGTGGTCATGGTGGTCACATCGTAGTGGCGCACCGCGTCGTCGGCGAGCTTGCGGGCCGTCAGGCGCGAGTACAGCATGGGGTGCGCCTCGGCCATGTTCGCGCCCCAGGTGACGAACACGTCGGTCTCGTCGATGTCGGCGTAGCAGCCAGCCGGCTCGTCGGTCTGGAACACGTTCATGAAGCCCACGACGGCGCTGGCCATGCACAGGCGCGCATTCGGGTCGATGTTGTTGGAGAGCAGCCCTGCCTTCCAGAACTTCGCCGTGCAGTAGCCCTCCACGATGGGCTGCTGGCCGCTGCCCCAGAAGGCCAGGCGGCTCTTGTCGGCCTTCCACGTATCGCGGAGCTTACCCGCCACCAAATCGAGCGCCTCGTCCCAGGTGGCCTCGCGCAGGCCGCCGTCGGTTCCCTTGGTGGATTTGTCGTCGCGGATGAGCGGGGTGGTCAGGCGATCCTCGCCGTACAGGGCGCGGGCCAGGTAGTAGCCCTTCACGCAGTTCAGACCGCGGCTCGAGCCGTTCTCCGGATCGCCCGTGACCGAGATCACTTTGCCGTCCTTGGCTTCCACGATCACGCCGCAGCCGCAGCCGCAGAAGCGGCACACGCCCACGGTCTTCACGGTGTCGCCCGCACCGGCATCGCCCGCAGCACCGGTGCCCGCCAGCGACGAGCAGCCTGCCATGGTGCCGGCAGCGGCAGCCGAGGCGAGGGCCACAGCCGTGGTCTTCACGAAATTGCGTCGGGTCAAATCCATTGATTCCCTCCCTTATGACAGGGGGCTCAGCTGCCCCGGGTTACCGAAATGCCTTCCACAGAGATGCGAGTGCAAACCGCCCCGCAGCGCCGCCGCTACCCCGCCCCTTCCCGCAGGGCCACATAGGCGCCCTCGTCGGCGCCGGCGGGCACCACCACGATGGCCGGCGCCGGATCGTCCACCGGGCAACGTTGCTCGCACAGACCGCAGCCCGGGCACCGGTCGCCCACCACCTGGGGCGCGAACACGGCGTGAATGGCGTCGCCCTCGCGCGATCGGTAGTCGATGCGAATGGCCTCGTCGATGAGCGGACAAGCGCGATAGCATACCTCGCAGCGCATGCCCTGGAAGGAAAGGCACGTCTCCTCGTTGATGCGCGCCACGCCCATGCCTGCAGCCGCCCGTTCGGAAGGCGGCGTGAGCGCGCCCGTCGGACATGCCGCGGCGCAGGGGAAGTCCTGGCAAAGGCGGCAGGCCTGGGTCCGCGCGTTCACGTAGGGAGTGGAAGCCTCGCGCCCGGCGTTCAACGGAGCCGCGTGCACGGCCTGATACGGGCACGCCTCCAAACAGCGGCCGCAGCGGATGCAGCGGGCCATGAAATCGGTCGGCTGTCCGGCTCCGGGCGGGCGCAGCAGGGGCACGGGCGACGGAGCGGCGGCCCAGGCGGCGCCGGCGGCGAAAACGAGGGCAGCCCCCGCAGCGGCAACGACGTTCACGACCGACCCTCCCTTCCGAATGGGGACGATCTCAGGCCGTCCCCTGTGGTGGCCTCAGCATACAATGGGGACAATTGGCCGAGAAAGGGACGGCGCAACGCGAATATATGGGGACAATCGCCCGTTTTGGGGACGGTTTTTCCCGTAGTGATGGGGACGGTTGGGCAACTATTGGGGACGCATTCACCTTATGTCCTCATTTTGCTACTATGGGCGCCAAGCCACACCCCTGCACGGAAAGGGAACCCCATGCATCTCGACGATCGTCTCGCCACGCCCCTTTACCAGCAGCTCTTCGATCAGCTGCGCTGCGACATCGAAGAGGGCGCGCGGCCCGAGGGATCGCGCCTGCCCCCCATTCGCTCGCTGGCCGCCGATCTGGGCTGCGCGCGCAACACCGTGGAAAACGCCTACGCCCTGCTTTCCCAGGAAGGCTATGTGCGAAGCCGCCCCGGATCGGGCTACATCGTGCAGAACGTGGCCTACCTGCAGGCCGACCCCGACCGCGCCGCGCAGCCACCGGAGTCCCTGCTGGGCGCCGACGCCGGGCGCGTACGCTACGACTTCACCTACGGAAACCTGGAGCCGGGCACCTTCCCCGCCGCGGCCTGGCGAGCCATCACCGACGACATTCTGCTGTCGGTGGAGGCCGTCGGCTGCGATGCCTACAACGACCCCTTCGGGGAGGAGGGCCTGCGGGCGGCCATCGCCTGGCGGCTCACCACCCAGCGGGGCATCGACTGCACGCCAAGCCAGATCGTCGTGCAGGGCGGCACCCAGACGAGCGTCCAGAACCTGCTCGCGCTTTTCGATGCGTCCCGCGACCGGGTTGCCATGGAAGACCCGGGCTACGACGGCGTGCGCACGGTCGTGGAGCGGGCGCGCTTCTCGCTGGCGCCCTGCCGCGTGGGCCTGGGAACCGACACGTTCGTAGCCGACCTGGAGGCCTCGGGCGCGCGCTTGGCCTACCTCACGCCCTCCAGTCAGTTCCCCACCTGCCGCGCCATGCCCACCGACACCCGCGAAGCCGTGCTGCGCTGGGCCGAGCGCACCGACGCCTACCTGCTGGAAGACGACTACTGCCGCGATTTCCGCTACCGTGAGCGGTCGCTGCCGCCGCTCGCCTCCATGGACACCCGAGGACGTGTGGTGTACATGGGCACGTTCTCGAAGTCGCTCTCACCGGCACTGCGCATGAACTACCTCGTGCTGCCTGAGCCGCTGCTCGAACGCTGGCGCGAGGCCTTCGCGAACTCGTACTCGCCGGTGCCGTGGCTCAACCAACAGGTGCTCGCCCGCTTCATGACCGACGGCTCGTGGGACCGCCACCTGCGTCGGGTGCAGGCGAAGAACCGCCGCAAGTACGAGACGCTCACCCGCGTGCTGCGCGCCACCATGGGCAACGACGTGGAAATGATGGAAAACGGCACGGGGCTGCACCTGCTCGTGCGCGTGCGCGACGGGCGCCCCCAGGACGAGCTGGTGCGCATCGCCGCCGAGGCCGGCGTGGCGGTGTACCCCACCAAGAAGTACTGGATGGACCCGGCGGGGCATCTCAGCTCCACCGTGCTCGTAGGCTTCTCGTCCATTCGGGAAGAGGACATCGGCCCCGGTATAGAGGCCCTCGCCCGCGCCTGGTTCGAATAGGGGCTAACGCCGGAGAACGCCCTGGTCGGTAGCGATCAGGGCGACGGGCACATCGTGGGCATCGCGGGGCAGGGCCTCCTCGCTCAGCTGCGCGGCGCGGCACAGCCCCACGGACACGCCGGGAAAATCGGCCAGGAACCCATCGTAGAAGCCACCGCCGTAGCCTAAACGATAACCCTCGCGGTCGAAGGAGAAGCCGGGTACCAGGGCAAGGGGGCGACGCATATCGCCGGGCACCACCTCGCGGGAAGGGTCAGCCGCCGGTTCGTCCACGCCGAAGGAGCTGCGCTCGAGGCCGTCCAGAGAGTCCACCGCATACCAGCGCATCTGCCGCGTGCCGGGCACGACGCGCGGCAGCGCCACAGTCTTCCCAGCCGCCCAAGTGCGCTTAATCAGCGCCCGCGTGTCCACCTCGGCCCCGAAGCTCAGATAGGTAAACACCGCATCGGCCCCCGCAAACGCCGGCAGCCCTCCCACCTGCGCCGCTATAGCCTCGTCGGCAGCTGCCCGGGCAGCCGAAGGCATGGCGGCCCGAAGCGCCCGATACCGCTCACGCAGCCGGTTCTTCTCCGCCATGGCGTTCTCCATCCTCTGCGCCTCTCTTCGGCTTGTAACGCAAAACGGGTCCCGGTTTCCCGAGACCCGTTGGTTTTCGTGGTGGAGATGAAGGGATTCGAACCCTCGGCCCCCACGTTGCGAACGTGATGCTCTCCCAGCTGAGCTACATCCCCACGAAGGTAAGCGCTCATCGCGCAAGGCAGTAGTTTGCCCGAATTCGAAGGAGTTGTCAACCTCCCCGTTAGGAGACGACGCGCTCCTCCACAACGTAGTCGATGAGCTCCATGGACTCATCCACAAACGGGGCGAACAGAGGCTCGCCGTTCTGGGACAGCTCCACCATGCCGGTAAGCACATCGACGTACTGGTAGGACTGACGGGCGGTGCGTCCGCGCTTGCGGTCCACCTCCATAATGAACAACTGCGGGTGAACCTGGGTGAGCACGCCCTCGCTTTCCACAATCTTCGAGCGACCCATGTTGGCGCGCACCTTCAGTCGTTGACCGACGAAATCATTCAAGGTATCATGAATGCCATCGACGATCTTTGCCTGCTTGGCCAAATCCATTGACGAACTTCCTCACGTGTGCTGACGATACAAGTACAGCCCCATATCATACCACGATTGTCAACCCCCGCAACTTTTTTCGGTTGCGGGAACGACGAAGCCCCCCAGCGGAGCCCTCGCTTGAAGTGCGCTCCAACAGGCGTTACGACGCCTACGAGTGCTTGTGGATACCGCCGTCCACCATGTAGGACTGGCCGGTGAAATACCCGCCCTCGTCGCTGACGAGCAGCACGATGAGCGGGGCGCAGTCCTTCTCGGTGGTGCCGATGTAGCCCAGCGGCGTCTTCGACTCCAGATTCTTCAGAGCCTCGGGCTGGGTCTCGCGGAAGAAGTCGGTGGCGATGATGGGCAGAAACACGTTCACGGTGATGCCGTAGCGGCCCCACTCGTTGGCCGCCGTGCGCGTGATGGCGCGGATGGCCTCCTTGGCCATGCCGTAGGCGCCGAAGCCCGCATTGCCGTCGTAGCCGGCCGCCGAAGCGGTGTTGATGATGCGACCGTGACCGCTCTCCTTCAGGTAGGGGAAGCACGCCTTCATGAACATCATGGAAGCGAGCGGGCCGCTTTCGAAGGCCTCCAGCGCGTAAGCCTCATCCACGTCGTTGATCTCGCGGTACTGCATGGCGCCCTGGGCGCAGTTGATGAGGATGTCGATGCCGCCGAAGCGCTCGACGCACTGGGCCACCACGTTGCCGACCTGGTCGGCGTCGGTCACGTCGCACGCCACCGGCAACACTTCACCGCCGAAGGCCTCCACCTCAGCCTTCAGCTCTTCCAGCTTCTCGACGCGGCGGGCGCAGGCGCAGATCTTCGCGCCGTTCTCGGCGAGCACCTTGGCAAGCCCGCGACCCACGCCGGAGCTGGCCCCGGTCACAATGGCGACGCGTCCCTCGAGTTTCTTCATATTCGACTCCGTTCTATTCGAATGAATGACCTTGGTCGATCCTCAGTATAGGACAAATGGGCTCCCCTGGCCGCGAAGCGTTTTCAAGCCGCCCATCCTGCCATTCGAGGGGGACGGGGGGCCCTCTATACACCGCGGCGACCGACGCCCCTCCCGAACCCTTCCGAAACTCGGCCTCTTCGATAACAGCTTGCCGACCGGCCCGACGCCCTGGCGAGCGCGGAACAGCCCATTGCCTACAATGACCTCAGCAGAACAACTGGATGGGAGGAACGTATGGCAACGATCGTGATGGCAGACTTCGACTTCGACGACTGCGACTTCGAGCGCAAGATGGTAGAAGCGGCCGGTATCCGCTTCCTCAGTTACAACGACAAGGGTGCCCGCACTCCCGGCGAGATTATCGAGCACCTGCGCGGGGCCGACGGGGCCATCACCTCCTACGGGAGCTTCACGGCCGAGGTGTTCCAGGCGCTGCCCCAGCTGAAGGTGGTGGCGAAGACCGGCACCGGCGTGGACAATATCGACGTGGCCGCCGCCACAGCCGACAAATGCGCCGTGTGCAACGTGGTAGGCTACGGCACCGAGGTGGTGAGCGATCACGCCATCGCCCTTGCGCTCGCTTGCCTGCGACGCGTAAACGAGATCGACGCCGACATGCGCGCAGGGGTATGGGACTTCCACCGCCGCCAGCCCCTGGGCCAAGTGCGCGGACGCACCTTCGGCGTGGCGGGCTACGGGCACATCGGGCGCGCGGCGGCGCGCAAGGCGCGCGGGCTCGGCTTCAAGGTGGTCGTATGGGATCACGAAGGCACGCCCGGCCGCTTCACGCCCGAGGGATTCCCCTACGTCGCCTTCGAGGATCTGCTGAAGGAGTCGGACGTGGTCAGCTTCCACACGGCGCTCGTACCGGCCACCCGCCACTTGCTGAACGCCGAGAACATCCAGCTCATGAAGGACGACGCCATCGTGGTGAACACCTCGCGCGGCGCGGTCATCGACAACGACGCCGTGGCCGCCGCCTTGCGTGCGGGCAAGTTGTGGGGCGCCGGCATCGACGTGTTCGAGCACGAGCCCGTCTCGCCTAACGCCCCCATCATGCACGCGCCCCGCACGGTGCTCACCTCGCATGCGGCCTACTGGTCGGAGGAATCGGCCGCCGAGCTGCGGTGCCGCTGCACTCAGAACGCCATCGATGTAGTGCTGGGCCGCGCGCCGGAGAACTGCGTGAACCCCGAGGTGCTTCCCCAGGCGCTCGCGAAGTAGTTGGCGGACTTGCAGGACAGAGCAGCCAAGTGACTTGCAGGATGGACTAGTCGGACGGGCTTGCGACCTTTCCTGATGAGACACGCTTTTGCCAAAATCGAGCACAATTTCCCAACCACAGAACACGCGCAACCAGTCTGGAAGACCAGAGGCTGCAAACGGCGCCGCATGCTCGGTCAGCGAAACCCCCTCTTTCTGCACGAGATCGCCCGCTATGAGCGTCTGAGGGCGGGGCCATCGGCCACATGCAATAGAGTCGCCTTTCACATAGCGATCTGACCTGGTGTTTTACGAAGGGTGCTTCAGGATGCATCCTTCCATGCCCCCTAGACGCTCATAGCGGGCGATCTCGTGCAGAATAAGACATCTTCGCCGACCGGCCCTGCCGTTAGATGCCCTCAAGAGGAACCCACGCCAACCGGCCCCGCCACCCCGCGCATCCCGGCGAAATCATCGTTGGTCGATCTCGTCGCCGGGCGCTTTCTAGTGTGTGCCATTGCTTCAGGAAGAGACCTCGTGCGCTATCGCTCCCGCGAGCAACAGCATTGGCCGCAAGCTGGAACACGCCGAGAAGGCGAGGCGACTCGTCCGCAGCTCAGTATGCGCACCACCAAGAGACTCAAAGAATACCTTTTGGGTCATGAATGACGGTTAAATAGATTTGCAGCGCTCACCATCGGCAGCAATCGAAGCCTGATATCTTGAAAAGCATGAAGTTGATTTTTAGCCACACAACCGCTTTGGACCTCCTCAGGACATGGTCGCGCAACCACCCTCTGACTTTGCGCTCTTTTCACGACCTGCGCCTTCGCGACGTGAAACACTTCCCCTCGTCCCACCTAAAAGGCCTCAGCTCGCTTTCCCGCGCAGCGGACACCGAAAGCGCCGTGCGCACGGCAATCACGAGCGTGAAAAAGCCCAGTCTGAAGCGAATACTCGACGAGCTATGGGCTGGCGCCACCGCCGAGCGTCCGCTCCACGTCCTCGCTCAACCCAAAGAGGGACGCCATCGCACGAAGCGCGTCTGCTTCCATCAACTCGCCGTATCGCTACCACGCGGAGCCCTTCTCGAAATCGCTCCCGACATCGCCGTATGCTCCCCCGAGCTCGTACTCGTCCAGATGGCTGAAACCCTCCCCGCAGGCGGGCTCATCGCCTTAGGTTACGAGCTTTGCGGATGCTACCCCCTGGGTTCAGACCAGCCGAGCACCCTCGTGAGGGCCCAACTCACAACGCCAGGCCGACTCGCTGTATTCATCAACCGCACCGAGCGCATCAGGGGCCTGAAGAGAGCGCGCTCGGTCATCCCGTTCATCTGCGCGAAGTCTGCCTCCGTGAAAGAGACGGAAATGAACGTACTGCTCCTGACGCCGATGCGCCGCGGTGGCCTGGGCCTGCCGCCAGCACTCGCCAATGAACCGGTTGCGCTCTCAGAAGAAGCGGCCCGCATCGCACGGAGCAACCGAGCGGTGTGCGATCTGCTGTGGCCGCAAGCACGTGTCGCGGCAGAGTACGACGGGCTCGCGTATCATGCAGAGCGGCACCAGCGAGCGCGCGACTCCCGGCGGCGCGACGCTCTTCTCGCCGACGGCTTCGACGTCGTGACGGTCACGTCATCGCAGATCGACAGCGTTTCCGAATTCATCGAGATAGCCGATGCGCTCTCACGCAAAACGAGAGGCAGAGCCCCCGTGCGTCCCGCAACTTTCCATAGCCGCCACCTGCAGCTTCGCCATGAGCTGAGGGCGTATCACCACAGGCACTTCCCGCCGCCCGCCTCAAACACAAGCGACACCTGATCTCCCTCTCTTTAGCGACCGGCCGTCTTTCGCTTCCAAAGTCGCAACCTCTCTCTTCCGCAAATGCGCCAAGCACCGAACTCCCCCGAGGTGTTCTCGCGTGCTGCTCGAGCGATTAAGCCAAACGGCGTCTTCTACGCACCGTTCAAACTCGGCGGCTTCGAGGGGATCAGAAATGGACGATGATTCACCTTCATGAACGAGGATCGCTTTAACTCCGCCTTGGAAAAGCCCCGGCGCTCTCCCTTGGTGAAACCAGAGTCACCGAAGTCGCCCGAGAAGAGCGGACGAGAGAGCTCTGGCCGAACTGCCTCGTGAAACGCGGAATGGTTGCCCCGTGAGCCGCACGCCGTTTCAAGTGCTCGTTCTTTTGAGAAGACTCGACGCCGGGCAAACCGAGTACCTGGCGCCGAAGCGTTCCGGCACGGGAGTTTGGCAGGGCATCGCCGGAGGTGGCAAGAACGACGGGTCGCCCCGCGAGGCGACAGCGAGGGAAACCTTGGAGAAGACAGGCATAGCCACAGAGAAACTGGCCGCCCTTCAATCAGTTTCCATGGCCCCCGTTCTTGGGGTGGCAGGCTGCTATCAGCGGGGCGATTTTGTTCCAGAAATCCCCGAACATGTCTTTTGTGCCGACATCGACGCGAACGCCAATGTTCGGTTCAGCGAAGAGCACGCGGACTACCGACGAAGTTCGGCTCGGGAAGCCTTCGATCTGCCGGAGCGGGAATCGAGCAGAAAAGCGCTTCGCGCTTCCGAGCTAGTGGCACGGCTTTGGCGCCTCGGTTAACGAACAGTCCTGAAATTGCACGAGATCGCCGATTATGAGCGTCTGAAAGAAGATACAGCGCGATCCCGAGAAGAAAGTCGCAAATCATAAGACTCTGAACTGGTGTTATTCGAGACCCTTTTCAAAGCACGTCCCTTCAAGCAACTCGAGACGCTCGTATACGGCGATCTCATGCAGAAAAGGGAGGGTTCAGTTACCGAACGACGGCATCTCATTGCTATGCACGCATCAGGCGCGGCGCAGCAACCAAAAAGCCCGACCGCGGGATGGGGGGGGGAGGCGGTCGGGCCGATAATGCCGGGGAAGCGGGAGGGAGGTGCCGCCCCGGCGCGGGAAAAGCGAGGGTTGCCGTTAGGCCACTTCGCGGTCGCGCAGCTCGTGGCACGTGCCGCACTCGAACACGCCGCGGTGGTGGCACTGGGCGCAGTACTTCATGGCGTCCTTCGGCAGATCCTTCGAATGGTTGTTGTGGCAATCGGTGCACGTGGCGGGGAACTCCTCGTGCTTGGCACCGGCCGGACGCTCATGCGGGTTCACTGTGGTGCCCTTGTCGTCGGTCAGCGCCGTGGACTCCGCCGTCAGCGCCGCCACCTCGGCCAGATCGCCGTGGCAGCTGATGCACGTGGCCGGATCCACCGTGTCCACCGTGGCCTTGGTGGCCGGCTTGTCGCCGAACTTCACGTCGGCATGCTCACCGGACAGCGTCGTCTCGTCGGTATGGCACTGCACGCAGGTGATTCCCTCGGCCTCGTGAGCCACGCCCTGCGGGCAGGCCGTATCAACGGCCGACTCGGCCTCGGAGGTGTGGCAGGTGGCGCACTCGGACTCCATGGTCCAGTTCACCGGCTGCCCCGCCATGGGGTCGTCGGCGGCCTCCTCGGCGGCCGCCCCCGAACCCGAGCCCGTATCGGCGGCCTTCTGCTGCGGCGCGCAGCCCATAAGACCGGCCGTCAGCGCCGCCAGCGCGAGCACCGCAACGAGAACGGCCGCCAAGGTGCGACCACGGTTGATAGCGAACGTTTCGCGTTCCATCACTTCGTTCCTCTCTTCTCGACGCGGTTGAGGACACGGCCTCGCATAAGGCCGGGGCGCCGCCGGCAGGGCACGGGCACGAAGCGCCGCACCCTGCCGAATCGGCATCAAGCCGCGTGTTTCACCTGCGGGCTACTCGGCGTCCCAAGCGTCCAGGCCAGCGGCGTGGCGGGCGGCGATGCGACCCCACACCTGGTTCTCGGCGTTGTTGCCGCCGGTGATACCGTAGGTGTGGCTCTGGAAGTTGCCGAAGCAGCCGGCCGCGTACAGACGCGGGATGGGGTTCTGGGCCGGATCGAGCACCTGAGCGTTCTCGTTCTTCATGGGGCCGCCCAGAGTGGAGCAGGAGCCGGGATAGATGGACACGGCGTAGTAGGGGCCGGCATCAAGCGGCACCAGGGTGTCCTCGGAGCGGTCGAAGCGCGCGTCCTTCTTGGCGGCGCAGAAGCCCTGGTACTCATCGAAGGTGGCCTTCAGGGCGTCCACGTCCATCAGCGGGTCGAACTCCTTGATCTTCTGGCCCAGCTCCTCGATGGTGGCGCCGGTGAGAATCCAGCCGCGCTCCAGCTCGGCCTTGTTGTCCTGGCTCCAGCCGTCCCAAGCGCGGATGGAATCCGGCAGGTCGCTGGCGAAGTTGCCGCACTCGAAGAAGTCGCCCTGGCTGGTGGACAGCTTGCCGGCGTCGAAGCAGCTCTGGTCGAAAATGCCCCACGACGGGATGCGGTCGAAGTCGGCGATGCCGTCGTCGAAGGACAGCAGGGTGTGCCAGCCGTTGTGCGGCGAGCCCATGTTGTTCTCGTTCACGAAGCGGCGGCCCAGACGATTCACGTTGAAGTAGCTGAAGCCGGGCATGAAGTACAGAATGGAGAAGTCGTACTCGGGATCGCGGGTCCACATGGAGTACATAGAAATGGCCATGTCCATGTGCCACAGCTTGGCCCCCACGTCCTCCACCATCTTGATGCCGTCGCCGGTGTTGTACTGCCAGCCCTCGAACTTGAAAGGCGAGCACTTCAGGTACTGGTTCTTCAGCTCCTCGTTGAACTCGAAGCCGCCGATGGTCATGATGACGCCCTTGCGCGCCTTCACGGTCTTCTCCTCGTTGCCGATCATGGTGTAGGCGCCCACGATCTCCTTGGTGGCCGGGTTCTGGATGAGGCGCTCGTCATGGCAGTCGAACAGCACCTGCACGCCCAGGGCCTCGCGCTGCGCGTCCAGCTCATGGAAGGACAGCATGCCGAAGCCGTCGACGGAGGACAGCTTGCAAGAGCCCTCGTAGGCGTTGTCGTCCAGGAAGTAGTACTCGGGGATGGCGCCGGCCAGGGCCTGCTCCACCACTTCGTAGGTCATGCCGTACTTGTCGGCGTACTCGGTGTTGCGGGCACACTCCTCAACCCAGGCCTCGATCATGGCATCGGGCGTCTTGCCCTTGGTGAAGGCGCGGATGTAGTCCTTGAAGCGCTCCTTCTCGGACTCCTCCACGATGGTCCACTCGCCGTTGTTGATGGAGCTGTTTCCGCCGCCGCGCTCGGGAGCCTTCTCCAGCACCAGCACTTCCTGGCCGCACTCGTCGGCGCCGATGAGCGACGCCCACATGCCCGCACCGCCGTAGCCGATGACCAGCAGGTCGCACTCGTAGTCCCAGTTGGCCGGCATCCAGTCGCCGGTGTCGGCCAACGCGCCGGCGCCGCCCTCGTTGGAGCAGCCGGCCAGCGCCGCCGTGCCCGCCATGGCGGCCGCGGCCAGACCCGCGCCCTTCAGGAACGAGCGGCGGGAAACGCCGAGGTTCGCATCCTTGTTCATGATGTTCCTTCCTCCTGTGATCGTGCGGAACGCCGGAGCCTCTCCGCTCCGGGCCTCTTCCAAGGGCCGCCCGCCGCACCGGCGCCGGGCCCCTCCCCTTGCGGCTCTCGTCCGCTCTTACGGTTCCCTAGATTACGGTTCGGCGGCAAAGGGCACATCTGAGCATCCGTCGGATTTCAGAAATATTTTTTCGTAGACCCGCAGAGAAACCCCTGGTCAGAGCTTCTACGATTCTCGATCCGATAGGCGTAAAAGCCCCGTTTGCCTATGATAGAAGGCCAATAGAACGCCCGTTACGCTACTATACCGATCTTGAGAGCACGCACCTTGGGGGAGGGGATCAGCTGTGCCACTGAATACGCGCATGCCCGACCATGCCACCGCAACTGCGAGCGATGCCGCTGAAACGGCGGCCGCTGCCGCACCGCCCAAGAGCGCGAGCGAGCCGGCGCCGCAACCGACGGCGGTAGCAGGCGCCCCTGCGCCCCTCGGCGCCGCCGGCGATACGCTCGTGCTCGACTTCCTCATTATCGTATTGGGCTTCGGCCTTTGCCGCGCATGGATCGTGTTCTGCTTGGGCGCGCCGTTGGTGCTTCCCGCCGCCATGCCCACCCACTGGGTGTACTTGGCCTGCGGGGCGGTATGCGCCGCGGTAGTGGCACTGCTCTGCCGCAAGGGAGGCACCGCCGTCGCCCCCGTGCGCCGGACGCTGTTCCGCGTCACCCCGTTCGCGCTGCTGGCCAGCGGCCTGCTTATCCCCTTGGCCATCTACCTGAATAACAACCTGCTGATGGTCTGCGGATTCGCAACCGGCGGCTTGGGGGCAGGTCCCCTGCAGGTGCTGTGGGGCGACCGGTTCTCCCATCACTCAGTGCAGTTCGCCGCCTTCGCCTCGCCGGCCGCGGCGGTAGTCACGGCGGTGGCCGTGGCCCTGGCGGGAAGCCAGACGAGCTTCATGGGCTTCGTGGCGGTGCCGTTGCTCTCCTTCGCCCTGCTCGCCTTCCACGCCGGTCGCACGGGGCATTCGATGGGCGAGCTTTTCGGGCGCGCCGTCGGGCGCGCGCAGGAGCCGGCACCGCGTGACGGGGCCGAAGCCGTTCCCTGCGCCGATGCCAACGAGGTCGCGGGCCAGCCCGCCCCCGAAAGTCGCCGCACCGCGCGCAACGTGCCCCTGGGCTTGGGCAAGCTCATGTTCTCCATCATGACCTTCTCGCTGCTCTGCCGTATGTTCGACACTCTGAACACCGGCACCGATCCCTTGGCCTTTTTGGGCGGCAGCCCGGTGTTCTCGCTCGTAGTCGTGGGCATTGCGTTCTTCGCCATCGTGGCGAAGGTGCGCGACCGATTCAACGCCACGTTCATCTATCGGCTCTCGCTGCCCATCATGGTAGCCGGCTACGTGGCCATCGCGCTGCTGTTCGACTCCCATGCCGCCATTTCGCTGCTCATCATCAACGTGGGCTACGAGTTCTTCGACATTCTCACCTGGGTGCTGTTCGTGGACGCCGCCCGCCGGCGCAACGAGAACGCCCTGTACATCTTCGGGCTGGGCGTGGCCTTCATGTTCTGCGGCATGGCCCTGGGCAACGTCGCGAGCCATATCGTGGACGCGCTCGTCATCAGCGGCGAGGTGCACGCCACCGTGGTGGCCATGGCGGCCATCCTGTGCCTGGTGGTGGTTGCATTCCTGGTGCTGCCCGAGGGAACAGTGGCCCAGCTGTCCGAGTCGCTGCGGGAAGGCCGGCGCGAGAATGCCGATGCGGCAAACGCCGAGCATCAGCGGAGGGATGCCGAGGGCGAGACGAGCGACGCCGACCAACCAGGGCGCATCGAGCGACACTGCGCCGCCGTGGCCCGCGACTTCGGCCTTACCCCGCGCGAGAGCGAGGTCATTGTGCTTCTGGCCTACGGGCGCACCCTGGCGATCATCGCCCGCGACCTGCACATCGCCCAGGGCACGGCGCGTACCCATATCGAGAACATCTACCGCAAGCTGGACGTGCACAAGCAGCAGGAACTGATTGACCTCGTGGAGAACCACGAAGGCGTGTAGGATGTCGTAAGCAAACCATGATCAAACGAGCGGTCCCGGCAGGAGCAATTCCCGCCGGGACCGCTTCGCATACGGGTGTATTCCGGGCGTCCCCTTCGGTCTTGGCCAGCTCCGGGCGGCCTGAAGGCCGCCCCTACGGCATTATTCCCCGCAAAAGGGCTTACCCGCTATTCCGCCGTCTCGGCTGCGGCAGCCGATGCAGCCGCCTCGCGTTCGGCGCGCTGGCGCTCCAGCTCGGCCATAGCCTCACGCGGCGTGGGCGGCCGGGGCGTTTCCTGCTGGATGGCCCGAGCCAGCGCGTCCTCGTCGGCCCCCTCGATGACGATGCCCCTGATGGCATCCCCGATGGCCAGGCTCTCGACCACTTCGATACCCTCGATCGTACGACCGAACACTGTGTACTGATCGTCGAATTCGGGCTGGGTGCCCAGCGAGAAATAGAACTGGCAGCTGCCCGAGTTCGGTGCCGACTTATGAGCCAGGCACAAGCTGCCCAGCTCGTGCTTGTTCAGCGGATTGCCCTCCCACTCGTCGATGATGGTGTAGCGCGCATCGCCCGTGCCAGGATGCATGCCGCGGATGACGCCCTTCACGGCCGCCAGCACCTGGGCCGGCCCCATCGACCGTGTGACCGGGCAGCCGCCCAGCACCACCGAGCCTTCCTTGCGCGCGTGGAACTTCAGGTTGTCGTAGAAGCCCTTGGCGGCCAGCTCCACGAAATTCCCCACCGTTACCGGAGTCTCGCGACCGAACAGCTGCACGCGCACCACACCCTTCGAAGTGTCGATGACGGCCACCTCGTTGCCCGTCGGCACGTAATGCGGCGTGTAAATTTCCAACTCGATGCGTCCCATACGCTCCCCTTCCCTGTGCCGGCGCACCTTCGAAGAGGAGGTGCACCGGTGATCCTTTCGGCAAAACAGCCCTCCCATCTTAAGGCAGGAGGGCTGCGTGCGCGTCCGATGGAGCATCCTATTTTGCGCGAAACCTGGAACCCAAGGCCTCTTTCCACTTCTCGGTCAGCGAACTGCCTCGAATTGCACGAAATATCGAGTTATAAGCGTCTCGAAGAGGCAAAGCGACCGATTCCGCGCCCTGTCTTTCGCAAAACACCAGGTCGCGAGCGTTCGAGACCCATTCGAGAAATCAAACGGACTCGCTCAGACGCTCATAAGTCGCGATCTCGTGCAAAAACCGGGCCCGTTCTTGACCGGAACCGGCCCGGGAGGCAGAACATCCCGTCCCTAAGCAGCGAGGCGACGCGCGATGGCTTTGATGAAGTCGCCCGTGGAAAGGGTCACAGGGTTCGGGAGCGTGGTGATGCGAGCCAAGTCGCCGGTCATCTCGCCGGCCTCGATGGTGTCGATCGTGGCCTTCTCCAGGCGGTCGGCGAAGGCCGCAAGCTCGGGCAGCTCGTCCAGCTCACCGCGCTTGCGCAAAGCGCCCGACCAGGCGAAGATGGTGGCCACGGAGTTCGTGGAGGTCTCTTTCCCCTCCAGGTGCTTGTAGTAGTGGCGCTGCACGGTGCCATGCGCCGCCTCGTACTCGTAGACGCCCGCCGGGCTCACGAGCACCGAGGTCATCATGGCCAGCGAGCCGAAGGCCGACGACACCATGTCGCTCATCACGTCGCCGTCGTAGTTCTTGCAGGCCCAGATGAAGCCGCCGTCGGCCTTCATGACGCGGGCCACGGCGTCGTCGATGAGCGTGTAGAAGTACTCGATACCGGCCTCCTCGAAGCGGGCGGCGTACTGGTCGTCATAGATCTCCTGGAAGACGTCCTTGAAGCGGTGGTCGTACTTCTTGGAAATGGTGTCCTTGGTGGCGAACCACAAATCCTGCTTGGTGTCGAGCGCGTACTCGAAGCAGCTAGTGGCGAAGCTGGCGATGGAGGCGTCCAGGTTGTGCATGCCCTGGGCCACGCCGGGACCTTCGAACTGGAACACCAGATCGCGAATCTCGGTGCCGTCGTCGCCGGTGTAGACGAGTTCCACCTTGCCGGGGCCGGGCACGCGAATCTCGGTGTTCTTGTACACATCGCCGTAGGCGTGGCGGGCGATGGTGATGGGCTTGACCCAGTTGCGCACGCAGGGCTCGATGCCCTTCACGATGATGGGGGTGCGGAACACCGTGCCGTCCAGCATGGCGCGGATGGTGCCGTTGGGGCTCTTCCACATCTCCTTCAGGTCGTACTCGTCCATGCGCGCGGCATTCGGCGTGATGGTGGCGCACTTCACGGCCACACCGAGACGCTGAGTGGCCTCGGCCGACTCGATGGTGACCATGTCATCGGTGGCGTTGCGATTCTCCAGGCCCAGATCGTAGTACTCGGTCTTGAGGTCCACGAAGGGGCAGATCAGCTCGTCCTTGATCATCTGCCAGATGATGCGGGTCATCTCGTCGCCGTCCATCTCCACCAGCGGCGTGGTCATCTGAATTTTCGTCATGGTGCTCCTTAGGGTCGAACGTGCATGGCACCATGCTACCGCGAATCATGAGCCGCACGCGCCGCAATTCGCCCAGAAACAAGGATGTAACGGGGAAGCGCGCGAGCACGGCGCCGGGAATCGGAAGCTGCCGAGGCTATCCGCGCGCATAGCGCACTACGGCACTTCTTCTTCGGCGACAAATGTAGCGATCTCCTCTAGGAAAGACTCGCCGTAAGAGGCCAGCTTCTTCTCGCCCACGCCGGGCACCTCCAGAAACGCCGTGCGGGTAGTCGGACGCTGACGAGCCATGGCCATCAGGGCCGTGTTGGGGAACACCACATAGGGCGGCACGTCCGCCTCGTCGGCCAGCCGTTTGCGCAAATCGCGCAAACGGTCGAACAGCGCCTGATCGGATGGGGAAAGTTCCGCCGGCGCCGTGGCTTTCGGCACTGCAGCCCGGGCGGTCTTCGCCGGCAGGCGCTTCATGAGCAGCCGGAAGTCATCGCGCGCCGCCTCGCGATAGCGGCCGCCAGCGCACACCACGGGGTACTTCCCCTCGGTGATGGTCAGGTAGTCGCCCGCGGCCAGCAGCTCCACTACTTCCATGAGCAGCGGACGCGCGGCTTTGCAGCTGCCGTAAGCCGCAGCCCGGGAAAGGCCCCGGGAGCGGATGGCCTCGGTATCGGCGCCGCGCAGCACGTCCACCACCACGGTCTTGCCGAAGCGACCGCGCAGCTCGTGCACGCAGCGCATGACCGCCCGCGCCTCGGCCGTCACGTCGACCACCTCCATCTCCCCCGCGCAATTCGAACAACAGCGCTCGCCACCGGAGAGGGTGACCTCCTGGGGCGCGCCGGTTGTACCCACCCCTTCCCCGAAGTAGCGCAACAGGTAGCGGCGCAGGCAGTCGGTGGTATAGCAGTAGCCCACCATGGCCTCCAGCATGCGGCGTCGACCGGCGCGCACCACTTCGGCCTCCTCGGGTGTAAGCGCCTCGTTGGACGACTCCTGCTCGATGAAGAAGCGGCCCGTGGCGATGTCGGCATCGCACCACAGAAGCAGGCAGTCGGCCGGCGAGCCGTCGCGGCCAGCACGGCCCGCCTCCTGGTAGTAGGCCTCCACCGAGCCGGGCATGTTGTAGTGCACCACGTAGCTCACGTTCGACTTGTCGATACCCATGCCGAAAGCGTTGGTGGCCACCATCACCGGCGCGTTATCGGCCACAAAGGCACGCTGGTTGCGCTCGCGTTCCGCTGCGGACAGCCCCGCGTGGTAGCGCGTGACGGCAATGCCCCGTTCGCGCAAATGGTCGCACACCTCTTCCACGGTGGCGCGCTTGGCGCAGTACACGATGCCGCTTTCTGCCTGACGCTCATCGATGAAGGCATCCAGCCGCGCCGTCTTCCGCCTGGCCTCGCAGCGCTCTACCGCGAAGCGCAGGTTCGGGCGGTCGAAGCCGGTCACGGTGAGGGCCGGCTCGCGCAGGCCGAGGAGCCGCACAATGTCGGCGCGCACGCGCTCGGTGGCCGTCGCCGTCAGAGCCGCCACCACAGGACGGGTGGGCAGCGCGGCGATGAAGTCGCCGACAGCCAAATAGGAAGGACGGAAGTCCTGTCCCCACTGGGACACGCAGTGGGCCTCGTCCACCGCCACGAAGGGAATGGCCGCCTCAGCGGCGAACTGAACGAAGCGCGGGTCAGCCAGACGCTCGGGAGCCACGTACATCACATCGTAGGCGCCGGCTCGCGCCCGGGCCAACACCTCGGACTGCTGAGCGGGCGTCAGCGTGGAGTTCAGGTACGAACCCCGCACCCCCGCTTCTTTCAACGAACGCACTTGGTCGGCCATGAGTGACACCAACGGGCTCACCACCACCGTCAGACCCGGCAGCACCACGGCCGGCACCTGGTAGCAAATGGACTTACCCGCACCCGTGGGCATCACAGCCAACGCATCGCGCCCCGCCAGCACCGCGCGCACGACCGCCTCCTGGCCCGGCCGAAACCGATCGTAGCCGAAGTGCGTTCTCAGAATCTCCTGCGCCGCTTCAAGCGACCCGCGATCTGCCATGCCTCGCCCCAATCTGTCTGCGCGCAGTGCTTCGCCGCACCCGCCAAAGGCGGCGTTGCAGCCATCGTCGCGCCTGTGCTACAATGCGAAACGAACGATGCCCCGCCTTGTCGGGCAGCATTGTTTGGTGATTAAACCCCGCTAAGCCTGCAAACTCCGCGGGGTTTTCTCTTTTCCAATCTCAGCTGTTCGTCATTCCCTCCTCACCAGCATAAGGCCGATGATGCCAATCATGACTAAGAGGATTTCGCACGTGGCCGTAACCGTCTGTGGTTCCATAAGCAGCTCCTTTCGCGAAGCTGCCCGAATGGCGAAGCACCGTGCGGGCATTGTATCACAATCGTTTTGCGATAAATAATCAACAAGTTTGGTAGATATAAGTCAACCTTGCATCCTCTTCCCCGCGGCCATTCCAGATATCAACCCCCGTAGGGGCGGGCTTCAGCCCGCCCGCC